>CAYWGQ010000061.1:0-19897 GCA_964457725.1 uncultured Gammaproteobacteria bacterium
AAGGCGTTGAGCAGGGAGATCACGACCGGCATGTCGGCACCGCCGATCGCGGCGACCATGTGCACGCCGAACACGAGCGCGACGATCGTCATCACGACGAGCGGGACGAGCCCGCCGCCCTCGGCGGATTGCTGGACGAAGAGAATCCCCATCCAGACGGCGATCGCGAGGAGCGCGAGGTTCAGCCAGTGCCGGGCGGGCAGCAGCATCGGCTTGCCGCCGATCCGGCCCGAGAGCTTGCCGAACGCGACGACGGAACCGGAGAACGTGACCGCGCCGATCAGGATTCCGAGATAGGTCTCGACGTCGTGGATCACGCGCTCCGCGCCGGCGAGGTCCGCGGCGTGGCCGCCGAAGTTCGCAAAGCCCACCAGCACCGCGGCGAGGCCGACGAGGCTGTGCAGGATCGCAACGAGCTCCGGCATCTGCGTCATTTGCACGCGCCGCGCGAGCACGAGCCCGATCGCGCCGCCGATCACGAGGGCGCCGATCAAGATTCCGTAGTTGTCGGTGACGACGCCGAGGATCGTCGCGACGAGCGCGATGCCCATCCCGAGCATGCCGTAGAGGTTGCCGCGCCGCGCCGTCTCCTGGTTGCTCAACCCGCCGAGCGCGAGGATGAACAGCACCGTCGCGCCGATGTAGGCGGCGGTCACCACGCCCGCGGCCATCAGTGCCTCCGTCCTGCGTGTGCCGGCGCGTGCCGTCCGGCCGCGCGCGCCGCGCCCTCGTCGCGCCGGAACATCGCGAGCATCCGCCGCGTGACGGCGAACCCGCCGGCGATGTTCACGCTCGTGATCAGCACGGTGAAGCCCGCGACCCACGCGATCCAGCGCTCCGGCGAGCTCACCTGGAGCAGCGCGCCGATGATGATGATGCTCGAGATCGCGTTGGTGACGCTCATCAGCGGCGTATGCAGCGCCGGCGTCACGTTCCAGATCACCATGTAGCCGACGAAGCACGCGAGCACGAACACGGTGAAGTGCGACATGAACGACGGCGGCGCGACCGCGCCGATGCCGAGCAGCGCGAGCCCGCCGAGCACGAGCGCGACGGCCGGACCGAGCCAGCGTGGGCGCGTCGGCGCGGGCGCCTCGGCCGCGGTCACTGCGGGCGCGGCCGGCGGCTTCGGCTTCGCGGCAGCCGGCGGCGGAGGTTTCGGCGGCTCCCAGACGACCTCGCCGTCCTTGACGACCGTGGCCGCGCGAACGACCTCGTCGTCGAGATCGAGCACGAGCTCGCCGTCCTTCCTCGGGCAGAGATCCGTCAGCAGGTGACGCAGGTTCGTCGCGTAGAGCTCGCTCGACTGCGTCGGCAGGCGGCTCGGCAGATCCGTGTAGCCGATGATCGTGACGCCGTGGCGCACGACGAGCTCGTCGGGAACGGTGAGCTCGCAGTTGCCGCCCTGCTCGGCCGCGAGATCGACGATGACGCTGCCGGGCCGCATCAGCTCCACCATGTCGGCGGTGATCAGCTTCGGCGCCGGCTTACCCGGGATCAGCGCCGTCGTGATGATGATGTCGACCTCCTCCGCTTGCCTGCGGAAGAGCGCCATCTCGGCGGCGATGAATTCCGGGCTCATCACCTTCGCGTAACCGCCGACGCCCGAGCCCTCCTCCTCGAAGTCGAGGACCAGGAACTCGGCGTCCATGCTCTCGACCTGCTCCTTGACCGCAGGCCGCGTGTCGAACGCGCGGACGATCGCACCCATACCCTTCGCGGTGCCGATGGCCGAGAGCCCGGCGACGCCGCCGCCGATCACCAGCACCTTTGCGGGCGGCATCTTGCCGGCGGCGGTGATCTGTCCGCGGAAGAACCGGCCGAAGTGCTGCGCCGCCTCGATCACGGCCCGGTAGCCGGCGATGTTCGCCATCGACGACAGCGCATCGAGCTTTTGCGCCCGCGAGATGCGCGGGATCGCATCCATCGAGAGCGCCGTGACGCCGCGTGCGGCGAGCCGCGCGAGGAGCTCCGGGTTCTGCGCCGGCCACAGGAACGAAATCAGCACTTGCCCCGGGCGCAGCAGCTCCGTCTCGTCACGGCCGAGCGCCGGATGATGCTCCGGCGCGCGCACCTTCAATATGACGTCGCTCGTCGACCAGAGCGCCTCCGGGCCCGCGACGATCGCGGCACCCGCGCGCTCGTACGCAGCATCGTCGAAGCTCGCGGCCGCGCCGGCACCCGACTCCACGGCCACGGCGAACCCGAGCTTGCGGAGCTCGACGATCGCGGAAGGCGTCGCGGCCACCCGCTTCTCGCCCGCGTGGATTTCCTTCGGGATACCGATCCTCATCGTGTTGCCGCTCCCCAGTCGAAAGACGCCCCTGAAGCCACGCGCAAGGTAGCAGCACGTGGCGCGGTTGAGAATCCCCGCGCTGCGGGCGTGCCCTTACGCACGACTGCTGAGCAATCGGATCGGATCGTGTATGGACGAGGGATGAGGAGGCCGGGAGCGACGCTCCGTCAACGGCGATGGAAGCGACGCGGCGCGAGACCGGCATCCGGTCTCGTCGCCGCGTCGCGCGAGCGGACGCTCAGCTCTGATTCCACTCCGCCGGCTCGGCGCCCGGGCGCTCCGGCTCGTAGTACCACCGCAACCCGAGCGGCTCCTCGCTCAGCACGTTGGTCTTGAAGCTTCTCCACGCCTGGATCTCGAAGTAGTCCAACGGACCGTCGAGCGCGCTCAACCGATGAGGAACGCCGGGCGGGAAGTAGACGAGCGTGCCCGGCTCGATGTCGCGCGAATCCCCTTCGACCTCCACGCGGCCACGCCCCTTGAACGTCATGTAGCAGTGCGCGGCGCCGTCGGGATTCGCGGGCGTTCCGAGATGCAAGTGATAAGGAGAGGAACCGCCCTCGTTGTAGTGCATCTCGCCCGCCTGGATCGCGTTCGTCGGCGTGAGCCTGCTGCCGTCGAGCAGCCGCACGCTCGACTCCGCGCAGAACCGGCGCACACGGCCGCCGCTCGCGTCGGTCAGCGTGCGCAGCGAGCTTCTGTTGAAGAAGTAGCCGGGGCCGCCGGGCAGACCCTGCTCGACACCCTCCGGCGGCTTCGGCACGACCATGTGCAGGACGTCCATGCTCGAGCCCGACGTCGCGAGCTCGGCGGACTCGCCCGGCACGAGCAGGACGCCGGCGCCCTCCTCGGCCTTGTGCTCCTCGCCGCGGAAGCGAACCACGCCGTTCGCCGGTGTCGTCATCACGTAGAGCAGGTGGTACTCCCCGTCCGCCTTGACGTCGAGCTGTCGGCCGGCCTCGATCGTGCGCCGGTAAACGGTCAGCGTCTTCGAACCGCAGAGGTCCGGGCTGCACAGCGTTCGCACCGAACCGGACGGATCGGTCTCGGCCTTCGCTGTGTTCGAATCGATGATGGAAATGTCCGCAATGCTTGCCATGTTTGCAGGGTCCTCGACAGCTTTGAGTCAGTGGCGGCGGTTCGGACGAAAGCCGTGCGGCGCGTGCGCCGACGGCTCGATGCTCTACCTGCCGCGCGGGAACGCGATGATAAACGTTCCACTCGGCGGGTTGCTCCTCGCCGGTCGACCGCGATCATACTATGGCGGAGCCGATTTCGCTTCGCGCGCGAGCGCGCGGCGGGCGTCGCATTAGACCCCGACGATCGCGAGACGTTCTCGGATGCGAGTCAATCGACGACGGCAGCCGCGGCGGCGATTCCCATTGCGGAGCCGGCGGCCGCCGCGTCGTAGTAGCGCAGGAACCGCTCCGGCTCCGGGGCGCGATAGCCGCGCAGGTTGTTCGCCCAGCGATGCCCGATCGTCTGAAACGCGAGCTCGGCACGCACTCTGAGCGGCGCTCGCGCGGTGGCGGGAAGCGTGACGGCGTAGCGAACGCGATCGCCGCCGCCCGTGAAATCCGGATCGTCGCGCGCGGCGCCCTGCACCGCGACGTCACGGCTCGCAGTCGCCTTGTCGAAACCGGCCGGCAACAGCCGGTTGTCCTTCACGTAGCGCACCGCCGTCAGCAATCCTGTCGTCACGCGCCCGTCCGGGCCGACCATGATCGGCTCGTAGATCTGCACTTGATCGGCGCTCGTGATCTCGCGGTAGTGCGGCTCGAAGAGACTCGCGTCGTCGTCGTTGGCATTGCCGACGATCGAGCCGTCCGCGCGCATCGCGCCCGACTCGAACACCAGCTCGCCGTTCGCGTCGGTGACCGTCACGTGGAGCCACGCGCGCCGCGACGGGTACGCAGTGGGAAACTTGTGGCCCGCGAGGTTCTCGATCGCGACGTCGAACGCGAGCTCGCGCCCCGCTCGCGCCGCCGAGTCGATTCCCACGCGCGCGGTCGACTCGGCTAGGAACGCCTTCGTGCGCGCGATCGCCGCGTCGAGCTCTTGCGGCAACGCCTGCACGCCGAGCTCGCCGCGATGGCGGCTCAGGATGCCCAGCATGAACGCATTGCCGCCGCGGAAGTCGTGCCGCGAGAAGCCGGGGCGAGGCGCTCCGAGCACGGAGCTGATCGGCACCTGCTCGGCGGGCTCCGGCATGTGGCAGCTCTGACAGCTCCGCGTCTCGCGGTAATCGCTCGCGAGCCACTCCAGATACGGCACCTGCTCGGGGAGCGCATCGGCAACGCCTTCCTCGCCGACCGACAGCGCGTGCGTGTAGAGCGTGTGACAGGTGGCACAGAGCTCCGATTCGCGCAAGTGCGTCGCTTGCGCCTGAACGGCGCCGCTCGCCGACTGCATCAACGTCTGCAGCCCCGGATCGACGTCGTGCGGCCCGAACATCCGCCGCGGCTGTCCCGACGCCGAGAGATCCACCGTGAAGCCGCCGTCGAAGCTCGCCTCGGTGCCGAGACCCTCGGCCTCGATCTGGTGACACACCGAGCACGAGACGCCGTCGACCGCGGCGGGGGCGGGCTCGGGCGCGAGATTCGCAAATACGCGTCCCCGCCCGTTGCTTGCAACGGCGGCGAAGCGCGCCATCGGCATGTGGCAGGTCGAGCACGTGTCCTCGATCGCGTCCTCGGCCTGCGGATAATCCATGACCTCGCGGCGCACGCCGGCGTGCCAGTACGGGTCGAGGGCCGAGCTCGCCATCATCGACGCACGCCATGCGTAGCCGATCGACACGTCCTCGCCCGACGCAGTGTGGATGCCGCTGTGGCACGCGATGCATTGTTCCGACGTCGGGAACAAACGCGCGGCAAGAGCGGCATGAGGCTCGTCTTGCCCGCGCGCGGACGTGCCGGCGATCACGGCGACGAGAATGCAAACGATTTGCAGGCGCATCGAATTCGACTCCCGCCCGCTCTCCCGCGTACCACTATGCTTCCGCTGCGCATTGCAGGCTCGCATCGTTCGCAGACGCGCACCATTGCGAGAAATACGGACTGTTCGCCTCCAGGGCCGGCTCGCTACGCTGCAACGAGCAAAGGGAGCGTCGGGTGGCAAGCACACGCCAAGGCTTTGCGGCGCTCGTCGCCGCGCTCGGCGCAGTGACGTCGGCGGCGATCGCGCAGGACCGCAGCGGCGCGGAGATCTACGCCGCCGCATGCGCCGCCTGCCACGGCGCCGACGGGCGGGGCCGGACCCGCGCGGAGCTCGGCTTCGACGTGCCGCTCGCGGATTTCACCGACTGCGACTTCGCCGTGCGGGAGCCCGACAGCGACTGGGCCGCGGTCACCCACAACGGCGGGCCCGCGCGCGGATTCGATCGGCTGATGCCCGCGTTCGGCGAGGCGTTGAGCGACGAGGAGATCGCGGCCGCGCTCGAGCACGTGCGCGGGTTCTGCACCGACGAACGGTGGCCGCGCGGAGAGCTGAACCTGCCGCGCGCACTGTTCACCGAGAAGGCCTATCCGGAAGACGAGGCGGTGATCACGACGAGCATCGCGACCGAGGGTCCGAGCTCGTTGACTCACGAGTTTCTTTGGGAGCAACGCTTCGGCCCCCGCAACCAGATGGAGATCGGCGTGCCGCTCACGCGCGCGGACATCGGACCGCCGGAAGGGCGCACGTCGGGCACCGGCGATTTGTTCGTCGCGGTCAAGCGCACGGTTCGTCACAGTTTCGAGCGCGGCTCGATATTCAGCATCGGCGGCGAGCTGATCCTGCCGACAGGCGACGAGGCGAAAGGCTTCGGCCGCGGCACGACGGTCTTCGAGCCGTTCGTGACGTTCGGCAAAATCCTGCCGCGCGACTCGTTTGTGCAGGTGCACGCGTTCGCCGAGTTTCCGGCGTCGGGCTCGCTCGAGGACGAGCTCGGCGCACGCGTCGCGCTCGGCCGCACGTGGACGCGCGGCAGGTTCGGACGCGCGTGGACGCCGATCGTGGAGGTGCTCGCCTCGCGCGAGCTCGGCGGCGGCGGCGACTGGAGCTACGACCTCGTGCCGCAGTTTCAGGTGACGCTGAGCACCCGTCAGCACGTCATGGCGAACGCGGGCGTCCGCGTGCCGATCACGGACCGCTCGGCCCGGACGACGGAGGTCGTCTTCTATCTGCTCTGGGACTGGTTCGACGGCGGCGTGCTGGAGGGATGGTAGCCGTCGCCGGCAAGCGCGTTCACGCCCCGTTCAGCTAGGCCCGGCTAGGCTTGCGGCTACGATACCCAAACCCCGCCCGAGGGGCAGAGGCCGTCATGCGTTGCGCAGCCGCGATTCGACCGGGATGGACTTGGTGGCAGCGGGTTCTGCCACTGCTCGCGCTGTTGGCCGCGGCCGCCGCGTTGCCGCGGCCCGCCCTCGCGCAGCCGGACGAGCTGCCGGCCGAGGCGCTCTTGTCGTCCGCCGAGCTCGAACGGCTCGTCGGGCCGATCGCGCTCTACCCGGACGACCTGATTGCGATCGTGCTGCCGGCGGCGACGTATCCGCTGCAGATCGTGCAGGCCGCACGGCTGCTCGAGGAACGCGAGCGCAATCCCGGGCTCGAGCCCGACGAGAGCTGGGACGACTCGGTCGTCGCGCTCTTGAACTACCCGGAGGTCATCGAGCTCCTGAACGACGACCTCGACTGGACGTGGCAGCTCGGCGAGGCGGTGCTCGCGCAGCATGCGGACGTGCTCGACGCGATACAGGACTTCCGCGATCGGGCGTACGCGGCCGGCAACTTGCGAAGCGACGAGCGGCAGGTCGTCACGCGCGACGACGGGGCGATCGCGATCCGGCCGGCCGATCCGGAAGTCATCTACGTGCCGTACTACGAGCCCGCGCGGGTCATCGTCCGCCACGTCTATCCGGTCGTGCACTACTACCCGTGGGCGTATCCGGTCTACTACTACCCGTATCCGGTCGGCTACGCCTTCCATCGCTTCCGGACGGGGTTCTTCTGGGGCGTCACGACGGCGTTCTCGATCGGCTGGCACACGCATCACGTGCACGTGCACCATCACCATCATCACGCGCACCCGTACTTCGGCCGGTCTTACTACGATCCGTTCTACGTGCGCCGCGGCGTGAACATCAATATCAACGTCGTCAACAACGTCTGGCGCCCGCGCTACGGCCACGGCGCCCGTCCGACCTACCGCACCCGCGTCGACGGCGTTCGGGTCACGCGCTCGGCGGAAGGCCGCGCACCGCGCCCGCAGAGCCGCAGCGTCGAAGGGCGCGCCTACCGCGCGCCGGCCGCCCGCAGCGTCGAGCGCGCCGGCGTCCGCTCGGCCGATGCGGGCCGCGCTCGCGCGCAGACCGCACCGCGGAGCACGACCGCGGCGCGAAGCGCCGGGACGAGCGCCTATCGGCCGCGGGAGACCGCGCCGGGCGCGGCGCTGCGCGCACCGGCCCGCGACGCGCCGGCGCAGCGGACGTATCGCAGCGGCGGGACGACTCCGCCGCGCGCGGACGCATCCCGTGCGACGCGCCCGTCGACGTCGACGTTCCGCGCGGCGCCGCAGCGGTCGGCACCGGGCGCCGGCACCGCGCCGGCCCGCCCGGCTCCTGCACGGTCGACCGCCCCGCGCTCGGCGACGGTCGGCTCGGCGCCGGCGCGATCCGCGGCGCGCATGGCGCCTGCGCAGTCGGCGCCCGCACGATCCTCGGCACCGGCGCGGTACTCCGCGCCGGCACGGTCGTCGGCGCCGACACGGTCCTCGGCACCCGCACGGTCCTCCGCGTCCCGGTCCTCGGCGCCCGCTCGCTCGGCCACCTCGCGGTCCGCGCCGACCGAGCGCGCCGCGCCGCGCGCGTCCGGTGGCGGCGGCCGAGCCGCGAGCGGCGGCGGAAGCTACCGCGGCGGCGCCGCAGGCGCTCGCAGCGGCGGCCAGCGGATGCGCTGACCCCCCGGCGCTCGGCCGGCGCGCCCGTTGCGCCGGCGCCGCGACCTTCGCCCCGGAGCCGGCGCCTCGCCGGCAAGCCCTTCTGCTCCTTGATCGGCTCGTTGCTAGACAACTACAATCGCGTCTGTTCCGGGAACGGAACTGTCTGAACATTGTTGCTTTTTCGCATCAGCTAGCGCCAGACAACCATACGCCCGACGCATCCCGCGTCCGAGGAGGGGGCAATGAGAACGAGTCGAACCAGGCAACCGCGGGTCGCCCGCGCCGCGCTCGCCCTGTCGAGCACCGCGGCCGCGATGCTGGCCGTGCCCGCATACGCCCAACAGGACCAGACGTCCCAGCAGCAGAGCCGCGCCCTCGAGGAGGTCGTGGTGACCGCACGGTTCCGGGAGGAGTCGCTCCAGCAGACGCCGCTTGCGATCAGCGCGATCACGGGCGAGACGTTGAGCAACAACGGCGCCACGAACGTGATCGACATCGCGGACTGGGCACCGAACGTCGTCATCGATCAGCTCGGCTCCGGGTGGGGCCCGACGCTCGCCGCGTCGGTCCGCGGGCTCGGTTACGGCGACTTCAAGGCGACGTCCGAGCCGACCGTGACGATCTACATCGACGACGTGGTGCTCGGACGGCCGACGGGGGCGATCCTCGATCTGCTCGATCTCGAGCGTGTCGAGGTGCTGCGCGGGCCGCAAGGCACGCTGTTCGGCAAGAACGCGATCGGCGGAGTCGTCCGCATGATCTCCCGCAAGCCGGGCGAAGGCGAAGACGGCGGCAACGTCGAGGTCACGCTCGGCACCTACGATCGCGTGGACGTGCGCGGCTCGTTCGAGACGACGCTGATCGAGGACAAGCTGTTCTCGCGCGTGTCGTACGTCTCGAAGCGCCGCGACGGCTGGCAGGACAACGTCGACTTCCGCTGCTACATGATCGAGCGCGGCACGCCGGAGCTCGCCGGCGTCGGCGACGGCATCGTCGGCTGGGACACCGCGACGAACTCGCCGATCCTCGGCGTGCCGGGCAGCCCCGAGGACAACGCGTTTGCGCTGCCGACGCGCACCTCGGAGCGCGGCACCGACCGCAACTGCGTCGTCGGGACGTTCGGCGACGAGAACGTCCAGGCCGCGCGCGGCATTCTCCGCTACGTCGCGAGCGATCGGTTCGAGATGAGCGTCGCCGCCGACGTGACGGACCAGAAGGCTACGAGCCCGTACGACCTCGTCGAGTTCATCGACGCCGCGCAGACGAACAACGCGCGCTACAGCCGCGAGGTCGCGCAGCCCCGCTGGGGCATCCCGTACGACGGCCGCTTCGTCCCGGATCGCGAGGACATCAACTTCGCCGGGTTCAACGACAACAGCGGCATCGACGGCGGCATCGAGACGCCGAACATCAACGACTTCAATCACTGGGGCGTCAGCACGACCCTCGATTGGACGTTCGATGCGTTGTCCGTTACGGCGATCCTCGCGCACCGCGAGTTCGACGCGCAGTGGGGCCGCGATTCGGACGGCTCGCCGATGCCGATCAATCACACGCTCGACACGTTCAGGGACGACCAGGACACGGCGGAGCTGCGCTTCAGCGGGCGGGCGTTCAACGAGCGAACCGAGTGGACCGTCGGCGCGTTCTACTTCAAAGCGGACGACTTCAACTCCAACATCTCCGTTCTCTATCCGTGCTTGAACCCGCAGTCCTGCATCGACCGTGTCGACACGCAGACCACGCGTAACACCGGCATCTTCCTGAACACCGTCACGAGCTTGACGGATCGGCTGTCGCTGACACTCGGCGTGCGCCGCAGCGACGACGAGAAGGAGATTCTGCAGGAGCGGTTCGATCGTGACGGCCAGCCGTGCTGCGGCTTCCAGACGACGACGACGGTGCGCGCGGAGTCGACCGAGACCGACCCGATGGTCAGCCTCGCCTACGACGTGAACGATCGCATCATGGTGTTCGCGACGTATCAGGAAGGCTTCCGCGGCGGCGGCACGAGCGCGCGCCCGACCGCGACGACGCGCGTGCCGTTCGGGCCGGAGACGCTCGAGAACTTCGAGGTCGGCATCAAGTCGGACTTCTTCAACAACCGGCTACGGTTGAACGCGTCCGTGTTCAACATGACCTACGAGGACATGCAGATCGCCTCGGCCGGCCTCGACGAGAACAACAACCCGTCCTGGATCACGAGCAACGCCGGCAGCGCGGACATCGACGGCTTCGAGATCGAGCTGCAATCGACGATCGGCGATCACTGGCTGATCGACGCGACGATCGGGCACACCGACTTCCAGTACACGGACGTCCCGACGCTCGCGGACTGCATCGCGAACGGTTTCCCGGCCAACTCGTGCACCGGCCTCCTGAACCAGGACAGCGTCCCGGGTCGGACGCCCGAGTACAAGGCGTCGTTGAACGTCGGCTGGACGACAGATCTCCGGAACGGCAGCCAGTTCGGCTGGCACATCGGCGCCTCGTACCAGGACGAGACGTTCTATGCGGCGAACAACGACCCGCTCGCGCGGGCGCCGTCGTTCACGCTCGTGAACGCCCGCGTCACCTGGCAGTCGCCGGACCAGTCGTGGGACGTCGCGCTCTTCGGCACGAACATCACGGACGAGCGCGCGATTCAGAGCAAGCTGAACTTCCTGGCCGTCGCCGGCACGATCGAGACGACGTACGTGCGTCCCGAGGAGTGGGCGATGACGGTCCGCAGGCGCTTCTGAAGACTCGCGGGGGCGGCCTGCCGCCGCCCCCCTCTGGTAGGAGCGGCTGTCCAGCCGCGACCACCGTAGCGCCGCCCCCCTCTGGGTAGGAGCGGCTGTCCAGCCGCGACCACCGTAGCGCCGAACGAAGCCTCGCGGCCAGACGGCCGAAGATCGCGGCTGGACAGCCGCTCCTACCACGCGGGAACGCGGCTTCTCAGGTGCCGAGCCCGAGCTCGGCGCGCAGCAGCTGCTCGACGTCCGGCGGCAGCTCGAGCTGCCCGACCGTCGTCCCGGTCGCCGCACCCTGCCCGATCCACCACCGAATGATCTCGACCTGCCGGTCGGTCAGCGGCGTCTTGCCCTCCGCCGGCATGAACGCCTCGTCGCTCGGCGGCAGCGTGATCCGCCGCATCAGCTCGCTCGTGTCCGGCCGCCCCGGGACGATCACGCGGCCGGTCTCGCCGCCGCGCATCGCGGCGCTGTGGCTCGTCAAGTCGAGCTCGCCCTGCCGCTTGTCCCGGCTGTGGCAGTCCGCGCAACGCTGTTGGAGCATCGGCAGCACGATGTCCTCGAACGGATCCGCGGCCATCAGGTCGGTCACGGGCGGCCGGCGGGGGCCTAAGCCCGCGAGCGAGCGGAGCGGCTGCGGCGCGTATTCGACGAGATAGGTCGAGCCGTGCGTCAGGTTGCCGCCGTAGTGGCCGGTGATGAAGACGAGCAGCAGCAGCACCGCGCTTGCGGGCAGGAAGACCGGCGCGTACTGCTGTGCGAAACGGCTCGATCGCAGCACGGCGACGCCGGTCGCGAGCACGGCGAATACGGTGCCGAAGAAGCGATGCTGGTTACCGGACGGGCCGTCGAACCCGCCTTCGGCGAAGTGGAAGTACCCGAGCAGGACCGTTGCAAGCGCCGATACGGCCGTCGCGCCCCAGAGAAACGGCAGCGCACCCTGCAGGTTCTGATAGCGCTCCTTTCTCGACAACCACTCGAGCAGCACCACCGCGACGATGAAGCCGATCGGCAGATGCAGCACCAGGACGTGAAAGCGGCCCAAGAAGTACACGAAGTCCATACGTTCCCCCGCCTGCAGACAGCGTCAAAATTCGGGGGAGTATAAATGGTTCTTTCCGGCAGCGCGGCCGGGCGGCCGCGGGCCGGCGGCGGCTGCGCTCAGCCGACGAGGAAGCCCGCGAGGTGGGACTCGAGCTCGGCGGACTCGCCGAGCGCGCAGCGGAACCCGATGTACCCGTCCGGCCGGAGCAGATAGAGCCGCACGTCGTCGGCGACGCCGTAGCGCCGGTCGACGTCGTCCGAGCGCTCGAGCGCGTGCGTGGCGGCAATCGCCGGGAAACGCTCGGCGAGCCGGCCGACGATCGCCTCGGCCTCCGCTGCCGGCGTACGGGCGCCCCCGAGCGCCAGCAGCGTGAAACCGGTGTGGCGCGTCAGCGCGAAGACCGACCGGCCGCCCGGCAGGTCCGCATCGGGCGCGCGGTCGCCGATCGCGGGCCCGGGCAGCTCCGCGAGCCCGGCAGGCTGCTCGACGTAGTCGCGATAGGTATAGGAGATTCCGGAGCAGCGGCCGACGACCGCCTCGAGGAACGATTTGTCGTTGATCCGCTGCGCCCGCTCGGCGATGTCCTTGCCGTGCCCCATGAAGATCTCGTGCAGCGACGACGCTGCCCAGATGACCTGCTCCGCGATCGGCCGCCGCTCCGCTTCGTAGCTGTCGAGCAGCTCCGGCCGGGCGCGGCCCTCGAGCACGAGCCCGAGCTTCCAGCCGAGGTTGTAGGCGTCCTGCATGCAGCAGTTCATGCCCTGGCCGCCGGTCGTCGAGTGCACGTGGGCGGAGTCGCCGGCGAGGAACACGTTGCCCTCGCGGTAGTGGTCGGCGAGCCGCACCCAGCTCTGCCACTTCGAGTGCCAGACGACGTCGCCCAGGCGCACGCCGTCGAAGTGCTTGTTCACGAGGTTCATGAACGCGACCTCGGGCTTCACGCTCGGGTCGGCGGCTTCGCCGCGGTCGGACAGCAGCAGGCGGTAAAAGCCGCGCGGCAGCTTCACGACCATGATGAAGTGATCGGTCCCCGCGCAGTAGTGCACGTAGTCGTCGACGTCCGGGAACCCGTGCAAGTAGCCGTCGAGGTTCTGGAGATACGTGCCCGCGTAGTCGCTCTCCTGCTGCGACAGCCCGAGCTCGCGGCGAACGCGAGAGTTGATGCCGTCGCAGGCGACGAGGTAGCGGCAACGGACGATCTCTTGCTCGTCGTTGCGGTCGGTGTGCACGAGCGTCGCGGTGACGCCGTCCGCGTCCTGCTGCACGGCGACGCACTGCGTGTGCCACTCGATCCCGCGGCCGTACGCCTCGCGCGTGTAGTCGCGGATATTGTTCTCCGAGTCGTTCTGCCCGTGCACGAGCAGGTACGGGTAACGGCAGTCGATCGTCGTGAAGTCGAGGCCGGGGCGTACCTCGCTGCGCCGGCCCGCCGCATCGACGAAATGCAGGACGTAGCCCTTGTTGTGGATGCCGTGCGCGAGGAAGCGGCCGACGAGCCGTTCGTCGATTCGCTCGAGGATCTCGAGCGTGCGGGCGTGCACGGTGATTGCGCGCGAGGTCGGCGCCGGGCCGGGCAGGCGATCCACCGTCCGCGCCGCGATTCCGCGCCGCGCGAGCTCGAGCGTGAGCATCGTGCCCGCCGCACCGCCGCCGACGATCAGAACCGGCACTTCGCTCCGTCGCATCCTCCGGAGCTTGAAGACGGCTCCCTCACGGGTCAAGCTCGCCCGATGACTTCGCTCCATAACTTCTCGGCGGTGGACATAGACGGCCGCGAGCAGCCGCTCGCGCGCTATGCCGGCCGAGTGGCGCTCGTCGTGAACGTCGCGTCGCGGTGCGGGTTCACGCCGCAGTACGCGGGCCTCGAGTCGCTCTGGCGGCGCTACCGCGACCGCGGCCTGGTCGTGCTCGGCTTCCCGTGCGATCAGTTCGGCCGGCAGGAGCCGGGCGACGAGGCCGAGATCAAGGCGTTCTGCTCCGCAACTTACGACGTGACGTTCCCGCTGTTCGCGAAAATCAGCGTGAACGGCCCGGACGCTCACCCTCTGTACCGCTGGCTGAAGGCAGCGGCGCCTGGCGTGCTCGGCACGCCGGCGATCAAATGGAACTTCACGAAGTTCTTGCTCGACCGGCACGGGCGCCCGCGCCGGCGCTACGCGCCCCGCACGCCGCCGGACCGCCTCGAGGCGGACATCGTCACGCTGCTCGCGGAGGACGCGGACGCCGTTGGCACGGAGCGGACCGCCGAGTCGTGACCCGCCGACGCGCCGCCACGGCCGCGCCGAGCGGCGGCCCGGGCGCGGTCACGCGATGCTGTCGAAGTACTGCTCCTGGCGCCGGCGCATCTCTGCGTCCGGCAGCACGCCGAACGCGGCCGCGAAATTGTCGTCGACGTGACGCGCCTGCCGCATGCCGGGGATCGCGCACGTGACCGCCGGGTGCGAAATGATGTACTTCAGGAAGAACTGCGCCCACGTCTCGCAGTCGATCTCGGCCGCCCAGTCGGGCAGCGGCCGCCCTTCGACCGCGTCGAACAGCGACGAGCGGCCGCCGCCGAACGGGATGTTGATCATCACCGCGATGCCGCGGTCGGCCGCGGTCGGCAATAGCCGCTCGGCGGCGAGGCGATCGCCGAGCGAGTAGTTGAACTGCACGATCTGCACGTCTTCCTCGCGCATGAACCGCTCCATCTGCTCGAACTGATCGTGCGTCGAGATCGACGCGCCGATGTAGCGGATGCGGCCGTCCTGCTGCCACTCGCGCATCACCGGCAGCTCGGTCGCCGCGTTCACGAGGTTGTGGACGAGCATCACGTCCAGGACGTCGGTCTTCAGCCGATCGAGCGAGCCTTGCAGGCCTGCGGCGCCGCGGATCTGCCCGCGGATGTCCGTCTTCGTCGCGAGGAACAGCCGGTCGCGGATGCCGAGCTCGGCCGCGAGATCGCCGATGACGGCCTCGGACGTGCCGTAGATGTAGGCCGTGTCCATGACCTTGCCGCCGAGCTCGACGAACCGCGCCATCGTCGCCCGAAGCGGGGCGCGCTCGGCCTCCGACGCGCCGACCCCGTAGCGGTTCGTGCCGATGCCGATCGGCGGTATCTGCTCGCCGCTCGCCGGTATCGTCTTCAGGTTCGGGCCGCCGGATTGCGCGAGCACGTGCGGCACCTTGAGCGCGGCGATCGTCCCGGCGCCCGCGGCGAGCGCTTCCCTCCTCGTCATCGGCATGGAGCCCCCCTTCACTGGAAGTCGACGGAAGCGACGACAGTACTGAACGCGGCAGCGTCCGGCAAAGCGCCGGCCGCGCGCTTTAGATCCCCCTCTTCGCGAGCCGCGGAAAGACCTTCCGCGCGTTGCCTTCGAAGACCTGCCGGCGCTCGGCGTCGGTCAGCTTCGAGCTCGCGTCGATGTAACGTTTCGTGTCGTCGAAGTAATGACCGGTCTCCGGGTCGATGCCGCGCACGGCACCGATCATCTCGGACGCGAACAAGATGTTGTCGATCGGGATCACGTCGAGCAGCAAATCGATGCCCGGCTGATGGTAGACGCACGTGTCGAAGTAGACGTTCTGCAGCACGGACTCGGCGAGCGGCGGCCGCTTCAGCATGTCCGCGAGCCCCCGGAAGCGGCCCCAGTGGTACGGCACCGCCCCGCCGCCGTGCGGGATGATGAAGCGCAGCGTCGGAAAATCCTTGAAAATGTCCGACGTCATCAGCTGCATGAAGGCGACCGTGTCGGCCGCGAGATAGTACGAGCCGGTCGTCTGCCAGTAGGGCGTGTTGCACGCTCCGCTCACGTGGATCATCGCCGGCACGTCGAGATCGCACATCTTCTCGTAGAGGGGATACCAGTAGCGGTCGCCGAGCGCGGGCCCCGTGAAGTAGCCGCCGGTCGGGTCCGGGTTCAGGTTGCAGCCGACGAAGCCGAGCTCTGTCACGCAGCGCTCGAGCTCGCGGACGGAGGAGTCGACCGGCGCGCCGGGCGATTGCGGCAGCTGGGCGACGCCGACGAAGTTCTTCGGATAGAGCTCCGTCAACCGGTAGATCAGATCGTTGCAGTGCTCCGTCCACGCGATGCTGGTCGACTCGTTGCCGACGTGATGGCCCATCCAGCTCGCGCGCGGCGAGAAGATCGTCACGTCCGTGCCCCGCTCCCGCTGCAGCTTCAGCTGCGCGTTCTCGACGCTCTCGCGAAGCTGGTCGTCGCTGATGTTCAACGTGCCTTTGACGGCTTGGTGCATCGGGTCGGCCTCGAGCTCCGCCTTCTGTCGTTCGCGGTACTCGCCGAGCTCCTTCGGCGCAGTGGTGTAGTGTCCGTGGCAATCGATGATCATCGCGGTCCTCTGCGTGGTGAACTGACCAGCGCCGGCCAGTATAGCCGCCGTTTTCTTCAAGGTCCGGCGGCGCTATAGCGACGCGACGCGCTCGAGCGCGCGCTCGACCTCGGGCTCGCCGGGCAGCGCGATGCCGAACGTCCCCTCGAGCGCGCGGCGCAGCTCCGCGGCGCTCGAGAGCTTCCGGCGTTCCCCGCCCCCCGAAGCGGGCCTGACCGTGAGCTCGTTGTCGCGCAGCGCATAACGGCCATCGGCCGTGCAGCGCGCGGCCATCAGCGTCGTGCGCATCGGGGAGCTCGGGTGCGTCACGATGTAGTGGTTCATCAGCTCGATGTCCGGCGGCAGCTGCGGCTCGAGCGTGAAACGGTAGAGCGACCGCCAGCCGTCGGCGACGTGCGCCTGGAGCGCGAGCTCGCCGTCGGCTCGCTCGACGAGCCGGAAGGTCTCGAGCGGCCCGCGCTGCTCGCGGCCGGGCTCGAGCGCAAGCGGCACGTTCAACGTGAGCCCCCCGAAGCCGACGTCGCAGAGACGCACGTCTCCGCCGTGCTCGACCAGCAGGAGGAGATGGGTGCGCGGCCCGAGCTCGCTCGCCGGCAGCGGCTCGGCTGCGTCCTCCGCCCCCCGGTTCCAGACGACCCTGGCCGCGAGCGAGCGAACGGCGAAGCCGAGGGCCTCGAGCACGTTGCGGAACAGCACGTTTTGCTCGAAGCAATACCCGCCGCGGCCGCCCGCGACGAGCTTGCGCTCGAGCGACGGCACGTCGAGCGGCACGGGCCAGCCGACGACAGTGTTCACGTTCTCGAACGGAATCGCAGCCGGATGCAGCCGCTGCAGCTCCGCGAGCACGTCGAAGCTCGCCGAGCGCGGCCCGAAGTAGCCAATGCGTTCGAAGTAGGCGTCGAGGTCGAGCACGGGCTCCGCTCCTGATGATCCGCACGAGTCTGTCACCTGCACGGCGGGCCGGGCAACCCGGCCTGCCTTCGCGGGCCCCTCCGGCCGCGCATGTATAATCCGAGCCGATCTTTGGCCGATACGATCATGCGACGCATCCTCATCCATTCGCTCGCCGCGTGCGCGGCGGCGGCGGCGACGCCGCTCGCGGCGCATCACTCGATCGCGATGTACGACACGGACAACCTGACGACGCTCGAAGGGGTCGTCACGCGTGTCGAATGGACGAGCCCGCACGTTTTCGTCTATTTCGAGGCCGCGGGCCCGGACGGTGCGCGCGCGGAGTGGGCGATGGAGCTCGACCCTCCGGTGCTGATGCGCCGGTACGGCTGGACGCGCGACATGGTCAAGGCCGGCGACGCGATCGTCGCGACCGGAGCGCCGGCGAAGTCGGGCACCCCGGCGATGCGCGGCGCGATCGTGACGCTCGCCGACGGGACCGAGCTGCGCGTCTGGTCCCGTGTCTGAGACGCGTCGAAGCTTGCCCGCCGCCGCGCGCCTCGGGTTCGCGCTGCTCGCGGCCGTCCTTGGCGCCGGCGCGGCCGCGCAAGCGCCGCCGCCCGCCGGCTTTCCCGGACGCGCCCCGAGCGGCCCGCCGGCCGAGATCCTGTCGTTCTCGGCCGAGCCCGCGTCGATAGAGCCCGGTCGGTCGGCGACGCTGCGCTGGGAGGTCGTGAACGCGTTCGCGCTGTCGCTCGAGCCCGGCGTCGGTCCGGTCGCGACGCGCGGCTCGCTCGAGGTATCGCCCGCCGCGACGACCGTCTACACGCTCACGGTGACCGGGACCGGCGGGCAGATCGCACGAACGGCGACGGTGCGGGTCGCAGGCTCCGATGCCGCGCCCGGCGCGGGGGCCGAGCCGCCGGTCGCGGCCGAGCGGCCGGTGCCCCGGCTGCCGGACGGCAAGCCGGACCTCTCGGGAATCTATCTCGGTGGACGGGACGTGCAGCTCGCGGGCCCGATCGAGCTTCGGCCCGGCGCGGAGCACTTCCGCGTCCCGCCGCGCGAGGACGACCTCGGCCAAGGCGCGCTTTGTCTTCCGCCGGGCGTGCCGGCCGCGACGATGATGCCGTTCCCGCTGCAGATCGTGCATCGGCCGGACGTCGTCGCGATCCTGTACGAGGCCTACCACCTCTTCCGCATCGTGCCGATCGGCGTTCCGCACGCCGAGGATCTCGATCCCGCCTGGATGGGGCATTCCGTCGCTCACTGGGACGGCGACACGCTCGTCGTCGAGGTCGTCGGCTTCAACGACAAGACGCTCGTCAGCGGCCACCGCCACACGGAGGACATGCGGGTCGTCGAGCGGTATCGGCGCACGTCGTACGGCGCAATCGAGTACGAGGCGACGGTCGAGGACCCGAACGTGTTCGCGGCACCCGTGCGCTACCGCGGCACGCTCGTGCTGCACCCCGAATGGCAGATCGGCGAGTACGTCTGTGCGGAGAACAACAAGGACTACGCCGAGCTCTTCGAGTAGCGCGCCATCGCGATGAGCGCGTTCAGCCTCGACGAGTTCTATCAGCGCAATCGCCGGGTCGTCATCTGGGCGATTCTTTTCCTGCTCCTGTGGCTGCTCCGCGACTTCTTCGCCGTCGTCTTCCTGTCGTTCGTGCTCGCGATCATCGCGGCGCCGCTGGCGGAAGTGGGCCGACGGCGGCTGAAGCTGCCGCCGTGGGCGGCACTGGTGCTCGTCTACGTGATCTTCCTGTTGCTCCTCGCCTCGTTCGTGCGCTTCGTCGTGCCGAGCGTCGCCTCGGAGGTCAACCGGCTGATCGAGAACCTGCCGGCGACGGAGCTCACGCTGATCGAGACCAAGAACCGCATCGTCGAGCGCTACCCGACGCTGCGCCAGCCGCTGACCGGGTTCCTGCGGAGCGCCCTCCCCGACGACGTCGCGACCGCGATCGAGCTCCGGCTCGCGAACGAGCGCGCGCGGCTCGGCATCTCCGAGACGGAGGTCGCCGATGCGCTGCTGTCGGCCGAGCCGCCCGACGAGCGGCTCACGGCCTACTTCAACCGGCAGGATCAGCTCTACCTGAACGCGCTGATGGCGGAGCAGTTCCAGCGCGTGCGCGAGTACGCGCCGGCCGTCATCAACATGCTGTATCGGGCGATCGCGACGACGCTGCTCGCGTTGCTGTTCAGCTTTCTGATCCTGATCGACCTCGGACGCATCAAGCGCGGACTGGCCCAGCTGAAGAACTCGCGGATCGGCGATTTCTACGACGAGGCCGCGCAGCCGATCGCGCGTTTCGGCGTGCTCGTCGGCCGCGCGATCGAGGCGCAGGCGTCGATCGCGGTCGTGAACACGGTGCTGACGCTGATCGGGCTGCTGCTGCTCGGCATCCCGCTCGTCGCGATGCTGTCGGTCATCGTGTTCGTCTGCAGCTTCATCCCGGTGCTCGGGGTGTTCATCTCGACGACGCCGATCGTGCTGGTCGCGCTGAACGCCGGCGGGCCGGTGCTGTCGCTCGCGGCGATCGGGATGGTCGTCGCGATTCACGCGCTCGAGGCGTACCTGCTGAACCCGATGATCTACGGCCGGCACCTGAAGCTGAATCCGGTGCTGACGCTGATCATCCTGTACGTCGGCTATCACGCGTTCGGGCTCTGGGGGA
>CAYWGQ010000062.1:0-19773 GCA_964457725.1 uncultured Gammaproteobacteria bacterium
ACGACCGCGCGGCGCTCTTCGCCATCGCCTCGACGATCGTATCGCCGCGGCGGCCTTGACCGCTTTTTGATCGCGCGGCGTGAACGCGCGCAGCGCGTGCTGCACCCGGTTGCCGAGCTGGCCGAGCACCGTGTCCGGGATGTCGAGAGGATTCTGCGTCACGAAGAACACCCCGACTCCCTTCGAGCGGATCAGCCGCACGACCTGCTCGATCTTCTCGAGCAGCGCCTTCGGCGCCTCGTCGAACAGGAGATGCGCCTCGTCGAAGAAGAACACGAGCTTCGGCTTGTCGAGATCTCCCGCCTCGGGCAGGTTCTCGAACAGCTCCGCGAGGAGCCAGAGCAGCAGCGTCGAATAGAGCTTCGGGGCGGAGAGGAGCCGTTCGGCGGCGAGCACGTTCACGATGCCGCGGCCGTCGCCGTCCGTCTGCAGCAGATCGTCGATGTTCAGCATCGGCTCGCCGAACAGGCGGTCGCCGCCCTGCTCCTCGAGCTGCAGGAGCCCGCGCTGGATCGCGCCGACGCTCGCGACGGAAATGTTGCCGTACTCGGTCGTGAACTGCCGGGCGTTGTCGCCGACGTGCTGGACCATCGCGCGCAGGTCCTTCAAGTCGAGCAGCAGCAAGCCGCTCTCGTCGGCGATCTTGAATATCAACGTGAGCACGCCCGCCTGCGTGTCGTTCAGCCCCAGTAGCCGGGAGAGCAGCAGGGGGCCCATGTCCGAAACGGTGGCGCGCACCGGATGGCCGCGCTCGCCGAACGGGTCCCAGAACACGACGGGGCACGCGCCGGGCCGAAAATCGCTCAAACCCAGCATCTCGACGCGCTCGAGAATCTTCGGCGACAGGGTTCCGGCCGCGCCGATCCCGGACAGATCGCCCTTGACGTCCGCGACGAACACGGGCACGCCGATCGCGCTGAATGCGTGCGCGATCGTCTGCAGCGTCACGGTTTTGCCCGTGCCGGTCGCGCCGCTGATGAGCCCGTGCCGGTTGCCCATTGCGGGAAGCAGGCAAACGTCGGCGTCGCCGGCTTTGGCGATCAGCAGCGGTTCGGCCACGTTCTTGCGTCCATAGGGGTAGCGTAGGCTTGCATCCGCGCGCCGCTCGGTCAATGTTTATTGCGGAGAATCGTCAGTCCGGAGAGCGGAATTGACCGAGAGGGCGGAAGTCCGCGAGGGATGGCACCGGCGCCGCGCGTCGCCGCCGGGCCGGGTCGTGCCTGCGCTGTGATGGTGCTCTGCAGGGTCGTGCGGTTCCGGCTGGTCGCGCTCCTCGCGCTCCTCGCGTTCCTCGGCACCGCAGAGGCGCAGTACTTCGGCCGGAACAAGGTGCTGTGGGAGCGGTTCGATTTCGTCGTGCTCGAGACCGAGCACTTCCTCGTGCACTACTACCCGGCGGACGCGCCGCACGGCGAGTATGCGGCCCGGCTGGCCGAGCGCTGGTACGCGCGGCTCTCACGCTTCTTCGACCACGAGTTCGAGGAGAAGAAGCCGCTGATCATCTACGCGAACCACGCGGACTTCCAGCAGACCGTGGTGACGCCGTCGTTGATCGGGGAAGGCACCGGCGGTTTCACCGAGTCGCTGCGCAATCGCGTCGTGCTGCCGCTCACCGGCATCCACGCGGACAACGACCACGTGATCGGCCACGAGCTCGTGCACGTGTTTCAGTTCGACCTGATGAACCGCCTCAATGGGCGCTCGGCGCAGAGCGGGCAGCGCTCGCTGCCGCTCTGGGCGATCGAGGGTCTGGCCGAGTATCTGTCGCAGGGCCGTTTCGACCCGGCGACGGCGCTCTACCTCCGCGACGCGGTCGCGTTCGACCGGCTGCCCGACCCGACCGCGTTCGTCCAACGGCAGCCCTCGCCTTATCAGTACGGGCAGGCGGTCTGGGCCTACGTCGCCGGCCGCTGGGGCGACGAGGCGGTCCGCGACACGTTCGTGAGCGCGCTGTCGCTCGGCCTCGAAGCCGCGTTCGGCCGCGTGCTCGGGCTCGAGCCCGAGGCGTTCTTCGCGGAGTTTCACGCCGAGCTCCGCGATGCTTACGCGCCCGTGCTCGACGCGCGGCGGCCGCTCGCGCAGGCCGCGCGCCCGCTCCTGACCGCGGAGACGACGCTCGGCAGCGTGAATCTCGCGCCGGCGCTCTCGCCCGACGGCCGCCGGATCGCGTTCCTGTCGAGCCGCGAGCTCGATCTCGAGCTCTATCTCGCCGACGCGGAGAGCGGCGAGATCCTCACGAAGCTCGTCGCGGCGGAAGCCGATCCGCACTTTCAGAACCTGAGCTTCGTCGATGCGAGCGTCGGGTGGTCGCCGGACGGCCGCCGCATCGCATTCAGCGTGTTCGCGCGCGGCGAGCGGCGGCTCGCGATCTACGACGTCGAGCGCGAGCGCTTCGAGCGCCGGCTCGACCTCGAGGGCATCGGCGGCGCGCGGCACCCGGTCTGGACGCCCGACGGCCGCGGCATCGTGTTCTCCGCGATCGTCGCCGGCGCGAGCGACCTCTTCCGGGTCGACGTCGAGAGCGGCGAGGTCACGCGGCTGACGGCCGATCCGTACACGGCGATCCACCCTGCAGTCTCGCCCGACGGGCGCCGCATCGTGTTCGCGACCGACCGTGGCGCTGGCACGGATCTCGAGCGGCTCGCGTTCGGACCGCTCCGGCTGGCGGTGCTCGACGTCGCGACGGGCGAGATCGAAACCTTGCCGATCTCCGCCGAGGGTCCGCAGATCGACCCGGAGTTCTCGGCCGACGGCGAAAGCGTCTACTTCGTCGGCACGCCGGACGGCGTCCCGGACGTGTTTCGCTACTCGTTCGCGTCGGGCACGGTCGAGCGGTTGACTGCGCTGCAAATCGGCGTGTCCGGCATCACCGCGGTATCGCCCGCGCTGACGGCCGTGGACGGGCGGATCGCGTTCTCGGCGCTTCACGACGGACGCTGGGTCATCTACGCGCTCGACCCCGCGTCCGGCGGCATCGCGGAGCCCGAGCCCGGCGTGCCGTCCGGCGTGCTGCCGCCGTTCGCCGCCGCCGAGGCTCCGAGCCTGGTGGAGTCGTATCTCGCGGACCCCGACCGGGGTCTGCCGCCGGCCGGACGCGTCTATCCGACCGTGGGCTACGACTCGCGCTTGAGCGTCGCCGCAATCGGCCCGGTATCGATCGGCCTCGGCTCGTGGAACGGCGGAACGGATCTCGCGGGCGCCTTCGGCGTCTACTTCAACGATCCGCTGAACCGGCATCAGCTCGTCACCACCGTGCACGGAGGAAGCACCCAGGGCGTGCTCGACTTCGAGGACACGTTCGGCGGCGACGTCACCTATCTGAATTTGAAGCGCCGCTTTCAGTGGGGCGCGAGCCTGGCGCGCGTGCCGTACCTCGCGAGCGCGACGTTCTTCTCGAGGGGCACCGTCGACATCGACGGCGTGCCGGTGCCGGCCGACGTCGTCGAGCGGCTGATCGAGGCCCAGCAAGTCACGGAGCTCTCGGCGCTCGGCCGGTACCCGTTGTCGCTGAACAACCGGTTCGAAGCGCTCGCCGGCATCACGCGCATCGACTTCGAGCGAGAGCTCGAGCGCTCGGTGTTTCCTCTCGGCCGTCGGCCGTATCGCGAAGAGATCGGCCTGCCGTCTCCCGCCACGCTCGACCTGCGTCAGGCGGGCGTCGCGTTCGTGCGCGATACGGCGCGCTTCGGGTTGGTCTCGCCGGTGCGCGGCGCGCGGCTTCGTCTCGAGACGCGCTGGATCACGGGCGACCTCGACTACCGCACCGCGCTCGTCGATTTTCGCCGCTACTTCTTCCGTCGGCCGCTCACGTTCGCGCTGCGCGCGCTGCACATCGGCAGGCGCGGCGAAGGCGCCGAGGATCCGCGCCTGCCGCCGCTCGACATCGGCAACAATTCGCTCGTGCGCGGCTACGAGCTCGGCTCGTTCGACCTCGACGAGTGCACGCCGGTGCCCGATTCCAACCGCTGCCCGGAGTTCGATCGGCTGATCGGGAGTCGAATCGCCGTGCTGAACATGGAGCTCCGCCTCGCGCTGCTCGGCACGGAGGATTTCGGCCTGTTTTCGGTCCCGGCCGCTCCGACGGAGCTCGTGTTCTTCATCGACGCCGGCGCCGCGTGGAGCAGCGGCCGGTCGGTCGACCTGACCTTCGATCGTCACTCGCTCGAGCGCGTGCCGGTCGTGAGCGCCGGCATCGGCGCGCGCACCCTGGCGCTCGGCGCGCTGCCGATCGAGGTGTTCTACGCGCACCCGTATCAGCGCCCGCGTAAGGACTCGGTGTTCGGCTTCCGAATCGCCGTCGCTTGGTAGCCCTCGCGCGCCGCGGGGTGCGTGCCTCGGCGCGCTCGATGCCGGTCGCGCGTTCGGGCGCCCGGTCGGCAGCGGCTGCGCGCTCCGGGACGCGCCGACTGCCCGCGCTCGTGGCATGGCCTTTGCAGCAGTGCCCGGAACTCGTTCATGGAGGACCGACGAATGGCTCTGCACTGGTACCGGCGGCCACGCCTCGTCGTGCTGAAACCGAAGAGCTCGGTGCTGGAGGCGGCGCGCGCGCTCGAGCAGAACCGCATCGGCGCCGTCGTCGTGCAGCATCAGGGGCGCGTCGTCGGCATCGTGACCGATCGAGATCTCGCGGTGCGGGCGCTCGGCCGCGCGCTCGATCCGAAGACGACCAGCATCGCTGACGTGATGACGCCGGATCCGCTGACGCTCACCCCGGAGGATTCGCAGGACGACGCGATCCGGCTCATGCAGGAGCGCAACATCAGGCGCGTCCCGCTCGTCGAGGAGGAACGCGTCGTCGGGATGGTGACGCTCGACGACCTGCTGCTCGACGAGGCTGCACCGCTCGAGGAGCTCGCGGCGATCGTCCAGGCGCAGATCGGCGAAGGCGGGCCGGCCGAGTCCGACCGGTTGCCCGCTCGGAGGCGCAGGCTCGCGCGCGCGGAGGGCACGCTCGCCCGGCTCGTGAACAGAGTGCGCGACGAGGCGGGTCTCGAGTCGAGCGAGCGGGCGCGAACGGCGCTCGAGGTGGTGCTCGCGTCGTTGGTCCGGCGCCTGACCGACTCGGAAGCGAAGGATCTGATCGCGCAACTGCCCTCGCTGCTCCAAGGGCCTCTGCGCAGCTTGCCGCCCGGGCCGGACAAGTCGATCGCGTCGGAAACGATCGAGGCCGAGCTCGCGAAGCGGCTCGATGTGGACCGGCAGCGAGCGGGACAGCTGCTCGCCGCCGTCGGCCGAACGCTCGCGCAATGGATCAGCCCGGGTCAGATGGAGGACGTCAGAGGGCAGCTGCCGCAAGGGCTCCGAGAGGCATTCTCGCCGCCTGCGCAGCCCGCCGCGGGATGAGAGGGTCGCCGGCGGCGCCGGCTTCGGCTTTTACAGGCCGTGCCGCGCGCGGGCACGGTTGGGGAGGTGCGAAATGGCGACATGCGAGACGTGCGGTAACGACTACGACAAGGCGTTTCAGGTCACGATGAACGGCAAGGCGCACACGTTCGATTCGTTCGAGTGCGCCATCAACGCTCTGGCCCCGACGTGCAGCCATTGCGGCAACCGCATCATCGGGCACGGCATCGAAGCGAGCGCCGGGATGTATTGTTGCGCGCACTGCGCCCACTCGGAGGGCGTTCGGCAAGCCGTCGACCGCGTCTGAGCGCGCTCGCGCTCGAGAGCGCCGCCTCAGAATCTGAGCGACAGCGTGCCGTCGGCCGAGAGCGCGGCGCCGGTGCCGAGCGCCTCGCCTTCGCGCGTGAGCATCTTCGCGAGCCAAGCCGCGTCGGCCGCGGACGCCCGCTCGAGGGTGAACCGCCGCATCTCGAGCGGAACCATCTCGCAGCGCCGTAGGCGGCCCGAGGAGGCGTCCAGGGTCACGAAATACATCAAGGATAGGTTGCCGCGATAGTGCTCGTGACCGCTGATCCCCTCGTAGTCGGTCAAGAAATCGCCGCAGCCGTACAGGATCAGCTTGCCCCGATAGACCTCGATGCCTTTCGCGTGATGCGCGGAATGGCCGTGCACGACGTCTACGTAGCCGCCGTCGATCAGCTCGTGCGCGAACGCTCGCTCGTCCTCTGGGATCGCGTAGCCCCAGTTGCCGCCCCAGTGCACCGACACGACGACGAGGTCGCCGGCGGCTTTCCGCGGCTCGATGGATCGAGACAGTCGACGCGCGGCCTCGCGGCTCAGGTCGTGCACGAGCCTGACGCCGGGCGCCGACTCCGTCGCCGCCCACGCGGACGGGATGCCGCTCGTCGCGGCGCCGCACGCGAACACGAGAATCCGGCCCGTGCCGAGCTCGATCGCGGCCGGGGCCTCGGCCTCGGCGAGGTTTCGCCCGGCGCCCGCCGTGCGGATTCCGGCGTTGCGCAGCACGGCGAGGGTCTCGGCGAGCCCGTCGAAGCCCCAGTCGAGGACGTGATTGTTCGCGAGCACGCAGCAGTCGATTCCGGCCGCCGTCAGGCAACCGACGTTTTCGGGGTGCATCCGGTAGTGGATGCCTTTGCCGGGCCAGTGCGCATCGCTGCGCGTGACGCTGGTCTCGAGATTCACGATCCGCGCATCGGGCGCGGCTCGAGCGAGCTCGGCGAGCGCCGCGCCCCAGATATAGTCGAAGCTCGCCGGGCGGGGAATCGGGCCGTTCGCGCGTTCCGCGAGCTCGACGTACGTGCGCGCGTCGCGAACGTACGGCTCGTGCAGACGCGGATCGCTCGGGTGCGGCAATACCTGATCGATGCCGCGGCCCGTCATCACGTCTCCGCAGAGGAACAGCAGCGTCATCTCGATCGCCTCCGTCTCACGAGCGCCGACCGGCTTGCGGAGCCTTCCATAGGTTACCGTCGCCGGAGGCGGCGCCGCGATCGAAGCGAAGACGCCTCGGTACCGTTGCCGCTATCGTCGAGCGGCCTGTGCTTGCCTCCGGGAAGCGGAGGTGCGAGTCTGACGGGCGGCGGGTCGCGTCCCGCTCGCTCGACAATCCACACGATCACCTCGAGGCCAGGAGATGGTGAATCCTCTCCCGCAGGAGCCCGTGCCGCTCGGGACCGACCTGCTCAACCGCCGCTGCGACCCGCAGGCGTTGCCTTTCGCGACTACGGCCGAGCTGGACGGCGAGGCCGACGTCACCCTCGGCCAGGAGCGGGCCTTGCACGCGCTCCGGTTCGGCGTGCAGATGCGCGCAGCGGGTTACAACCTGTTCGTGCTCGGTCCCGCCGGCAGCCGGCGACATCGTCTCGTGCAGGATTTCCTCGCGGCCGAGGTGAAGAATCGGCCGCCGCCCTTCGACTGGGTCTATCTGAACAACTTCGCGGACGACCGCAAGCCCATCGTGGTGCGCCTGCCCGCGGGTCTCGGCGCCGAGCTTCGCCGCAACATGCTGAAGCTCGTCGACGAGCTGCGCGGCGCGATACCCGCGGCGTTCGAGAGCGAGCAGTACCGTGCCGGCATCGCGGAGATCGACCAGGAGCTCGAGGAGCGCCATCGCGCGTCGATCGAGAAACTGCAAGAGGAAGCGAAGGCGCGGCAACTTTCGCTCGTGCCGACGCCGCACGGCTTCGCGATCGCCCCGATGCGCGACGGCCAGCTGCTCGGCAACGAAGAGTTCGAGCGCCTGCCGCCGGAGGACAAGCAGCGCTTGACCGAGGCGATCGAGCAGATGAGCGCAATGCTCCGCGAGCACATCGAGTTGCTGCCGCGGTTGCACAAGGAACGCCGCGATCGGATCAAGGCCCTGTCTCGATCGGTCACGGAGCTCGCCGCGGGTCAGCCGATCGATCAGCTGAAGCACCGCTACGCCGACTTCCCGGAGCTGCTGCGCTATCTCGACGCCGTGCGGGAGGACGTGCTCGAGAACGCCCGCGATTTCGGACCGTCCGAGCAGCCGGTGGGGCCGGTCGGTATCGACGGACGGCGACCGCTGACGCGCTATGAGGTCAACGTGCTCGTCGACCACTCCGCCTCGAGCGGCCCGCCGGTGGTCTATGAGAACAATCCGACCGTCGCGAACGTGGTCGGCCGCATCGAGCATGTCGCCCAGTTCGGCGCCCTGCTCACGAACTTCACGATGATTCGCCCGGGCGCGCTGCACCGGGCGAACGGCGGGTATCTGATCCTCGATGCGGATCGGCTGCTCGCGGAGCCTTTCGCCTGGAGCACGCTCAAGCGGGTGCTGTTCGCGAAGGAAATTCGCATCGAGTCGCTCGGCCAGCTGCTGTCGCTCGTTAGCACCGCGTCGCTCGAGCCGGATCCGATCCCGCTCGACGTGAAGGTGATCCTGGTGGGCGAGCGGCTCGTCTATTACCTGCTCTCCGCGCTCGATCCGGACTTCCAGGAGCTCTTCAAGGTGGCCGTCGATCTCGAGAACCGCATCGGCCGCACGGAGGAGAACACGCTGCGCTATGCACGGCTGGTCGCGAGCCTCGCACGCCAGGAGCAAGTGCGGCCGCTCACGCGCGCCGCCGTGGCCCGGGTCATCGAGCGCAGCGCGCGCCTGCTCGGGGACGCGGAGAAGCTGACGACGCGCCTGCGAGACATCACGGACTTGCTGCACGAGGCCGACTACTGGGCGGCGGCAGACACGTCGCCGACGATCGAGGCCGAGCACGTTCAGCGAGCGGTGGAATCGCAAATCTACCGCCTCGATCGCCTGCGCGCGGAGATCCACGAGGAGATCCAGCGCAACAGCATCCTGATCGACACCGCCGGCGCGAAGACCGGCCAGGTCAACGGTCTCTCCGTGCTCCAGCTCGGCGGCATCCTCTTCGGCAAGCCAGTGCGTATCACTGCGAGCGTGCGCATGGGCGAAGGCAACATCATCGACATCGAGCGCGAGGCCGAGCTCGGCGGCGCGATCCACTCGAAAGGGGTGCTGATACTGTCGTCGTATCTCACTTCCAGGTACGCGACCGATCGGCCGCTCGCGTTCGCGGCGAGCCTGGTCTTCGAGCAGAGCTACGGCGGTGTCGAGGGCGACAGCGCATCGGCGGCGGAGACTTGCGCGCTGCTCTCGGCGCTCGCGGATCTGCCGATCAAGCAGTCGCTGGCCATCACCGGGTCGGTCAATCAGCACGGGCAGGTGCAGGTCATCGGCGGCGTCAACGAAAAAATCGAAAGCTTCTTCGACGTGTGCAACGCGCGTGGCTTGACCGGCGAGCAAGGCGTGCTGATTCCGAAGGACAACGTCAAGCACCTGATGCTGCGCGACGACGTGGTCGAGGCCGCCCGCGCCGGCCGGTTCGCCGTCTACCCGATCGCGCACGTCGACGAGGCGATCTCGCTCCTCACGGGTGTCCCGGCAGGCGAACGGGATGCGACCGGCCGGTTCCCGCCGAACACCGTGAACCATCGGGTCGAGGAGCGGCTGCACCGCTACGCCGAGACGCGCGCGGCGCTCGCGGAGCGGCTGCTCGCCACTCGCTGGAAAGGCCCCGCTCCCGAGGCCGGCGGCGGGCCGCGCGAGCAACCGTGAACGAGCCCGCTCCGAATCGCGACGGCCGCTCGCGCGGAGCTCGCGTGGTCGTAGCGCTCGACCCGGTCGCGGTCGAGCTCTCGCTCGAGCTCGCGCGCCACGTCGCGAGCAGCGCGGCCTCCGAGCTTCTCGGGCTCTTCGTCGAGGACGTGCGGCTGCTCGAGCACGCGCGTACGCGGCTCGCGCTCGAGGTGATGCTCTCCGGCGGCTCGCGCCCACTCGATCCCGCCGCACTCAGCGGCTCGCTTCGTGCCGAGTCGGCCCGGACCCGGGCGTTGTTCGAAGCCGCGGCCGCGAGGCTCGGCATGCGCGGCGCGTTCGAGGTCGTGCGCGGTGAGCCCGCGGCCGAGCTCGTGCGCCGCGCCAGCACGGCGGAGGCCCTCGTCGTCGGTCTCGGCGGCACGAGCCGGCATTGGCAGGGTGCGACCGTCGAGCAGCTGCTCCGGGCGCCGCTGCCGGCACTGCTGCTCGCACGCGAAGGGTGGTCCAGCGGCGGCAGCGTCATGGCCGTCGTCGATGATCCGTCCGCCGGCGAGCCGCTGATCGCGGCCGCCGCGCGCGTCGCCGCAGCCAGCGGCTCTCCGCTCGTCGTCCTGCTCGTCGGCCAAGCGCGCGACGCGCGCACGCGGCTAGCGCTCGAAGCCGCGCTCCCGGCCGGTGCGACGGTGCTCGTCGACGTCGCGTCGAGGGCGTTCGACGCGCAGGCGCTCGCCCGCGCCGCGCGCAGCCGCGGCGTCCGATTGCTGGTCATGCGCGCCGAGGCGCCTTCGGCGGAGGACGTCCGCGAGCTGCTCGTCAAAGCGCCGAGTGCGTTGCTGCTGATCCGCGCATAGCTCTTGCGTGCGCGTCGCCCGTGCCGGTGGGCGAGAGCGCTTTGCCGGACAGCGCCCGAGTTGCGCGATCGGAGGCTCCGTTGAAACGGCGCGCCGTCTCGAGGTCCGCGCGAAGATGGGCGGCGCCGAGCACGAAGTGCAGCGCCGACCAGATATTGAACAAGCCGCACAGCAACAACGCGTAGCGCAGCGAGTGCTGGCCGGCGGCGGGCATCAGCAGATCGCTTGCGCGGCCTATGAGCAGCGGACCGATACCGAGACCGATCATGGTTTTCACGAATATCAGCACGGATGCGGCCACCGCGCGCATCCGCACCGCGGCAAGCGCTTGCGCCGTAGCGAACGACGGTCCGAAGAAGACCGCACCGAGGAACCCCCCGAGCGCGAAGCACGCGACGACGACGGCGGTGCCGGCACTCAGGTAGGCGGCCACCTGAAAGGGCACGAGCAGCAGTGTTGCCGCGGCGGGCACCCACATGTACCAGCGGCTTTCTCGCTGCTGGGTGCTGAGCCGGTCGGCGAGAACGCCGCCGAGAAGTGTGCCCGCGAGGCCGAACGCGCCCATCAACGCGAGCAATGCCCCGACGTCCGCCGTGCCCCAGCCGTGCGAGCGGATCAGGAACGCGGCGTTGAACGTCCCGGCGCCGTAGAGCGCCATCGCGTGCAGCGCGCATGCGAAGCACAGGTGCCGGAACGAAGGGCGTTGTGAGAGAAAGCGGATCACCTCGCGGAACGGCGGGGCGAGCGGACTGCTCGCGTCGCATCGTGTCTCGCCGGCCGTCGCGGCTCGCCGAGCCGCGCGCTGGGCAGCAGCCCGCGGCTCGACGATCGTCGCGAGGACCAGCGGTGCGAGCAGCAGCCCCGGAACGCCCGCGAGAATGAAGGTGACCCTCCAGCCGAACAGCTCGTTGCCGAGGCCGCCGAGCAACCCGCCGAGCATCGCTCCCGCGGGCGCGCCCAAGGCATAGATGGACAGCGCCGTGCCGCGTCGCTCGGCGGAGAAGTAGTCCGCGATCAACGAGTGCGACGGCGGGCTTCCGCCCGCTTCGCCGATTGCCGTGCCGATGCGGGCGAGAACCAATATCAGGAAGCTCGCCGCAAGCCCGCACAGCGCCGTCATCGCGCTCCAGACCAGGATCGCCAGTGCGAGCACGTTCCTGCGGTTGGAGCGGTCCGCCCAGTAGGCGATCGGCATCCCGAGCGTCGCGTAGAAGGCGGCGAACGCGATGCCGCTCAGCAAGCCCAAGTACATGTCGCTGACGCCGAACTCGAGCTTGATCGGTTCCAGCAGGATGCCGAGTATCGAGCGGTCGAACGAGTTCAGGACGTACCCGAACATGAGCACGCAGAGCACGTAGTTCCGGTACCGGGGCCTGAGCTCGAACATGGGTATCCCGATGACTGGGCGAGCTGTTCTGTCGGGCGCTCGGCGCCGCTTTCATCCGCTCGCGCAACGATCTCGGCGAGATTACTATACTATGCGAGTCCGGACGCGACGTCTGCGCCGGCACGACCAACGATAACGGCGCACAAGGTCGAGACCTCATGGCGCACGTGCCGCTTCATCCTCTGTGGAGCAGTTTGGCGCTGGACCGAGGTTCCAGCGTGTCGCTGCAGGATCAGATCGCGAACTTCTTTCGCGATGGGATCATTGCCGGCAGGATCAGGCGCGGCCGGCGCGTGCCTTCTTCCCGACAGCTTGCCCTCGAGCACGGCATTTCGCGCACGACGGCCGTCGAGGCCTACGAGCGCCTGGTTGCGGAAGGCTATCTCGTTTCTTCGCAGGGTGCGGGCTTCTTCGTGGCCGATTCGCTGCCGGAGGATTTCGAGCGCAGGGCTGCGGTGCGCACGGTCGGCCACGCCGCAAGCGGCACGCCGCGCTTTGCCAAGCCCGACATGCGCAAGTACCGGTTGCCGCTTGCGCCCGGCATGCCGGCAATCGATCGGTTCCCGTGGCAGGAATGGGCGAAGCTGACCGTCCAGATCTGCCGCGAGCAGCCGTTGAACGCGCTCACCTACGGTGATCCTCAAGGCGAGCTGCCGCTGCGGGAAGCCATCACCGAGTACCTCGGTGTCGCTCGCGGCATCGTTTGCGACCCCGCGCAGATCATCGTCGTCAGCGGCAGCGAGCACACGCTGGCGTTCGCGGCCGAGCGGCTCGCCGGTCCCGGTGCGGCGGTGTGGACGGAGGAACCCGGCCACCCATTCGAGCGCAACGTTCTTCGCGCTCTCGGGTTGAATCCGATCCCTGTTCCGGTCGACGCCCAAGGTCTCGACGTCGAGGCGGGGCGGCGGTCGGCCCCGCAAGCACGGCTTGCGGTGGTTTCGCCGTCGCATCAATACCCGCTCGGCGTCACGATGGACATGACGCGCCGGAAGGCATTGCTCGAGTGGTCCGATGCCACCGGCGCATGGATCATCGAGAACGAGCTCGATGGGGACTATCGCTATGCGTCGCGGCCGCTCGCTCCGCTGTATGCGCTCGCACGCTCCTCGCGCGTCGTCTATTTGGGTAGCTTGAGCAAGCCGCTCGCACCGGGCCTGCGAATCAACTACCTCGTCATGTCCGGAGATCTGCTGCGGAGAGTGGAAGTGCCGTGCGGCACTTTCGCTCCGCTGCTTACGCAGCTGATTCTCGCGCGTTTCAGCTCGACCGGGCGCATGGCGTCGCACATGCGCCGAATGCGCATCCTTTACGCTGAGCGTCGCGCAGCGCTCGTCGACGCGCTGCGCGCGGAATGCGCCGGCCTGCTGGACCTCGACGACCTGCCCGAAGCAGGCTTGCGCGTCTTGGCGAAGCTCGCGATCGACGTAAGCGATACGCGAATACAAGCCGAGTGCCTGGCCGCCGGTCTGAAGGTCGATACGCTGTCGACGTGCTACGCGCGGCCGCCTGCGCGAGCGGGCCTGGTCCTCGGGTTCGCGTCGACGCCGGAAGAGCGGATCGTCCCTGCGGTGCGGACGCTGGCCGGCATCCTGCGGCGCGCGGCCGCGGGTCCCGCGAAGCGTTGATTCGGGCGCGGCGAGCGAGTCGGCTCGCCCGCTTCAAAGGTCGCCGAAGGCGAGCGCCGCGCGCAGCTCCTCTCGAGCTGCGGCAAGATCGGCTCGGAACCGCTCCTCTCGCAAGAGCAGCGCCGCCACGATGCTCGCGAGGATGCGCCCGCCCTCGACGTCCGACGGGAAGTGGACACCCGCGACGACCCGCGAAGCGCCGTACTCCCAGCCGCGCTCGAACAGCTCGACATGCTTCTCAGGTACCATCTGTGCGAGCAGAATCGCCGCGAGCGCGCCGAAGGCCGTGTGCCCGCTCGGGTAGGAGAAGCTGTACGGCGATGCCGTCAGCTCCGCGATGCAGGGCGTGCCCGGCCCGGCGACGGGCGGCGGAGCGCCGGTACGCATGCCGGGGCTCGCGAGCAAGTCGTCGGCCGGCCGTATGGCATCGTCGAGCTCGAACGGCCGGGGACGCCGCCAGCAGTTCTTCGTCTGGGTGATGAACCGGCCGATGTCGCGATTCACTCGATCGAAGAGCCGCGCCGTGATCGGCACGTTCTCGGCCGCGAACGCCGGGCCGAGCACGTCGGCGAAGCGGAACACGCTGACGGCGGCATCGTCGAGCGCTTGCCGGTAGCGCTCGGCGGAGCGCTCCTCCTGCAGCGCCCGCACGGCCGCGAGATCGCGCGCGAGCGCGTCGTCTCGGAAGGGCGGCGGCGCGAGCAGCCTAAGCACGTCGACGGCGTCCTGCGCGAGATACGGCGCATCACCGCTCGATTGCGCGCTCGCTCCGTCGGGCAGGCCGAACGCGAGCGGAACGACGCCGGCCGTGATGCGGACGAGCACGGCTACGGAGCTGAACATACGACCTCCTCGCGCAAGGCGCTCGGCCGGCACCGTCAGTGCCGGAAATTCACCCCGATCGTGAACCGGCGCCCGAGCAGATCGAACAAGGCCGCGTTGGTCCCGATGCCACCCGTTTGGCCGAGCGTCGCGTCGAACACAGAGGGAGCCACCGGCGGGTCCTTGTCGAGCAGGTTCTGCACGTTCGCGAAGAGCTCCAGAGTGCCGCCGCGAAGATCCCAGGAGTAGCCGCTCGACACGTTCAGGTAGGTCACCGCCGGGATCGAGTTGTCTTCGACGTCCGGGCGCGTCGCGGTCGGCAAGTTATAGCGCTTGTTGTAGATGCCGCTGCCGATGTACCGCAACGTCGGGATCAAGTAGAAATCGCCCCGGTTGTAGGTCACGATCGCGGTGATCGCATCCTCCGGCAAGGTGCCGACGCCGGTCTGACCGACCGAGTCGAAGTACGTGGCGGGGTTTCCGCGGTCGGTCATCGTCGAGTTTTCGATCATGTGGGACCAGAACAGCCGCACCCCTACGTTCTGCAGCCGGTAGGCGACTTCGACGTCCACTCCGCGTCCGGCCGCGGCGGCGATGTTCTGCGTGATGTTTCTGACTTGTGCGAGACGGTTGGTCACTGGGTCGCGGGTGATCAGGCCGCAGACGTTCGCCGCGCCGTTGAAGCAATCGTCGACGATGCGCTGGAAGCCGAGAAGACCGATCGCGCCCGAGATGTCGACATCCCAGTAGTCGGCCGAGATGGAGAGTCCCTCCAACCGGCTCGGCTGGTACACCACGCCGTAGGTGTAGGTCTTCGAAGTCTCCGGGTCGAGGTTGGGATTGCCGCCGGTGCGCGTCGAGATCGCCTGCGCGCCGTCGTTCGGGAACATCGGGTCGATGTTCACGGAGCCGATGCCTCCGGTCTGATTGAAGCGCTCGAGAAGCGTCGCGGCACGGATGTCTTGCGATACCGTGCCCCGGATGCGCAGGTCGCTGTACACCTGCCAGTCGAGGCCCCACTTCCACGACCAGATGCTGCCGCTGCCCGTGTACTCCGCCGCGCGCCCCGCGACCAGCAGGCTCAGATCCCGAGCTCCCCGCTTGTCGCGCACTAGCGGCACTTGCCACTCGGTGAACGCTTCCTTTACCTCGTACTCGCCGTGCACGTTTGCGACCGTCGAGTTCTGCACCATCGAGCTGCGCGTGGCGATATAGGGGGGAACGGCACGCAGCGCCGGAGCCAGCGCCGGCGATGCAGGGCGGATGGCCGGATCGCTCGCCGGGTTGCTCGGGTCCCAGACGATCTGCTCGATCTCTTCCTTGCGCCAGGACACGCCGAAGGCCGCGACGATCGGCCCGGCCCAGCCGTCTCGAACTTTGCCGCTCGCGAGGAGATCCGCGACGGTCTGGCGCGTTTCCGTGTTGTAGACCTTGCCGACGCCGCTGACGTAAGAGATCGTTTTACCGCTCTCATATTCGTCCGGCTGGAAGAACAACGGCGAAGTGATCTGCTGGCCCGGCGTGAAATTCGTCACGTACGCGATCGCTGCATCCGAGGCATTGCCCCGACCGAAGAGGTTCAGCGGCACGCAGTCACCCCACTCGTCGGGGTCGATCGTCGCTGCGCGACACACGATATTGCCGTTGCTCTCCACCGCGTCGACGGCGGCCATTACGCGGTCCATCAGGATGCCCTCCTGGTAGCCGCGGTTGTCCGCCTTGCCGGTTTGGGCGTAGCCGCTCAGCTGCCATGCCTCCGTGACGTCCCAGTCGAAGCCGAGCGTGGTGGACGTCGTATCGTTGTCCTGCTTCAGCCGGCTGGTGCGTCCAAGACCCTCACGGTCGCCGACGACGTTCATCTCGAAGGAGGTGAGGCCCTCCGCGTCCATGATGTCGCGGACGGCAGCCGGCAAAAAGGCGTTCTCCCGGAAGATCGTGATCCGCGTGTCGATGCCCGGCACCGCTGCGAAGCGGCCGCCGTGATCGGGCTGGTCGGTCATGCTGCTCCCGCGCAGCGCTTGTAGGTAGAAGTTCAGCCTGGGCGTCGCGTCGAGGCTCAGGTACGCGAAGATGCTGTGGCGCTCTGCCTCGGGTGCGAGGCTCAGCAAGTTCGCCGTCGTGTCGTCACCGCTGCCGCCGTTGGTGATCGAGTGCGCATGCGTGGCCGTGCCTTCGCCGAGGACGAAGGGGGCGAGCGAGCCGTCGGGTTGGAAGTGCTGCCGATACAGCGCGGAAGTGGTCGGCACGCCGGAGTTGATGAGGCCGCCGTGGGTCGCAATCGCCGACACGACGTTCGGGCGCAGCAGGTACCGCGGCGCCGAGCTCGAGGTGTCCGGGTTGTTGATCAGGCTGTAACCCTTGTACCAATCGCGCTCGGCCAGGCTGTACACGCCGTCGGCTTGATAGTATTCACCGCTCAAGAGCAAATGCAGGCGCTCCCCGATGGGTGATCCCCAGGTGACGGAGTACTGCTTGTTGTCGCGGTCGCCTTCACCGGTCGCCCCGGCCTGAACGCTCGCCTCCCAGCCGGTGTAATCGGTGTCGAGGATGAAGTTCACCGCGCCGGCAACGGCGTCGGTGCCGTATGCTGCCGAGGCGCCGCCGGTCACTGTTTCGATCCGTTCGATCAGCGCCGCGGGAAGAATGTTGATGTCGACGCTGCCGAAGCCGTTGGCGGGCACGACGCGCCGGCCGTCAAGCAGCGTCAGCGTGCGGCCGCTGCCGCCCGTGTTCAACGCGCGCAGGTTCAGATTGCCCGAGCCGGGAGAGCTGAAGAAGTTGCCCCGGGCGTCGTTGGTGGTGTTGCCGAGGAACTGCGGCAGCTGGCTCAGCGCCGCGATCATGGTGTTGGGCGCGAGCGCGGTCATCTCCGCCGAGGACACGGCCGTGACCGGCGTCGGCGTAGTCATTCCGGTGACGTTTCGGAGAAGCGACCCGGTGATGACGATCTCTTCGATCGCCGCGTCCTCGGTCTGGGCGTGAGCGGTGCCGCTTGCTGCGACAGCTACGGCCAGTGCAGTTCGAGCGAATGGGCTGATGGCGCGCACGTCGAGTCCCCCTGATCCTAGTGGCTTCCAGGCAGGGCTCACGGTAGTGGGCCGGCTACCGGCGGAGTAGGGCCAGTTGACCGTCGCGCGATCAGTCCACCGCGGCCGGCGCCTTGCCGGGCGTGGCACACACCCGACGATCGTGCCGGGGTGATCGTGCGGCCCGGGGGGGGGCGGGCGATCGGCGTGCCGTGCGCCCGTTGAACGTACACTATGCGCGAGGAGCCGCGTCCGATCGCCGGCTGCGGCGTTCCGTTGGGGGATAGCGTGATCCGAGCACTGCTGAAGGCGGCGGTCGTCGCCGCTGCGTTTGCATCGTTCGGGGTTTCGGCTCAGCAAGAGCTGCCGCCGCCGCTGCGCGGCGGCCCGCCGTCCGACGTCCCCGTGGCCGTGCAGATCCTGCGTTGGCGCATGCTCGACGGCGACGTGAACGCGCTGACGTTCCGCAGCATGGACAGGCTGTTCACGACGCGGACCGTCCCGCGCAGCGGACCCGTGTGGCGGCTGCCGCGCGCCGATCGGCCGCTCGCATTCTCGTACGAATGGCAAGCGCGAACGTTTCCGGCCGAAGCGTTCCTCGAGCGCACGTACACGAACGCGCTGCTCGTCATGAAGGACGGGCAAATCGTCAGCGAGGTCTACCGCAACGGCACGGACGAGCGCAGCCGCTTCATCGGCTGGTCGATGACGAAGTCGATCACGTCCGTGCTGATCGGCTGCGCGTTGGCCGAAGGGCGCATCGATTCGCTCGATACACCTATCACGCGCTACTTGCCGGAGCTCTCCGGTGGCGGTTACGACGGCGCCTCCATTCGCGACGTGATGGAGATGAGGTCGGGCGTCGACTACGAGGAGCGGTACGACTTCGAGAATCCCGGTGTCGCCGCCAGCAACCACATCGCGGCGCTCGTGCGCAACACGGCCCGCTTCGCAGACGTCGCCCGCACGTTGCCGCGCGCCAGCGCGCCCGGCGAGCGCTTTCAGTACAAGACGATCGACACGGCCGTGCTCGGCTGGCTCGTCGAGCGGGCGACGCAGGGCAGCGTCTCCGCGTATACCGCGCGGTGCTTGTGGGAGCCGCTCGGCGCGGAAGCGGACGGCTACTACATCATGGACGGCCCGCCGGGCGTCGGCCGCGAGTTCAGCGGCGCCGGGTTCAATGCGACGTTACGCGATTACGCGCGATTCGGTCAGATGATGCTCGACGGCGGCGTCGCGAACGGGCGCCGGATCGTGTCGGCCGAGTGGGTGCGAGAGTCGACCGAGCCGCGCCACCCGGAGGACGACCGCCGCGGCGGCTACGGCCTGCAGTGGTGGACGATGGGCGACAGCGACGCCTACGCCGCGATAGGGCTCCAAGGGCAATACATCTACGTCGATCCGCCGTCGCGCACCGTCGTCGTGAAGCTCAGCTACTTTCCGCCCGGCGACAACTCGGCGCTCGATGCGGAGACGCAGGCGTTCATGAGGGCCGCGTCCGCCTGGCAACCCTAGCGGGCCGGGAGCGGCCCCGAGACGGCGCGCCGCGTTGCGACGCGGCTCCGGCTCAAGGCTCGAGGAGGACGGTGACGCGCCGGCTGCGCCAGTCGTCGATGCCGTCCGCCTCGAGCTCGCCGTCTTGCCAGTCCACGGACAGCGGCACGTTCAATCCGGCGCCTTCGAGCAACCGCGCCACTTCCTCCGCGCGGCGCTGACCCGCGGCCGGCGACTCGCGGAGCAGCGTGCCGTCGCTCAGGCGGTGCACGCCGCGCACACCGGTCACCCGCCCGCGCGTCGCACCGATCGCTCGCGCGCGCTCGAGAATCGCCATCAGATCGGCCGGGTGGCGAAACGACACACCCTTGTCGAAATCGAAGAAGAGGTCGAACGTCTGCGGGCCCTCGTAGCGCGGCGGCGGCGGCCGAGGCGCGGTCGGATCGGGCGCGAATGCGAGCCGGCCGGCGCTCGGGCCCGGCGGCCGCGGGTTGAAGTCTATGGTGTAGCGGTCCTCGGCCGGCAGCAGCGTGTTGCAGTTCGCGTCGCGCTCGGGCATGACCGACAGCCGCACGGGCTCGAGCACGACGCCGCCGCAGATCCGCGGCGCGTCCTTCACGATGCCTTCGACCAGCACCTGGTGGCCCAGCATCGGCGGCTGCACGGTGGCGCTCACGTCGCTCTGGATCGTCAGGTAGTAGAGCTCCCCTTCGTACTCGCTGAGCCAGCACGGCACCGTCCGCGTGTCGCGCACGATCGGGCAGCTGACGAAGCTCAGGCGCTCGCCGGGCTCCGGCGCCGCGTGCGCGGCGGCCGAGGCGCAAGCCAGCGGCGCGAGCAGCCATGGCCTGCGATGCTTGCCGCGCATCAGAGCACGCTCAGGAAGTTGACGAGGTCCACTTTTTCCTGCTCCGTGTAGCGGATGTTGAAGCGCCGGTCGTAGAAATCGACAACGTCGCGCAGGCTCGCGGCCGAGCCGTTCGAGAAATACGGCGCGCGCGCCGCGAGGCCGCGGAACTGCTGGATCACGATCGCACCGACGTCCTCGCACTTGCCCGAGATCAGCGCACGGCCCGGGTCTTGCGTGTAGATCGTGCGGCCGAGGAACGGATGCGGCGGCAGATCC
>CAYWGQ010000063.1:0-4262 GCA_964457725.1 uncultured Gammaproteobacteria bacterium
GGCGGAGCTACAACGGCGCCGTGTAATCCGCGTCGGCGCGGCCTACCTGATCGTCGCCTGGCTAGTTCTCCAGGTGGTGAACAACATTGCCCAGCCGCTCTCGTTACCGCCGTGGACGGCGAGGCTCGTCATCGTCCTGCTCGGCGTCGGCCTGGTCGTCGCCCTCGCGGTTGCGTGGGCGTTCGAGCTGACGCCCGAAGGCCTGAAACGCGCAGAGCCCCTGCCCGACGGCGGCCGGCCGTCGAGACCCGCCGCGACCGACGTCGTGCTCGCGGTCGCCGTCGTCGCGCTGCTCGGCGTGTCCGTCGTGCAGATCGCACGGCCGCGTGCGCTCTCCGCTCCCGCGGCAACCTCGCCGTCGGGCGCCGCGCTATCGATCGCCGTTCTGCCGTTCGCGGACATGTCGCCCGAGGGCGATCAGGAGTACTTCTCCGACGGCCTCTCCGAGGAGCTCCTGAACACGCTGTCGCGGATTCCCGTGCTGCGCGTCGCCGGACGGACGTCGAGCTTCGCGTTCAAGGGGCGCGAGACGGATCTGCGCGACATCGGCGCGGAGCTTGGCGTCGCGCACATCCTCGAGGGCTCGGTCCGCAAGTCCGGCGACCGGCTGCGCATCACCGCGCAGCTGATCAATGCAGCGGACGGCTACCACCTGTGGTCGCAGACTTACGAGCGCCGGCTCGACGACGTGTTCGCCGTCCAGGAGGAGATCGCGCGCCCGGTCGCCGATGCGCTCAGCATCACGCTCGGGGTGGATGGATCGCCCGGAGCCGCGACGGCGCGAACTGCCGACGTCGAGGTCTACGACCTTTACTTGCGCGGCCTCGACTTCATGCGCAATGCGACCGGGCCGCGCGATTTCATTCGCGCGGCCGACGCCTTCCGCGGCGTGCTCGCGTTCGATCCCATGTTCGCGCGCGCGTACGCGGTGCTCGCGAGCACGTTCGTGCCGGTTGTGGTGCTGTTCCCGGAGCGAGCGGCGCAGACGACGGCGGAGCTCGAGGAGGACGTCGCCCGCGCGCTCGCGAGCGTGCCGGATGCGCCGGAGGCGCACTTCGCGAACGCGATACTGCAGTTCCAGCGTCGCAACTGGCGCGAGGCGGAGGCCGCGTTCGCGCGCGCCGGCGGTTACGGCGCCGCGGTCGACACGATCCCGTATCCGGCCGTGCTGCAGCTCACGCTCGGCCGCGCCCGCCGCGCGGCAGAAGCGCTCTCGATCCTGGCGCGGAACGATCCGCTCGCGCCGGACGCGACGACGTGGCTGCAGCAAGCGCTGACGATCGCTGGTTTGCGCGACGAAGCGGAAGCCGAGTACCGACGCGCGACGACGTTGGCCCGCGTCGCGCCGCCGACCGAGCATATGGCGCTGATGCGCGCATGGAACGGCGGCGACGACGCGCTCATTCGCGAGCGGTTCGATCGCTACATCCGGACGCAGACGGTCACATCGCCGCTCGACGCACAGGTCCGCGAGGTCTACGACGACCCGGTCCGTGCGCTCGAGCTCGTGCGCGAGGCCGCCGCGCGGCCCGAGATGCAGGACGCGACGCGCCAGGTGTTCATCGCGATCTACGCCGGGCATTACGGCGATCCCGACCTCGTCGTCACCGCGCTCCGCCGCGCGCTGCGCGATCGGAACGGGCTCCTCCACCACGCGCTCTGGTTTCCGGACATGGTAGCGGCGCGCCGGACCGGAGCGTTCAAAGCCCTCGTCCGCGACCTCGGCCTCGTCGACTACTGGCGCGCGGCCGGTGACTGGGGAGACTTCTGCCGGCCGCTCGGCGCCGACGACTTCGAGTGCCGCTGAGCGCGCAACGCGCGGTCACAATGACTTCAGGTACTCGACGAGATCGCGCTTCTCCCGATCGCTGAGGCCGAGGCTCTGCAGGTCGTCGTAGTGCTCGACGACGTCCTCGAGCGTCTCGAACCGGCCGTCGTGATAGAAGCCGCCCTTCGTGTGCGTCCACAGCCCACCGAGCGGCGTCGTCCGATACATGCCGGTCGGGCTCCTGCTGGCGGTGAAGTCGTCGATGCCCATCTCCTCCGGCGTGTGCAGACCGTGCCCGGGCTCGGTGAACAGCGGCGGCACGTGGCAGGTCGCGCAGCGCGCCTTGCCGTCCGCGGCGAACAGCTCCTCGCCGCGCCTTGCCGCGCCCTTGTCGAAGCTGCCCTTCGGCGGCTTCGGCGCCGGGAGCGAGAGCTGATAGACGTGCAGCGCCGGAAGCCTCGGCGTCACGAGATCCCGCTCGGGCTGCACGTCGTCGAAGCCGTTCGCGGCGGCGACCGGGAAGCGCGCGGAATCCTGGAGCCGCGGATCGAAGAACCGGCCCTTGCCCTGCATCTCGAGCACTGCGACGAACGCGTTCCAGTAGGGGACGGAGCCCCAACCGGTGAACGTGTGCAGGTTCACGCCGGCGAGGCCGAACGCGGGCGGTATCAGCGTCGCGCCAGTCTCGCCGTCCGGCCGGAACGCCTTGCCGTCGAGGATCAACGCTGCGTCGAACCGGCCGGGGCCCCAGCTCCGGAGCACCTCGCGGACGATATCCTCGTCGACGCCGAGCACCTGCGCGAACGGCGCGACGCTCGGCGCGGACGCGATGATCGCGCCGACGTCGAGATCGCGGTTCGCCCAGCCGTCGAGACGGCGGCCGATGCCGGGCGCGAAGGAATCGTCGACGGTGCTGTGGCAGAGCGCGCATGTGATCCCGATGCTCTCGAATCTATCGGAGTCGTCGAACAACCCGACGACGCCGACGACCGCGTCGAGCCGCAGCAGCTCGACGGTCACGGCCGGGTCCTCGAGGTCCACCTCGCCGCGCTGGATCGCGCGGCGGAGCGGCATCGGCAGCGCGTCGACGTCGACCTTGAGGCCGAGCTCGAGCGCCGCCTGCGGCGACACGCCGTCGCCGACGCCGCCGTTCGCTTTGCCTGCAATCGCGCGGTGCAGGCCGAGCGCTTCGCCCCAGAAGTCCTGGTTGCCGAAGTTGTCGTAGCGGAACGCGGCCTGGCCGCGCGCGACGAGGCTTTCGGAGCTCTTGAACGCGCTCGGTCTGTGCGGCGGATCTGCTGCCGCGCCGGCGGCAAGGCAACAGGCTACGAGCGAGCAGGCGGCGAGCAGAATGCGGGCATCGGCGTGCATCGTGTGGCCCTCCTGATCAGGCACGGTGCGGGCGAATGGCGGCGAGCACGTTCGCGACGATCTCGTCGCAGCGGCTGCCATCGAAGCGGAATGCGTCCTGAACGGCCGGAACGCCGTAGCGACCGAGGGATCGCTGGAGCTGGAGCCGCGCGCGGTGGAACCGCGTCTTCACCGTCGCCTCCTTCAGATCGAGCGCGGCCGCGGTCTCGGCGACGGAGAGCTGCTCGACTCCGCGCATCATGAAGACGATGCGGAAGTCCTCGGGGAGCTCGTCGATCGCGCGCTGCATCAAGCACAGCGATTCCGTGCGGATCGTCGCGTGCTCCGGCTCGTCGTTCTCGTGAGCCGGCAGCGCGGCCCACTCTTCGTCGTCGAGCGGCAGCGCGGCGCGCTTGCGGCGCCGGCCGGCGGCTTCGTTGACGGTGATCCGCGCGAGCCACGACTGCATGCCGGTCGGCCCGCGGAACTGGTCGAGGTTGTAGTACGCGAGGATGTATGCCGCCTGCACGGCGTCGCGCGCTTCGTCGTCGTCCTTGAGGATCGCGCGCGCGAGCCGGAAGAGCAGGCGGTTGTAGCGGCGCATCAGCAGCTCGAAGAGCGCCGCATCGCCGGCGAGGATCCGTGCCGCCAGCTCCGCGTCGCTGACGGGCAGCGGCGCGAGCTCTCTACGGACGGCTGTCGGAGTCGGGTTTCTATTCATGGCGAGGAGATGAAGCGGGACGCGAAAAGGTTCCCGCGGGGTGCGTTCCTTCGGACGAGGGCGAGGTTCATGCGCGTGGGCGCCGCGGCCGCGCTACCCAAGAATTGAGATTGCTGCCGCGTCTTCCGGCGGCGAGCGGCTTCAGATCTCGACGGGCTTGGTGGCGGGCGGCGGTCGTGTTTCCGCCGACCGCTGCGCGACCAGCACCATCACGCCGAGCATCACGACGAGCACGAGGATCTCCTGCGCAGGCGTGAGCGGCACGTCGTCGTCGACGATCAGGCCGAGGCTCGCGACGCAGACGATCAGATGCGCGCAGAACACCTTCAACGACGCGCGGCCGAGCAGCGCGAGCACGCCGAGATGGAGCCACGATAGGAGCGGCAGCACGAGATGCGCGACGACGACCGCGAGCGCGGCGAA
>CAYWGQ010000063.1:4362-14246 GCA_964457725.1 uncultured Gammaproteobacteria bacterium
GAGCGAGCCGCCGATCACCGCGACGGCCGGTGAGTCGAAATAGAACGCGAGCAGGTTGCGGAGCGCCGGCCGGCCGGTCAGCCATGCGAACGCCGCAGCGATCGTGAACGCGAACAGCAGCAGCGCGAGGTGATAGCCGTAGAGCTTCAGCGCGCGCGTCCACAGCTGCTTGCGGACGTGCTGCACGCCGCGCGCGGCGAGCGATGCCGAGTACGCGCTGCCTGCGAGGAACGCCGACAGGAACACGAACCCTTCCGCAGCCGAGACGAAGCCGAGCGGCTGGTTCGTGAAGCCGCTGACCCGCGTCGGCAGGTGCGTGAGCGCCATCGTCAGGAGCAGCAGGCCCCGCAGCGCGTCGAGCTCTGTCCGGCGAGTGACCATGGGCCGATTATGGGGAGCGCGCGCGGACGGCAGGGAGTGGTCGATAGGCAACACTTTCACCGGCCGGGAAGATCAAAGCTTGCAATTACGTGCAAGGGCGTGAAATCGGGGGTGACGGGGCGAAGATCGCGGCTGGACAGCCGCTCCCACCGGAGGATCGCGGCTGGACAGCCGCTCCTACCAGCCGCCGCCGAGGGCGAGGAAGAGCGCGATCTGCAGCTCGACGGTGCGGGCCTCGGAGCGCGCGAGCGCGGCCTCGGCTTCGGCGAGCACGAGCTCTGCCTGGAGCACGTCGAGGAAGCTCACTTGCCCGGCATCGAAACGCAGGTTCGCGAGCCGTGCGGCCTCTGCCGCGTGGCCGCGGGCGCTCGCGAGCGCGTCGCGGCGCTCGAGCTCGCGCGCGTAATCGGCGAGCGCGGTCTCGGTCTCGCGAAGCGCTTCGAGCCACGTGCCGTCGAACGTTGCGAGCGCGGCCTCGGCGTCCTCGTCGGCCGCGGCGAGGCGCGCGCGCGCCGCGGCGCGGTTCGGAAAGCTGAACGACAAGAGCGGCCCGATGCTCCACCGCGACGCGTCGCTCTCGTCGAGGTCGCCCGCGTCGAGCGCGACCGCGCCGGCCGAGGCGTTGATGTCGATCCGCGGGCGGAGGTCCGCGACCGCGACGCCGATCCGCGCGGTCGCCGAGGCGAGCGCGCGCTCCGCCTGCCGCACGTCCGGCCGGCGCGCGAGCAGCGTCGCGCCGTCGCCGACCGGCAGCGGCGCGGAGAGCGCGGGCACCGTCTCGCAGCTCCCCGCCTCCGGCGGGAACTCGGCCGGCGGACGGCCTTGCAGGACCGCGAGCCGGTAGAGCGCGGCGGTGCGCCGCGCCTCGAGCGTCGGCATCTGCGCGCGCGTCTGCTCGAGCTGCGCGGCAGCGCGCGAGACGTCGAGCGCGGTGCCGCGGCCCGCGTCGAGCAGCCGCTCGGTCAGCGCGAGGCTTTCGCGTTGCAGCGCCGTGCTCGACTCGGCGACGCCGAGCTCGAACGCCGCGGCGCACGCGTCGGCGTACGCGCGCGCGGTCTCCGCGGCGACGATCGTCCGGACGACGTCGTACGCCGCCTGTGCGCTCTCGGCATCCGCACTCGCCGCCTCGATCGCGCGGCGCACGCGGCCGAAGAGATCGAGCGGGTAGGAGGCGTCGAGACCGACGGTGTAGACGGTGTCCTCGAACGAGATCGGCGCGCCCTGACCGACGACGTTCTGCCGGCCGGTCGTCGAGCCGGCGGAGAGCGCGGTCGACGGCAGCCGCTCGCTGCGCGCGCCGCGCAGAAACGCCTGCGCGCGTGCGAGGTTCGCGGCCGCGACGCGCAGATCGGTGTTCGCCGCGAGCGCCTCGTCGACCGCGGCGTCGAGCGCCGGATCGTCGTAGAGCCGCCACCACTCGCGCGGCGGCTCGTCGGGCGAGTAGACCGGCGCGGCCGCGCCGACGAGCGGCGTCTGCGCCGGCGCGCCCGGCAGCGGCGAGCGGTAGTCGGGGCCCGCGGCGCAGCCCGCCGCGAGCATCGCCGCCAGCGCTACGGAGACCGCGCGCTTCATGCCGGCTGCCTCTTGAAGCGGGCGCCGAGCTTGCGGCAGACGACGTAGAACACCGGCGTGAAGATCAGGCCGAAGAACGTGACGCCGAGCATGCCGAAGAACACCGCCGTGCCGAGCGCCTGACGCATCTCGCGGCCGGCGCCGGTCGCGATCGCGAGCGGCAGCACGCCGAGGATGAACGCAAACGACGTCATCAGAATCGGCCGGAGCCGCGTGCGCGCCGCCGCGATCGCCGCATCGAAACGGCTCATGCCGTCGCGCTCCTCGTACTGGCGCGCGAACTCGACGATCAGGATCGCGTTCTTCGCGGCGAGCGCGATCAGCACGACGAGGCCGATCTGCGTCAGGATGTTGTTGTCGAGGCCGCGGATGTTCACGCCGAGGATCGCGGCGAGCAGGCACATCGGCACGATCAGGATCACCGCGAGCGGCAGGGTGAACGCCTCGTACTGCGCGGCTAGCACGAGGAACACGAACACGACCGCGAGCACGAAGACGATCAGCCCGGTGTCGCCGGCGAGCTTCTCCTGGAACGCGATGTCGGTCCACTCGAAGCTCATGCCCTGCGGCAGCCGCTCCGCCGCGAGCCGCTCCATCGCCTCGAGCGCCTGCATCGACGAGAAGCCGGGCGCGGCCTGCCCGCGGATGTCCGCGGTCGGGAACAGGTTGTGACGCACGACGCGGGTCGGGCCCGCGTCCTCGCGCACCTGCACGAGCGAGCCGAGCGGCACCATGCCGCCGTTGGCCGAGCGGACCTGCAGGTTCATGATGTCGGTGCGGTCGTTGCGGTAGCGCGGGTCCGCTTGCGCGACGACCTGGTACGTGCGGCCGAACAGGTTCAGGTCGTTCACGTAGAGCGATCCGAGGTAGACGTTCATCGTCGCGTAGACGTCGTTCGGCTCGACGCCGAGCAGTTTCGCCTTGTTGCGATCGAGCTCCGCGAAGAGTCGCGGGCCGCCCGTGTTGAACTGGCTGAACACGCCGATGACCTCCGGCACGCTCGCGTTCGCGGTCGCGACGAGATCGTTCGCCGCGGCCTCGAGCGCGGCGTAGTTCGCGCCGGTGCGGTCCTGGATCATCATCCGCCAGCCGCCGCCGTTGCCCATGCCCTGCACGGTCGGCGGCGGGATCACGATGCTCGCCGCGCCCTGGATCGCCGCGAGCCGGCCGGTCAGCTGCTGGCTCAAGCCGACGGCGGTGAGCCCGAGCCGCTCGCGCTCCGCGAACGGGATCAGCTTCACGAACAGCGCGCCCGAGTTCGATTCCTGCGACGAGCTCGCGGCGTTGAAGCCGGAGAACGCGACGACCTCCTCGACGCCTTCCATGTCCTCGGTGATTCGCATCGCCTCGCGCATGATCTCGTCCGTGCGCGCGGACGAGGAGCCGGGCGGCAGCGTGATCACGCCGATCAGCGCGCCCTGGTCCTGCTCCGGGATGAAGCCCGACGGCGTTACGACGAAGCGCCAGCCGGTGACGGCGAGAAGCCCCGCGTAGAGCACGAGCATCAGCGCCGCGTGCCGCACCGTGCGCGCGGTCAGCGCGCCGTACGCGTCCGCGAGCTGATCGAACCGCCGGTTGAACGCGGCGCCGAAGCGCCTCAAAGGCTTCAGCAACCGCGACCCTTCCTCGGCGTGGCCCCCGTCGTGCGGCTTCAAGAGCAGCGCCGCCATCGCGGGCGTCAGCGTCAGCGACAGCAGCAGCGAGATCACCGCGGTCGCCGAGATCGTCACGGCGAACTGCCGGTAGAACAGGCCCGGAATGCCGGAGACGAACGCGGTCGGGATGAACACCGAGAGGAGCACGAGGCCGATCGCGATCAGCGCGGTCGACACCTCGTCCATCGTCCGCCGCGCGGCCTCGCGCGGGGGCAGGCCCGCGCGCATGTTCCGCTCGACGTTCTCGACCACGACGATCGCGTCGTCGACGACGATGCCGACCGAGAGCACGAGCGCGAACAGCGCGAGCGAGTTCAGCGAGTACCCGAGCGCGAGCAGCGCCGCCATCGCGCCGATCAGCGCGACCGGGATCACGACGATCGGGATGATCGCCGCACGCCACGTCTGCAGGAACACGACGATCACCACGACGACGAGCAGCATCGCCTCGAACAGCGTCTGCTGCACCGCGTCGATCGACGCCGAGACGAACTCGGTCGGGTTGTACGGCACGCTCCAGGTCACGCCGGGCGGGAAATCCGGCTCGAGCGCTTCGAGCTCCGCGAGCACCGCTTCGGCCGCCGCGAGCTCGTTCGTGCCGGGCTGCGGGATGATCGCGAGGCCGACCGTCGGCTGGTCGCCGGAGAACGCGCTGACGGAGAAGTCCTGCCGCGAGAGCTCCGCGCGGCCGACGTCGCGCAGCCGCGTGACGCCGCCGTCCGCGTTCACCTTCAGAATCACGTCGTCGAACTCTTCGGCCGAGAGCAGGCGCCCCTGCATCTGGATCGGCAACAGGAAGGCGGCCTGCTCGTGCTTGTCGAACGGCGCCTGGCCGATCGCGCCGGCCGCGACCTGCACGTTCTGGCTGCGGAGCGCGGCGACGATCTCGGTCGCCGTCAGGTTGCGCGCGGCCGCGCGGTCCGGATCGATCCAGATCCGCATCGAGTAGTCGCCGCCGCCGAACACGCGGACGTCGGTGACGCCGTCGAGCCTGAGCAGCCGGTCGCGCACGGTCGTCGACGCCCAGTTGCCCATGTAGTCGATGCCGATGCTCGGATCCGACGACTTCATCGTCACGAGCATCAGGAACCCGGGCGCCTGCTTCGAGACGACGACGCCGAGCGCGCGCACCTGCTCGGGCAGCCGCGGCTCCGCGACCGCGACGCGGTTCTGCACCTGGACCTGCGCGACGTCGAGGTCGGTGCCGGCTCGGAACGCGATCTGGATCTGCGACTGCGCGCCCGTGACCGCGGTCGAGGTCATGTAGAGCATGTTCTCGACGCCGTTGATCTGCTGCTCGAGCGGCGCGAGCACCGTCTCGGAGACGACCTCGGCGGACGCGCCCGGATAGCTGACCGCGACGTTGATCGACGGCGGCGCGATCGGTGGGAACTGCGCGACCGGCAGCAGCGGATAGGCGAACGCGCCGATCAGCGTGATGACGATCGCGATGACCGTCGCGAAGATCGGCCGGTCGACGAAGAAATGGGTGAGGCGCATCGGGCGCGCTCTGTCCCGGCTATTGCGCGAACGGTGCGGCGGCGTCGGCGAGCGCCGCGGCCGGCTCGATCGAGGCGACGCGCGTTGCGACGGGCTGGCCCGGCCGCGCGCGCTGTTGCCCCTCGATCACGACGCGATCGTTCGGCGAGAGCCCCGAGCGAATCACGCGGAGCGCGCCCTGCAGCGGCCCGAGCTCGACCGTCTTTGCGGCGACCGCGCCGGCGTCGTCGACGACGAGCACGATGCGCTCGGCGCCGCGCGTCGCGATCGCGCTGTCCGGCACGAGAATGCCGGAGTACTCCTCCGACGCCTGCAGCAGCAGGTGGCCGAACATTCCGGGTGTCAGGAAGCCGTCCGGATTCGGGACGACCGCGCGCCCGCGGATCGTGCCGGTGCCGGGGTCGATCGTGTTGTCGACGAAGTCGAGCGTGCCGCTCCAGCGGTGCACGGATTCGTCCTGCAACCGGATGCGCACCGGCCGCGGCCCGTCGCCGTTGCCGTTGCGGCGATATTTCAAATAGAGCGCCTCGGAGCCCTGGAACGTGAAGTAGATCGGATCGATCGAGACGATCGTCGTGAGGACGGTGTCGTCCGCCTTCACGGCGTTGCCGGGATCGACACGGCGGAACGACGCGCGGCCCGCGAGCGGTGCGGTCACGCGCGTGAACTCGAGATCGAGCTCGCGGGCGCGCAGCGCGGCGCGCGCCGCTTCGAGCTCCGCGTCGGCCGTGCGGACGGCCGCCTCGAGCGCTTCGAACTCTTCCTTGCTGACCGCCTGCACCTCGACGAGGCTCCGCGCGCGCTCGAGCTCGGTGCGCGCGTTCTCGAGCCGCGCGGCGGCCGCGCTCGCGCGGCTCCGCGCCTCGTCCCGTGCGGCCTCGAACGGCCGCGGGTCGATCGTGAAGAGCGGCTGCCCGCGCTCGACGATGTCGCCGTCGTTGAAGTGCACGTCGACGAGGTAGCCCGAGACGCGCGGGCGCACCTCGACGCGCGCGACCGCCTCGAACTGGCCGACGTAGCCGTCCCAATCGATGACCGGCTGCACGAGCGGCGTCGCGACGGTGACCTCCGGCAGCGCCGCGGCCGGCGCGGTCGCAGTCTCCTCGCAGCCGGACAAGAGCACGATCGCCGCGGCGGCGAGCAGCACGCAGGCGGCAAGGGTCGGTAAGCTCTGGCGTGGGACCGGCTCGACGGCCGTTCGCATCCTGGCTCGGGGGCGTCGCATCGATGGGATTCCCTGGGATGAAGCGACACGGGGCGCCGCGGCGCCCCATGTCAACACTTGATGACTTATTAGAACGGCGGTGCTAGGCTGCTGTCAACTCTCGCTCCCGCGCTTAAGATTTCTCGCGTATGACCGCTGCCGAGCTTCGAACCCGCAATGCCGCGGCGACCCGCGATGCGATCCTGCGCGCCGCGCGGCAGCGCTTCCTGCAGGACGGTTACGACCAGGTCGGCGTGCGCGCGATCGCCGGCGATGCCGGCATCGATCCCGCGTTGATCTGCCGCTACTTCGGCTCGAAGGAGCGGCTGTTCGCCGAGGTGCTCGCGAGCACGAGCCGCGATCCGATGCAGGTGCTCGGCGGCGATCGCACGACGTTCGGGCTGCGAGTCGCGCGCGCGATACTCGACCCCGACGAGCGCGCGCCCGAGCACCTCGCGTTCGTGCAGCTCGTCACGCGCTCGAGCGCATCGCCGACCGCGAGCGGCGTCGTTCGCCGGCACATCGAAAGTCAATTCATGGAGCCCTTCACCGCGTGGCTCGGCGGCGAGCGCGCCGCGGAGAAAGCGTGGCTGATCGCCTGCATCCTCGCCGGCGTGAAGGTGATGGTCGGCATCGACGGCGAGCCCGGGGAAGGGCAGGAAGCGGTCGAGCGACTCGCGCGCGTGCTGCAGAGCGTCGTCGACGAATAGCTCGCCGGCGGCGGCCGCGTCAGGCCGCGCGCGGCTCGATCCAGATCGCGCGCGCCTTCGCGATCGGTGCACCGTCCTCGCCGTAGAGCACCGTTCCCGCTTCGTGCTTGCGGCCGCTGCCGCCGAGCCCGAGGCCGACGACGACGCAGCGCTCGCCGATCCGCGGCCGACGGCCGATCTCGGCCGTCAGCTCGCCGAGCAGCATCGGCCGCATGTCCTGCGCACATGCGACGTAGCCGGGGCAGTCGAGCGCGGCCCAGACGATCTCGCTCGCCGCGCTGCCGTCGCCGGCGTCGAGCGACGCGTCCGGCACGAACGGCGCCGCGACCATCCGTGCGCCGTTCCATTCCCCGATCGCGCCCGGGAACAGCTTCAGACCGTCGTCCGGCACTCGGCGCGGACCGCAGACGTAGCAGGTCGGTGCCGGATGGCGCGCGAAGCCCGGATAGGCGCGCGCGGCGTCGACCGCGCGCTCGAACGGCGGCGCGGGCGGCACGGCGAGGTCGCGGACCGTGCCCGGCGCGAGCTGCGCGAGCGCGTCGCCGCCGTGCCGCAGCTCGAGCCGGTCGCCGTCGCGCACGACCTCGAGCGAGGTGTCGAGCGGCACCGGCTTCAGCAGCCGTACCGTGACCGTGCCCGACGCGAGGCTCGCGAGGCGGCCGCAGGCGTAGCCGCCGTTCGCCATTCCGGCGGGGCCGTTGAATCGTCGGGGAATCTCGAGCGTGGTCATGCCGTCGCGTCCGTCACGAGTCTATGACGATGCGTCGGGCGGCGCGAGCCGCTCGCGCGGACGCCCTCGCAGAAACGCCGTGCTATGGTCGGCCGAAGGGCCTGCGAGAATCGAGGAGGCTTTCGATGAAGCAGATTCGAGCACTTCGCGGCATCGTTGCGGCGGCGCTGCTCGCCGCCGCCCTCGGCGCATGCTCCCCGGACGAGCCGCCGTCCGACCCCGAGCGCAATGCGGCCGCCGCGCCGACCGGCCGCGAGCTCGGCCAGCGGCTCGTCGACGCGATGGGCGGCCGCGCGGCGCTCGAGCGCGTGCAATCGCTCGTGCTGCGCGGCTCCGGGACGCGCACGCGGATGGGCCAGATCGCCGAGACCGGCGGCGAGGACCCGACCGGCACCCTGACGAGCGTGACCGAGACGATCGACCTCGCGAACGGCCGCGCGGGGTTCGACTACGACGTCACGGTCGGTGACTTCACGCAGCACCGGACCGAGGTCTTCACGACCCACAACGGCATGCGCGTCGGCTGGAACACGGGCCCCGGACGGCCCGTCATCGTCACGTCGCCCGACGGCATCTTCAGCTGGGCGACACAGAACACGCCGGAGATGCTGCTGCGGCGCAACGTGCTGACGGTCGCGCTCGCGGCCGCGAGCGGGGGCACGGACGAGCCCGCGGAGCGGCGCACGTTCGCCGGGCGCGAGTCGCTGTATGCAACCGCGCGGCTGCCGTCGGGCGAGGAGATCGGCCTGCACTTCGATCCGCAGACGAGCCTGCTGCTCGGCTTCACGGCGCTCGACACCGAGACGATGCTCGGCGACGTCGAGGCCGAGTACGCGCTCGACGACTGGCGCACGGTCCGCGACGTGCTGCTGCCGCATTCCGTCACGATCACGAAGCAGGGACGGCCGTACTCGTCGATCGAGTACGACTCGATCGCGATCAACAACACCGCGGCGCTCGCGCTGCTCGAGATTCCGGACGAGGCGGTCGAGCAGGCGGAGGAGGTCGTCGCGGCCGGCGGGTCGTGGTCGCCGCTCGCGTGGAACGAGGTCGCGCCGGGCGTCTATCACGCGGTCGGCTACTCGCACCACAGCATGGTCGTCGAGTTTCCGAGCTTCGTCGTCGTCGTCGAGGCGCCGTACACCGACGCGCAGAGCGCGACGCTCGCGCGGCTCGTCGAGGAGAACCTCGGCAAGCCGATCCGCTACGTCGTGCCGAGCCATCCGCACTACGACCACACGGGCGGGCTGCGCGGCATCGTCGCGACCGGCGCGACGGCGGTCCTTGCGGCCGGCCACGAGGCAGAGCTTCGCGCGGTGATCGAAGCGCCGCACACCAATCCGCCGGACGCGCTCGCGCGCCGCCGCGCGGCCGGCGAGGGATTCGGCGCGATCGAGGTTTTCGCGGGCTCGCGGACGATCGAGGAGGGCGACCGCGCGCTCGAGCTCTACGAGGTCGAGACGATCCCGCACGTTCGGCCGAAGGTGCTCGCGTACGTGCCGCACGCGCGCGCGGTGTTCCAGAGCGATCTCTTCTTCGGCGGGCCGAGTCCCGATGCCGAAGCGCTGTACGAGGCGCTCCGCGAGCGCGAGCGCGAGCTCGAGGTCGAGCTGATCGTCGGCGGGCACGGCGGCGTGCTGCCGTTCGCGGCGCTCGAGGAAGCGGTCGGCGGGGAGTAGCGGCGTCGCTCCGGGCGTCAGCGGCCCGCGGGACCGTGCGACGGCAGCGGCGGGCTCGGGGGCGCGGTCGTCCCTGCGCCCGGCGCTGCCGGCTCGCCCCGGGCAGCGGATTCGCTTTGCGCCGGCTCGTTGTTGCGGATGCCGCGGAGGTTCAGCAAGAACAGCCCGACCTGGAGCACGACGAGCGCGTACGCGTGCGCCGGGATCGCCCAGATCACCCACAGCACGTTGCTCACGACGAACGTGACGAAGCCCGCGAGCCTGCGGCCGCGGCGCTGCGACGCGACGAGCCACGCAGCCGTCAGCGTCGCGACCATCGCGGGCCATTGCAACCAGTCGATCATCGGCGCTCGGCTGCAAGGCGCATGCCACGCCGCGGTCGTGGGGGGGGGGGGGGGGGGGGCGCGCCGCCCCCCCCCCCCCCCCACCCGCCTCCGCGTCCCACGCGTCGAG
>CAYWGQ010000063.1:14256-19709 GCA_964457725.1 uncultured Gammaproteobacteria bacterium
CGGCGGGGCCCACCGCCCCCCCCCCCCCCAGCGCCTCGCTGCGGCTGCCGCCCCCCCCCCCCGCCCACCCCACCCGGTATAGGAGCGGCTGTCCAGGCGCGACCCGCGCGACCCCACCCGGTACCCTTGTATGCCGGCGACATCACCGCTCCTTCGATCGCATGAACGATGCCGACACCCTGATCGACGCCGCCCGCGAGCTCTTGCCTCTCGTCCGCGCCGAAGCGGCCGCGGGCGAGGCGCAGGGCCGAACGACGCCTGCCCTGCTCGCGGAGCTCCACGCCCGGCGGTTATTCCGGCTCTTCGTCCCGCGCTCGATCGGCGGCGAGGAGCTGCCGCTCGTGCCCGCGCTCGAGATCTTCGAGCTCGTCTCGAGCGCGGACGGCGCGGCCGGCTGGACGGTGATGATCGGCGCGGGCGCCGGGCTCTTCGGCGCGTTCCTACCGCCGGCCTCGGCGCGGGAAATCCTCGGACCGGACGACGCCGTGATCGCCGGCTCCGGCGCGCCGCACGGCACCGCGCGGGAGGTCGACGGCGGCTACCGCGTCAGCGGCCGTTGGTCGTACGCGAGCGGCGCGCGGCACGCGACCTGGTTCACCGCGAATTGCGTCGTGCACGATCCCGACGGCCGTCCGCGGCGAACGGCCTCGGGCGAGCCGCTCGTCCGCGCGGTCGCAGTGCCCGCGGCCGAGGTGCAGATTCACTCGACGTGGGACGTCGTCGGGCTGCGCGGCACCGGCAGCGAGGACTTCGAGATCGCGGACCGCTTCGTGCCGAGCGAGCACACGTTCTCGGCGTTGGCCGACCCGCCGGTGGAGCAAGGCCCGCTCTACCGCGTGCCGTTCGTCTCCCTCGCGGAGCTGTCGTTCGCCGCGGTCGCGCTCGGGATCGCGCGCGGCGCGCTCGAGGAGTTTCGTGCGCTCGCGCGGACGAAGCGGCCGCTCGGCGCGACCGAGCCGCTGGCGGCCGATCCGGACGTCCGCGTGCGCTATGCGCGCGCCGAGGGCGCGGTGCGCGCGTCGCGCGCGCTCGTCTTCGAAGAGGCGGCGCGCACATGGGAGACGGTTGAGCGCGGCGATACGGTCGATTCGCTCGCGCAGCTAAGCGTGCGGCTCGCCTGTGTCGACGCCGCGCGGCGCTCCGCTCGCGCGGTCGACGAGCTCCACGCGCGCGCGGGGATGACGCCGCTCTTTTCGTCGTCGGGGCTCGGCCGCGCCTGGCGCGACGTTCACGCGGTCACGCAAAACGCGGCGGTCGCCGCTGCGCACTACGGCGCGATCGGCGAGCGACTCCTCGCACCCCGGTAGGAGCGGCTGTCCAGCCGCGATCTTCTGCGTCGTGCCAACGACGCCGCGGCGCGCGGGAATTCGCGGCGCGGCAGTCGCGGCTCAACAGCCGCGCCTGCCGCGTGGCGAGCGGGAGCGGCCGCGCTAGTCGGCGGGCTCGATGCGCAGCACCGCGCCGTCGTCCTCGTCGACGAGCACGTAGAGAAGGCCGTCGGGGCCTTGGCGGATGTCGCGCATCCGATGGCCCCAGTCGCGCAGCAGCGCTTCGCGCCGGAGCTCCTCGAAGTTCTCGTTCAGCAGGACGCGCTGGATCTGCCCGGTGCCGATGATCTCGCCGTAGCGCAGCCCGCCGACGAACAGATCGCCCTTCCACTTCGGCAGCCGGTCGCCGGTGTAGAACGTCATGCCGGAGACGGCGATCGACGGCGTCCAGTAGACGACCGGATCGATGAACCCTTCGGCCTGAAACTTCTGCGAGTGCCACGGCCCCTGATACGTGCGCCCGAGGCTCACGAGCGGCCAGCCGTAGTTGCCGCCGGGGACGAGCACGTTGACCTCGTCGCCGCCGTTCGGGCCGTTCTCGTTCTGCCAGATCTGCCCCGTCCCCGGATGCACGGTCAGGCCGAGCGTCGTGCGGTGCCCCATCGTGAAGATTTCCGGCAGGTAGCCTTCGCGGCCGACGAACGGGTTGTCCGGCGGGACGCTGCCGTCGTCGCGGAGCCGCAGGATCTTGCCCGCGTGCGTGCTCGGATCCTGCGCGTCGCCGCCGGCCGTCGACATGTAGATCGTGCCGTCCGGGCCGAAGACGATCCGCGAGACCGTGCCGGAGCTCGGCTGGGTGACGAACAGGTCCTCCACGTTGCGAAGAACGCGGCCGTCCCAGACGCCGCGCGCGAGCGCGAGCGCGCCTTGGTCCTCGCCGACCGGCTTGTGGTAGGTCAGGTAGACGTAGCGGTTCTCCGCGAAGCGCGGATGGAGCGCGAGGTCGAGCAGCCCGGAGCGGCGGAGCGGCCGCACCTCCGGCACGCCTTCGACCGGCGCCGGATCGAGCACGCCGTTCCGGATCACGCGCAGCTTGCCGTGCGTCTCGGTCACCAGCATCACGTCGTCCGGCAGGAACGCGATGCTCCACGGCCGCGCGATGCCGCGCGCGACGACGACGACGCGAATCTTCTGGCCTTCGGCGGTCTGGTACTCGACGGGCCCGGCGGGGATCGGCTCGAGCGGCAGCTCCGGTGCGACCGGGATGCCGTTCGCGAACGGCACGCTCTGCTGCGCGAGCAGCGCGCACGGCGCGACACACAGGGACAGGAACGCAACGAGGCGCGTGCGGCGCCGCGTGTCGGCATGACTCATACGATGCCCCCCTTCGGGCCGATCAGACAGCTTGGCGAGGGAGAATAGCCGGTTCCGCTGCCGGCTGCCCACCGAGGACGCGGCGGAACGCTGCGAGCAGCTCGCGCAGCGTGCCGGCGAGGAGCGCGATGTCCGCGTCGAGCCGTGCGAGCGCTTCCGCGAGACTATCTTGCGCTCGATCCTCGTCGCCGCCGGGCGCCGGGTCCGCGCCGCGCGGCGGCTCGTCCTCGCCCGCGAGCTTCAGTTTCCCGAGCACGCCGTTCGCATCGATGACGGCCGACAGCGCGCGGCCGAACTCGATGCCGAGATGCGTGAGCTCGAGCCCGTCCTTGAAGCAGCGCTGCACGTTCGCCTGCCCGAGATCGACGTTCTGCCAGCGGACCGCACCGACGGGATCCGCCGGATCGCGCATCCGGCATTCGCGGCCGAGCTCGAACCCGGGCGCGTCGCCGGCGAACGCGCGCGCGAGCAGATCCGCGAATGGCCGCTTGTACGCGAGGGGCTTCGCCTCGAGCGAGCCGAGCGCCGCTCGCAGGTGATCGAGGAAGCGCTCCGCGCGCGTCTCGGACGCGGTCGCGACGGCGAGCGTCTGCTCCGCTTCGATGTAGAGGCCGAGCGTGCGGTCGGACTTCACGAGCGCCTTCGGCAGCAGCTCGTCGCGGGTCTGCTGCTTCAGCTTGCGCTTCATCCGCCGGCCCGGCTCCTCGCCCATCCGGCCGCGGTATTCCTCGATCCGCGCCTCGAGCGCTTCGTTGACTGCCGCGGCGGGCAGCACGCGCACCTGGCTGCGCAGCTTCAGGAGATCCGCGCCCGCGACCCGGCGCGCGAGGACGGACACGCCGTCGGCCGGCGGCTCGAAGCCGGAGCTCCGTTCGCTGTACGGACCGCACGGCCGGAACGCGGCGGTCGCGAGCCGCTCGGAGAGCGCTTGCTCGGAATCGGGCCAGGGCGAGAGGACGGTGTAGAAGCGGACGCTGCGGAACATCGGCACGGGCTCAAAAAGGCCGGCAGTATCGACGTTCGCCGCGGCGCTGTCATCCGCCGAGGCAGGTAGGAGCGGCTGTCCAGCCGCGACCGAACGGCCGCTCGGGCCGCGCCCGAACGGAGCCCAGTAGGAGCGGCTGGCCAGCCGCGACTCGGCGGCGAAACGAGTCGCGGCTGGACAGCCGCTCCTACCTTCCTGGTTAGAGCTGGTATTATGTACAGGTGACGGCTGCGCGGCGCGCGCCGTTTCCCCCACTCCTCGAACGCAGCCGATGACAGACAACGTGATCCGAATCCGCGGCGCGCGACAGAACAATCTGCGCGGCCTCGATCTCGACCTGCCGCTCGGCGAGCTGATCGTCGTGACCGGCGTCAGCGGCTCGGGCAAGTCCTCGCTCGCGTTCGACACCGTGTATTCGGAAGGGCAGCGCCGCTACGTCGAGACGTTCTCGCCGTACGCGCGGCAGTTCCTCGAGCGGATGGACAAGCCGCAGGTCGAGCGGATCGACGGCATTCCGCCGGCGATCGCGATCGACCAGACGAACCCCGTCCGCACGTCGCGCTCGACCGTCGGCACGATGACGGAGCTGAACGATCACCTGAAGCTGCTGTTCGCGCGCGCGGCGACGCTCTACTGCCCGCGCTGCGGCCGGCGCGTGAGCCGCGACGATCCGGAGAGCGCGAGCCGCGAGCTCGAGCGGGAGGTCGCGGCCGGCACGCGGCTCCACGTCACGTTCACGGTGCCGGTGCCGCACAACTTCAGCGCCGAGGAGATCGAGACGTTCCTCGCGCGCCAAGGTTTCACGAGGATCCACGGGAGGAGCGCGGCCGGCGTCGAGGTCGTGCAGGACCGGCTCGTGCTGAAGCCCGGGAACCGCTCGCGGCTCGTCGAGGCGCTCGAGAGCGCGCACGCGCACGGCCGCGGGCGCGGCGCCGTGCGCGCCGTCGACGACGGGCGCGTGCTTCGGGTCGCGGCGGCGCTGCATTGCCCGGATTGCGACGTCGATTTCGCGTCGCCGATCCCGAACAGCTTCTCGTTCAACTCGCCGGTCGGCGCGTGCGAGACCTGCCGCGGGTTCGGCCGCACGATGGGCATCGACCCGCGGCTCGTCGTGCCGGACGAGACGAAAACCCTCGCGGGCGGCGCGATACGGCCGTTCCAGAGCAAGAGCTACGACGAGTGCCAGCGCGACCTGCTGCGCTATGCGAAGGCGCGCGGCATCCGGACGGACGTGCCGTGGCGCGACTTGAGCGACGCCGAGCGGGCGTGGGTGTTCGCGGGCGAAGGCAGCTGGAACGAGCGGAAGTGGTACGGCGTCGACCGCTTCTTCGCATGGCTCGAGTCGCGCGCGTACAAGATGCACGTGCGCGTGCTGCTCTCGAAGTACCGCTCGTACGACACCTGCCGCGCGTGCGGCGGCGCGCGGCTGAAGCCGGAGCCGTTGTGCTGGCGGATCGGCACGCTCGAGGAGGCGCGCGCGGTCATCGCGCCGCAGGCGCGTTTCCGCGAGCATTTGCGGGCGTTGCCGGACGAGCGCTTCGCCGCGCTGCCGGGGCTCTGCGTGCACGACGTGATGCAGCTGCCGATCGAGCGCACGCTCGCGTTCTTCGAGCGGCTCGCGCTGCCGAAGCCGCTCGACGAGGCGGCCGAGCTCGTGCTCGGCGAGATCCGCACGCGGCTGCGCTACTTGTGCGACGTCGGCTTGGGCTACCTCACGCTCGACCGGCAGTCGCGGACGCTGTCGGGCGGCGAGGTGCAGCGGATCAATCTGACGACCGCGCTCGGCACGTCGCTCGTGAACACGCTGTTCGTGCTCGACGAGCCGA
>CAYWGQ010000064.1:0-19553 GCA_964457725.1 uncultured Gammaproteobacteria bacterium
CTTCGACGAGGGGGACCCGTACGTCTTCATCGAGTGCATCCAGACGATCTTCCCGGTCGAGGGCATCGCGACGCCGGTTTCGCCGGGGACGGTGATCCCGTACCGGGTGCCCGACATGTACGGCCGGCCGTGGGCCCAGATCTGGGAGCAGTACCACGAGCAGGGCATGGAGAAGCCCGAAAACGAAGATATCTTCAGCTTCGATTAAGCTTGAACGCGCTATAACAAGGCCGAACTTATGAAAAGCGCGTTGGACAAAAGAGACGTGACTCGACCCCGGCGAGGCCGGGTAATCGGGTAGAATTGGATGAGACGATCCCCTCGAGAAGGGGGTGGAGGAGAGCCTTGAAGACCAATGCCCAGCGGAAAGCCTTGAGCATACTCGCCGCGCTGGGGGCGGCGGTTGCCCTGCCCGCGAGCGCGCACCATTCGTTCTCGATCTTCGACGGCGAGGTCACGAAGGTGTTCACGGGTGTCGTGACGCGAGTGAACCCGGACGCGAACCACCTGCAGATCTTCTTCGCGCCGATGAACGAAGAGCGCAAGAACGTCGAGCGGGACGCGAACGGGAAGCCGGTGGTCTGGGCCGTCGAGATGGCGGGTTCCGCTCAGTCGGCCCGCGACGGCATCTCCGTCAGCACGTTCCCGCCGGGCACGATCTTCAGCGTGGCGTTGCATCCGCTCCGCAGCGGCGAGCCCGCGGGCAGCCGTGAAGGGACGGCGATGTTCCGCTGCCCGGACAAGACGCCGCCGGCGCCCGGCATGCACTGCGACTCCGTCGAGGGCCATACGCGCTACGGCGACGGGTCGCTGCCCAAGCCGACCGAATAGCTCGAACGGCCTCCTGACGCCGCTCCGAATGGCCCGGGCCCGCCCGGGCCGCGCGGAGCGGCGCGGCCGCTTTCCGACCGCGAGGAACGCGACGCGTGATCGAATTTGCCCGCTGGCTGCAGACCACCCGGCTCAGCGTGACCATTCAGTCCTCCGAGTGGATCATCCCGCTCTTGCAGTCCATCCACATCGTGATGATCGGCATCGTCTTCGTGTCGATCCTGATGGTCGTGCTGCGGATATTCGGCCGGGTGCGCACGGACCAGCCGTTCGCCGAGGTGTGGGGGCGGTTCGCGCCGTGGATGTGGACCGGCCTCGTGGTCATGACCGCGACCGGGCTCGTTCTGATCGTCGGCGAGCCGGTACGCGAGTTCACGAGCACGTCCTTCTGGTTGAAGATGCTGCTGATCGCGATCGGGGCGGGCAGCGCCGCGCTCTTCGCGCGCCGCTCCGGCGCGCTCGCGGCGCAGGGGCCGGTCGAGTTCTCGGGCGGCACGAAAGCGGCCGCGGCCGTCACGGTCGCGCTCTGGCTCGCAATCATTTTTCTCGGTCGAGCGATCGCCTACGACGTCGAAGTCTGGGGCTCGCTGTCGCTCGCCCGCGGCTGAAGCCTAACGTCCGGTAAGGGGAACCGTGTCACTGCCGAGCATCGTCGAGCGCGTCGAATCCTCCGGGATCGGCGAATGGATGCGGACGTCGCTGAAAGCGATGCCCGTCGTGGAGTCGATACACGTGATGGCGCTCGCCGTCGTGTTCGGCACGATCCTGATCGTCGATCTGCGGCTGCTCGGCTTCCCGAACACCCGCCGTCCGTTCACCCGTACGGCGGACGAGCTGCTGCACTTCACGTGGATCGCGTTCGTCGTCTCGGCCATCACCGGCGCGCTGATGTTCGCCGCGAACGCGACCACGTACTACAACAACGTGCCGTTCCGCTGGAAGATGGTGCTGCTGCTCGCGGCCGGCGTGAACATGGCGGTATTCCACCTGCGCACCGTGCGCGGCGTCGACGCCTGGGACAAGGACGTGCGGCCGCCGCTCGCCGCCCGAGTGGCCGGCGCGGCCTCGATCCTGATCTGGATCGGGGTGATCTTCTTCGGCCGCTGGATCGGCTTCACGAAGGGCTACGACTTCGGGATTCCCGAGGACTTCGAGCTCGACCTCGACTTCCTCGAAGGCGCGCTCCGCCTCCGCGACGCGTTCTCGTCGCTGCTCGGCTGACGTGCCGGCGGCCCCGCGCCGCCGGCCTCGGCGCGGAGCGAGCAACGCGGCGCTCGTCCGCCGATAATGGCCGCCATGGAGAACGTCATCCCGATCGAGGAGCTCGAGGACTTCGCGCTCGAGCTCGCCACGACCGCCGGCGGCATCGCCCGCGCGCATTTCCGCAAGCCCCTGACCGTCGACAACAAGGTGAGCTCGGGCTTCGATCCGGTTACGACCGCCGATCGTGCGATCGAGCGCGTGCTGCGAGAGGAAATCGCGGCGCGGTATCCGGACCACGGCATCGTCGCGGAGGAGGAGGGCGCCTCGCCGGCGCGCTCGCCGTACACGTGGTACATCGATCCGATCGACGGGACGCGGGCGTTCATGACGGGCTCGCCGCTTTGGGGCACGCTCGTCGGCGTCGCGCACGATCGGCAGCCGCTGTTCGGCCTGCTGTGCCAGCCGGTGCTCGAGGAAGTGTTCTTCGGCGGGCCGGGCGGCGCCTGGCTGATCAAGCCGGACGGCCGGCAGCGGCTCGTTGCGCGGCCGTGCCGCTCGCTCGAGCGCGCGGTGCTCGCGGCGACGCACCCGGACATGTTCGCGGGGCCTGCGGCGGCCGCGTTCGACTCGCTCGCCCGGCGGTGCCTGCTCCATCGGTTCGGCGGGGACTGCTACAACTACGCGATGCTCGCGGCGGGTTTCGTCGATCTCGTCGTCGAGTCGCAGCTGCAGCCGTACGACATCGTGCCGCTGTTGCCGATCCTGTCCGCGGCCGGTTGCGTGATCACGGACTGGGACGGCGGCACGCCGCTCGAGGGCGGCAGCATCGTCGCGGCGGCGACGCCGGAGCTGCACGCCGAGGCGCTCGCCGCGCTCCGCGGCGGGATGGGGACGTAAAGGGGGCGGGCGCGGCTCGGCTTCGTCAGCGCCCGAGCTCGCTGCAAGAGGAGCCGTACTTGAAGCAGCTGTAGCAGCGGTGATGGCGCATCATCACGCGCCGCGGCATGCTCTCGGCCAGCGTGCCGCCCAAGTCGTAGCTCTCGTCGTCGTCGACGAGCGTGCACGCATAGACGCGCATCCGCCCGTTCTTCTTGACGACCATCTTCGAGAACGCGCACATGAACTCGCGCCGCGACGCTTCCGTCTGGTAGGTGGTCATGCAGTGCTCGGTGACGAACGGCACCTCGCGCGACTCGCCCGGCGTGCCGAAGTCCGGGAAGCTCACGATCGTCGTCGTCGCCGGCAAGCCGTGCCGCGTGAAGAGCTCGCGAAAGGCGGCTTCCACCTCCTCGGTGCGCTCGTCGCGCGCCATTTGCCGCGCGATCGAGACCTTGACGCCTAAGGCGTGCAGCCGCTCGAGCGCACGCCAGGACTTCGCGAAGTTGCCGGCGCCGCGCCCGGCGTCGTGCCGGGCCTCGTCCGGATAGTCGATGCTGACGCGAAACGCGATCGGGTGCGGCTGCTCGCGCAGCGACTCGATCTGCCGCAGCCGCTTCAGCACGGCGTCGGTGCCGTTCGTCAGCACGAGGCACGGCCGGAAGGCGGACGCGTAGCGCAGGATCTCGACGAACGGCTTCACGACGAACGGCTCGCCGCCGGTGAACGAGAATTGCTCGACCCCGAGTGCGACGGCTTCGTCGACGAACGGCCGCACGTCGTCGAGCGTCACGCGCTCCAAGCGGCCGTCGCCCGGCTTCGAGCCCTCGAGGCAGAACGGGCAGGCGAGATTGCAGGCCGTGCCGGTGTGGAACCAGAGCTCCCGCAGGGCGTGCGGCTGGATGTAGCCGCGCGGCTCGCCGAGCGGCGTGTGGTACCGCGGATCGCGCTGCGCATTCATCGATCGGCCTCGCCGTTCGAGCGTACCAGCCCCCGGTAGGCGCGCGCCAGCCGTTCGGCCGGGACGCCGAGCGCGTAGAGCAGCGCGAGCCAACGGTTGTGCAGCGTGCGCGCGAGCCAGCCGTCCCGTTCCCAGCGGCGGGTCGAGACGCGGAGCGGCGCGTCGAGCACTACGAAGCCCCCGTGCCGTCGGAGCCGCCTGACGAGCCCGACCTCCTCGAACAGCGGTTGCTTCGCGAAGCCGCCGCATGCTCGATAGCGGTCGCGCCGCACGAAGAGGCCCTGGTCGCCGTACGGCACGCCGCCGCAGCGGATCCTGAGCGCGATCAGCCGCTCGAGCAGCGACTTGTACCACGTGCGTGCGCCCTGGAACGCGAACCGGAAGCAGCCGCCGGCCGCGCCGCCGGCAATGGCCGCGCGGATCGCGGCGATCGCGCCGGGCGGAGGCTCGGCGTCCGCGTGCAGGAACCAGAGCACGTCCGCGTCCGCGGCTCGGGCCCCGAGATCGAGCTGCGCGCCGCGGTTCGCGGCGGTCTGCCGATACTCGCAGCCCGCCTGCCTGCAGACGGCCTCGAGCTCCGCGTCGGGCCGCCCGGAGACGACGACGATCCGGTCCGGGGCGGGCGCGTCCGCGAGCAGGCGTGCGAGGAGCGTCCGGAACGCGGCCGTGTCGCCGAGCACGGGCACGACGACCGCGAGCGTCGGCGGGCCGCTCAGGCCGTCAGCTTCAGCCATGCGCCGAGCGCTCGGCGCGCGGCAGGCGTCAACCGGGTGCGGTTGTAGCCGTCCGCGAGCTTGCGCAGATACTCCGAGCGCGTCGGATACGGCAGGACCACGCCGGCCAGCCGGCCGAGCCCGATGCGGTTCGCGAGCGCGACGCAGACGCCCGCGATCTGCTCGCCCGCGTCGTGCCCGACGACGGTCGCGCCGAGGATTCGGTCGCTGCCGCACGCCGTGTACACTTGGGCGAAGCCGTCCGCGTCGCCTTGCGTCTGCCCGCGATCGAGCTCGCCGAAGCGCACGCGGTGGACGGCGAACGGCGTCCCCGCCCGCTCGAGCTCCGCCGGCGTCGGACCGACCTGCGCGACCTCCGGGTCCGTGTAGATGCAGCGCGGAATCACGAGATCGCGCGTCGTCTTGCTGCGAAAGAACAGCGCGTTCTGCACGCAAATCCGCGCGTGCGCGTCGGCGTTCGGCGTGAGCCGGAGCGCCGAGCAGACGTCCCCGGCGGCGTAGACGCGGGGATTGGTCGTGCGCAGAAAGCGGTCGACCGCAATCGCCCCCTGCGCGTCGAGCTCGACGTTCGCGGCGGCGAGGTTCAGGTCCTCGGTGTTCGGCACGCGGCCCGTCGCGACGAGCACCTCGTCCGCCGCCACGTGCAGGCCCGGGGCGTCGATCGTGACCGTGCCGGCGTGCCGCGCGATCGCCTCGACGCGCGTGCCGACGTGCAGCCGCACGCCGGCGCGCTCGAGCGCCGCGGCGACGAGCCGGCTCGCCTCCGGCGCCTCGCCCGGCAGCACGCGCTCGGCCGCTTCGATCATCTCGACTTCGACGCCGAGCCGCGCGAAGGCCTGCGCGAGCTCGCAGCCGATCGGCCCGGCGCCGAGCACGGCCAGCCGCCGCGGCCGCTCGCGCAGCGCGAAGACGGTCTCGTTCGTCAGCGGCCGCGACTCCGCGAGGCCCGCGATCGGCGGCAGCGCAGGCCGGGAGCCGGTCGCGAGCACGAAGCGCCGCGCCGCGATTCGCGCGCCGTCGACCTCGAGCGACCGCTCGTCGGCGAAGCGCGCGTGCCCGAGGAAGACGTCGACGCCGGCCGCGCGATAGCGCTCGACCGAGTCGTGGCGCGCGATTCGGGCGCGCACCGTCCGCAGCCACTCGAACGCGGCGTCGAAGTCCGCGCCGTCTCGCGCGGCGGCGCGCGTGTGCTCGAGCAGCGCCTTCGACGGCACGCAGCCGACGTTGAGGCAGTCCCCGCCCATCGCGTGCCGCTCGATCAGCGCGACTTTCGCGCCGAGGTTCGCCGCGGCGATCGCCGTCACGAGCCCGGCGGGACCGGCGCCGACCACGGCGAGGTGATAGCGGCGGCGCGGGACGGGATTCGTGTAGCCCGTCGGCCGGACCCGCTCGAGCCAGGTGCGATCCTGCTCGGCGCCGGGGTAGGCCGCCGCTCCGTCGTCGCCGCCCGGCATCGTCATCGCGCGCGGTCCTGACGCTCGGCCTCGGCCTCGCGCTCGCGGAGGAGCATCTTCAGCTCGCGATTCGCCCGGCGCGTGACGAGCACGGTCAGCACGGCCGTCGCGACGAGGCCCGCGGCGAGCAGCGCGACGGTCGGCCAGCCGCCTTCGAGCTCCCCGCCGGTGAGCTCGGCGAGATTCTTCGCGAGCGACCCGACGTACACGTAGAGGATGGTCACCGGCAGCATGCCGATCCACGACGCGAGCACGTACTGCTTGAACGGCACCGCCGTGAGGCCAAGGCCGTAGTTCAGCAGGTTGAACGGGAAGAGCGGCGACAGGCGCGCGAGGAACACGATCATGAAGCCGTCCCGGCGCGTCGCGATGTCGAGCGCGTGGAAACGCGGCAGCTTGTCGATGCGCTCGGCGACCCAGTCGCGCGCGAGGAAGCGGCCGATCAGGAACGCGGCAGCCGCGCCGAGCACGCTGCCGGCGGAGACGAGGATCACCCCGAGCGGCAGCCCGAACAGGAAGCCCGCGGCGAGCGTCAGGATCGAGCCGGGCACGACGAGCACCGTCGCGAGCACATACGCGCCGACGTACGCGATCCAGGCGATCATCCCGTGCGCGCCGATCCACTCGACCGCCGCGGCGAACCACTCGCCGAGAGGCAGCGCCGCGGCGGCGGCGAGCAGCGCCGCGAGCGCGGCGAACAGCAGAGCGGCGCGGTAGCGCTTCCTCATCGCGGGCGGCACTCCGGTTGCGCCGCGAGCCAGTCGCGGAGGCGGCGGCGGGCGGGGCGGGGATCGCGGTCGAGCGCGGCGCGCGCGTCGAGCAGATCCTCGAGGGTGTCGACGTCGGCACGCTCGCCGAGCCTTGCGACGCGGAGCCCCCGCACGGTGCACAGCGCCTCGAGCGCCGCCCCGAGCGCGGGCGCGCTCCACGGCAGCGCCGCGAGCGGCGGCCACGGCCCGGCGGTGCCCATCAGCACGACGCCGCCGTCCCGGGCGGGGCCGAGCACGACGTCGTGCGTCTCGAGCGCGGCCGCGGCGCTCCGCAGGTAATCCGCGTCGAGCTCCGCGCAATCGATGCCGATGAAGATCTGCCGCCGGTGGCCGCCGCGGTAGAGGAGCGACGACACGTGCTCGATGCGCTCGCCGAGGTTGCCGGCGCCTTGGCGTACCGACAGCACCTCGCGCGCGGCCGGACGCTCGAGCACGGTATCCGCCGCGGCGTCGGCAACCGCGAGACAGACCGCGCCCGGCCAGCCCGCGACGTCCTCGAGCGCGCAGGCGTACAGGTGGCGCGCCGCGACCGCCGCCCGGTCGCCGAGCGCCGCCGCGAGCCTGCGCTTCGAGCGCTCGGGCGCTTTCGCCATCACGACGACGCAGCAGCGTGCGGCGGCGTCGGCGGCGGCGTTTGCGGTGGCGAGGGTCGTGCTCATCGTGTCTCGGGCGGCGAGGATCGAGCCGTCAGTGTAATGAACCGGGCGCCGCGGCCGGAACGCTCGTCCTGTGACTGGCGTAACGGCGCCGGCCCACCGTCCGGGCTACGCTTCCGCAACGCTCGTTCAGCACGAGTTTGACAAAACATGGCTCATACCGACGACGAGTCTGTCACCGGAAAGCGGCCCGCGGAAAGGGCCTCGAGCCGATTCGGCCGGGTCGAGGTCGACGCGCGCGGACGCAACGTCTGGCGGTGGGCGCGCGACCTCGCGGAGAGCACCTCCGTGCTGCTGAAGCGCCTGCAGGTCGGCGACCTCGAGCTCGAGCAGACGCGGCAGGTCCGCGCCCGAATCGCGCGCGACGGGAAGGACGGCGAGAAGGCCGAGCTCGCGCTCGAGGGGAGCGGCGGCCGGGACGCAGGCGGCGGATTCGACCCCTACAACCATCGCTAGATGAGGTCGCGCCGGCTCGCCGTCGGCCGCAGCGCGCCGCGATTGGGCAAACGGCGCTCCTTCGTCGATCATCTCCTGTCGGGAGCCGCGACGGGCGGCTCCCCGCAGGAGGTCGTTCCGCCGCATGGTCACTCTGCTCGTCACGGACCGCGAAGGCCGCGAAGTCGCGGTCGCCGCGCGCACCGGCTGGTCGCTGATGGAGAACATCCGCAACCTCGAGGCGAGCGTCGAGGCCATCTGCGGCGGGATGTGCGCGTGCTCGACGTGCCACGTCTACATCGCCCCCGAGTGGATCGAGCGGCTGCCGCCGCGCAGCTACGAGGAGCACGTGATGCTGCACGATCTGCCGGATTTCGATCCGGTGCGCTCGCGGCTCTCCTGCCAGATCATGGTCACCGATGAGCTCGACGGGCTCGCGCTGACCGTCGCGCCTTCCTCCCTGTAACGGCGCGGCGAGTCGAGCGGATCGACCGCGCGTCGCCGCCGTACAGCCGCACATTTGCGCCCTTGCTGCACCGATTCGGTGCGGGCGTGCACCACGATGGCTCATCGCCACCGTTCCGTCGCAGGGCCGAGGTGCGCCAACTTCTTGATATCCCAAAGTTTGCAACCGTGGCACAGAAGCTGCACTGGGCGAGCCGTCTTATCACGACGCGCAAGGAGGATCTGCGCACATGAACAAGAAAATCGTCCCCGGCTTCGCGCTCGCTGCTGCGGCAGTTGCGCTGCCCGCCGTCTCCCACGCCGAGGTGTCGGCGAACATCGGCTGGGTGAGCGACTACCTCTTTCGCGGCGTGTTCCAGGAGGACTCGTCGGCGTCGGCCGGCATCGACTTCGAGAGCAACGGCTTCTACATCGGCACGTGGGGTGCCGACGTCGGCGACGGGCTCGAGACCGATCTGTACTTCGGCTACGGCGGCGGCGAGGACTTCACCTGGTCGGTCGGCTACACGGGCTACTTCTACACGGACGACTTCGACGACACGTACCAGGAGATCAACCTCGGCATCGGCTACGGCATCTTCTCGCTCGACGTCGCGGTCGGCGAATGGGACGGCTTCGGCACGCCGCAGGACTACACGTTCGGCTCGATCACGATCGCGCCGGAGAAGTGGCCTTACTTCAAGTTCGGCAGCTGGGGCGACGATTTCGACGGTGATTACTTCGAGCTCGGGTACAGCTTCGACTTCATGGGCCTCGACCTCTCGATCGCGCTGACCTACAGCGACGATCTGCAGGTGAGCGACCCGGACGACGGCGAGTCGGCGGAATACGGCATCGCTTTCGGTATCACCAAGTCGTTGGCGTTGGGCAGCAGATAACGGTCGATCGCGCGATCGACGGGGAGCCAACCATGAAACTGATTACGGCGATCATCAAGCCGTTCAAGCTCGAGGACGTCCGCCAGGCACTGGGCGAGGCGGGCGTTCAGGGCCTCACGGTGACGGAGGTGAAGGGATTCGGGCGGCAGAAAGGCCATACCGAGCTGTACAGAGGAGCGGAATACTCGGTGGACTTCGTGCCGAAAACCAAGATCGAGGCGGCCGTGCCGGACTCGCTCGTCGAGCAGGCGGTCGAGGCGATCGTCGGCGCGGCTTCGACGGGCACGATCGGCGACGGCAAGGTCTTCGTTTCCGATCTCGAGACCGCGGTCCGAATCCGCACGGGCGAGACCGGCGACCAGGCGCTCTGACCGGGGCAGGAGAATAACGATGAGAACGTTGAAGAGTTGCGCGCTCGCCGCGGGCGTCTGGGCCGCGATGGCCGCGCCGGCGTTCGCCGCCGTCGAGGATCTCGACAGCGGCGACACGGCGTGGATGCTGACGGCCACCGCGCTCGTGCTGTTCATGACGATACCGGGGCTGTCGCTGTTCTACGCCGGCATGGTACGCGCGAAGAACGCGCTCTCGGTGATGATGCAGTGCTTCACGCTCACCTGCATGATGAGCGTGCTCTGGGCGGTGTATCTGTACAGCCTCGCGTTCGGCGACGACATCGGCAGCTTCATCGGCGCGTTGAACAAGGCTTTCATGGCAGGGGTCACGGTCGACTCGACGAGCGGCACCATCCCCGAGACCGTGTTCTCCACGTTCCAGATGACGTTCGCGATCATCACGCCAGCGCTGATCGTCGGCGCATTCGCCGAGCGGATGAAGTTCTCGGCGATGCTGTGGTTCATGGCTCTGTGGGGGACGGTCGTCTACGCGCCGGTCGCGCACTGGGTCTGGGGCGGCGGCTGGCTCGGGAGCCTCGGCGTCAAGGACTTCGCCGGCGGCACCGTCGTGCACATCAACGCAGGGATCGCCGGTCTGATCGCGGCGCTCGTGCTCGGCAAGCGGCGCGGCTATCCGACTACGCCGATGAAGCCGAGCAACCTCGTGTTGACGATGGTCGGCGCGGCGATGCTCTGGGTCGGCTGGTTCGGCTTCAACGCGGGCAGCCAGCTCGCGGCGGACGGCGGCGCGGGCATGGCGATGCTCGTCACGCAGGTCGCAACCGCGGCCGCGGCGCTCGCGTGGATGTTCGCGGAGTGGATGGCGCACGGTAAGCCGAGCGCGCTCGGCCTCGTGTCCGGTGCGGTCGGCGGCCTGGTCGCGATCACGCCGGCGGCGGGCTTCGTCGGGCCGATGGGCGCGCTCGTGATCGGTATCGCGTCCGGCCTGCTCTGCTACGTCGCGGTCGTCAAGGTGAAGCGGTCGCTCGGCTACGACGATTCGCTCGACGTGTTCGGCGTGCACGGCGTCGGCGGCATCGTCGGCGCGATCCTGACCGGCGTCTTCATCGACGCCGGGCTCGGCGGCGCGGGCCTCGACGAGGGCGTGTCGATGGCGCAGCAGGTCGGTCTCCAGGCGCTCGGCATCGGCGTCACGATCGTCTACTGCGGCGTCGTCAGCTTCATCCTGCTGAAGGTCGTCGATGCGATGATCGGGCTGCGGGTCAGCGAGGAGCACGAGCAGGTCGGGCTCGACCTCGTGCTCCACGACGAGCAGGGGTACAACCTGACTTGAGGCAGCGGGGCGAGGGCGGCTCGCCGTTCTCGCCGAGCTGCTCGTTCCGGGAGCCGGCCGCGTTCGCGGCCGGCTCTTTCTCGTCGGAGCCTTCTTGCCGCCGCTTCAGACCGCGACCGGCTGCGGCCGCCGCGGCGCGACGCCGCCGAAGCGTCGCTCGCGAGTCCCGAACTCGGCGAGCGCAGCGAGGAACTCGCGCTCGGTGTAGTCCGGCCACGGCGTGTCCGAGAACACGAGCTCCGCGTAGGCGCACTCCCAAAGCAGGAAGTCGCTCAACCGCCGCTCGCCGCCGGTGCGGATCAACAGATCGACCTGGCCGACCGGACGCACCGAGTGCGTTGCGTCGGCGAGGCGCTGCTCGAACGTGCAAAGATCCTGCGCGGAGCCGGTGCACCGCGCGGCGCCGAGGATCGCGTGCCGCGCCGAGTAATCGACGGCGAGCCGCAGCAGCAGCTTCCGGCCGCCGGCGGTCGCGAGCTCGGCGCGCTCGATCGCGTCGACGAGGCGCCGCGGCAGTCGATCGCGCCGGCCGATCACGTTGATTCGCACGCCGTTCTCGACGCAGCGCGGCACCTCTTTGTACAGGTAGCGCTGCAAGAGCTTCATCAGCACGGCGACCTCGCCCGTCGGCCTCGTCCAGTTGTCCGACGAGAACGCGTAGAGCGTCAGCACGTCGATCGGCGCCTTGACCGCCGCCTCGACGACGCGCCGAACGCTCTCCGCGCCGGCGCGATGACCGGCGGGGCGCGGCAAGCCCCGCGCCAGTGCCCATCGACCGTTGCCGTCCATGATGATGCCGACGTGCATGGCTTCCAGGCGGCCAGTCAGCCGCGCGCCGCGTTGATCAGCGATTCCATGTGCGCGAGATAGCGCTCGAGCACGCGCTTGCCCTTCGGCGTCAGCGAGTACTCGGTCCGCGGGACGCGCTCGTCGAAGCTCTTGCGGCAGGCGATGTAGCCGGCCTCCTCGAGCTTGCGACTGTGCGCGCTCAGGTTGCCGTCGGAGGTCTTCAGCAGAGCCTTGAGCTCGCTGAACGTCATGCTCGAATTCACGCTGAGCGCGCTCATGATGCCGAGCCGCACGCGTTCGTAGATGAGCCGGTCGAAGTCCTTCAGGCCCTTGTCGGCGACGTAGCTGCCGACGGTCCGCAGCCGCTCGCTCTTCGCCGCATCGACTTCGGTGCGCGCGGCCCGTTGCTGCGCAGCCCGCTTAGCCACCGTGTCTCCGCAGGATCGTGAGCCCGAGCGCGACGTGGACCGCGCCGAAGCCAGCCGCGAGGAACGCCGTGGCCGCCGCCGGCCAGACGAGCGCAGCCGCACCGAGCATCATGAACGCGACGCCCGCGGCGCTGACGCAGGCGAGCGAGAACAGGCCGCCCGCCGCGAGGCCGGCGCCGTACAGGAGGAGCCACGTGCCGGGCACGAGGGCGAGATCGCCCGCGCGGACGAGCGCCGCGGTCAGCACCGCGCCCGCTGCAAGCGCCGGCGCGAGCGCGGTGAAGAATCGCCGCGCGACGGCGCGCGTCAACACGAAACCCTCGCGCCTCGCCTTGCGAAGCATGAACGCGAGCGCGAGAACGGCCGCGATCGGCGCGGCCGCGAGCCACACCGCGAGCCGCGCGAAGCCGAAGCGCCATTCGAGCGCCGCGGCGACGAGCGCGACGGCGCCCATCGCGATGCAGCCGAAGCCGGGCACGGACGTGAACGTGCCGGCCGCCTCGATCGTCTCGCGAATGTAGCGCAGGTGGGCGAGCGCCCCGGCGTCGATCGCGACCGGCCGGGCGGAGCTTCTGAAAGCGGAAGTCGATGCGCCCATGTGCGCATCATCCGGCGTTTTGCCCGTCATCGTCAAGTGCTTTGCGTCACAGAGTTTAGCGGCCTAGATGCGCAAGCCTCCGTCGACCTCGATGACCCGGCCGTTCACGTAGTCGTTCTCGAGCACGAATGCCGCGGCATGGGCGATCTCGTCCGGCTCCCCGAGCCGCTGCGCCGGCACGCCGGCCGAGATCTTCGCGAGAATCTCGGGCTTCATGCTCGCGACCATCTCCGTCTTGATGAACCCGGGCGCGATCGCGTTCGCGCGGATCCGGTGGCGGGCGAGCTCCTTCGCCCAGACGACCGTCAGCGCGGCGACGCCCGCCTTCGCGGCCGCGTAGTTGCTCTGGCCGAAGTTGCCCTCGCGGGCGAGGCTCGAGATGTTCAGGATGCAGCCGCCGTTGCCGAGGCGAATCATCCGCTCCGCGGCCTCGCGCCCGCAGAGGAACACTCCGGTCAGGTTCACGTCGATCACGGCCTGCCAGTCCGCGAGCGAGAGCTTGCCGGCGACCGCGCCGTCCTGCGTCTTGACGAGCAACCCGTCGCGGAGGATGCCGGCGTTTGCGATCGACGCGTCCAGGCGGCCGAAGTCCGCCGCGACTCGGTCGTAGAGCGCGACGACGTCCGCCTCGACGGCGACGTTGGCGCCGTAGGCTCGCGCCTCGACGCCGGCGGCCGCGCAGGCCCGGCGCACGTCCTCGACGGCGGCCGCGTCGAGGTCGACGAGCGCGAGGTTCGCGCCGCGCGCGGCCAACCCACGCGCCATCGCTGCGCCGAGGCCGCGCGCCGCGCCGGTGATCACGACGGTTTTGCCGACGAGGTCCATCTGCCTCCGATACTACCCCGGCGGGCGCCGGTTCGCGCGCCGGCCTCGGCAGCGGCGATCGGGCCGCGCCCGGCCGTGCTATGCTCGCCGGCCCGACACGCCGTGCAGGCTCGTCCGCGCTTTCGGTCGCCATGGCTACGCCGCAACCGCCCTCCGGGCACGTGTCCCGGTACTTCGACCGCATCGCCATCGGGCTCTCGGCGATCTGCATCGTGCACTGCGTCGCGGTGCCGCTCGTGCTCGCGATGCTGCCGCTCGCCGCGGTATCGCTCGGACGCGATCAGCACTTCCACGCGCTCTTGCTCTGGCTCGTCGTGCCGACCAGCGTCGCGGGCTTCGCGCTAGGGTACCGCGTGCATCGCCGGGCCGGCGTGATCGCGCTCGGCGGCGCGGCGCTCGCCGCGGTCGCGGCCGCGGCGACCTGGGGGCACTCGGCTTGGACGTCGGCGGCGGAGACGGCCGTCAGCGTCGCCGGAAGCGTCGCGCTCGCGCTCGCGCATTGGCAGAACTTCCGCGACGTCCGCCGCTTGCACCGCCACCGCTGATTCGGCCGAGCGCTAGCGCAGCGCGCGAACGGCGGCCACCTCGCCCGCGGTGAGCTCGAGCTCGTCCGTGAAGTGGTGCAGGTGGCGAGCGAGGTGCGACGAGCAGACGAGCGCGGTGCCGTTCGCGGCGACGCGCTCGAGCTCCTCGTCGAGCAGTGCCGCGGAGGTCGGGTCGAGGCCTTCCCACGGCTCGTCGAGGAGCAGCACGCGCGGACCGTTCGCGAGCGCGCGGGCGATCAGCGCGCGGCGGAACTGCCCGTACGAGAGCGCGCTCGTTCGCCGCTCCGCGAGCTCGCGAAGATCGAAGAGCTCGAGGAGCTCGTCGACGCGCGCGCGCTCCGCCGCGGTCAACGGGCGCGTGAGCCCGATGCTCGACTCGAAGCCCGAGCCGATGCACTCCCGCACGGTCGACGGGAAGCGGTAGTCCGCTTGCAGCTCCGGCGACAGCCACGCGACCGCTTTGCGCAGCGCCCAGACGTTGCGGGGATTGCCGAGCGCGGGCCAGCTCACGCGGCCGCCGCGCGCCGGCCGCAGCTGACCGTGCAGCATTCGCAGGAACGTGCTCTTGCCCGCACCGTTCGCGCCGGTGACGAGCCAATGGCGCCCCTCCTCGAGCCGCCAGTCGATCGCGTGCAGCACGCGCCGGTGGCCGAGCCAGACGTCCGCGCGCTCGACCTCGATCAGCGGCAGGCCGCTCGCGGCGCTCGCGCCGCGCGTCGCCGCTGCCGCCGGCGCCTGCTGCTCCGCGGCGTGATGCGCCCCCGGCGGCTCGCGCGGGCCGCCGTCGTCGCGATGTCGCTCGAGCGTGCCGCGCGCGACGATCCGGCCGCCGGCGAGCTCGATGTATTGGCTCACGACCTGCGGCAGATCACGAGTTGCGTGCCCGGTGCAGACGATGGCGGGCGGTGCGCCGCCATCGGCCACGGCGGGATCGATCACGGCCTCGAGCAGCCTGTCGAGCGCGGCGCGGGAGCGGCGATCGAGCCCGCTCGCGGGCTCGTCGAGCAGCAGCACGGCCGGCCGGAATGCGACGGCGCGCGCGATCAGCACGCGCCGCTGCTCGCCGCGCGAGAGCGTCAGGAACGGCCGCTCCGCGAGCGGGCCGATGCCGAGCCGTGCGAGCAGCGCTTGCGCGCGAGCTCGTTCCGCGGCCCGCGGACGCTTCCGCGGCACGTCCGTGCGATAGATGCCGGAGAGCACGACGTCCTCGGCCGAGAAGTTCCAGCCGAAGCGAACGTAGCGGTCTTGAAGCTCGTGGCCGACGAGCGCGATGCGCTGCTTCGCCGCGACCGCGTCGCGCTCCGGCCCGGACCCGAAGTCGTAGCGTCTCGTGCCGCGCCCGGGGACGGGCCACGCGCCCCCCGCGAGGAGCTGCAGGAACGTGCTCTTGCCGCTGCCGTTCGCGCCGATCACGCCCCAGCGCTCGTCCGGCTCGAGCCGCCAGTCGACCGCGCGGAGCACCGTCGTGCCGGCGATCGCGACGTCGACGGCGTCGAGCTCGATCAGCGCGTGTCGTGCAGGCGAGGCGGGCGGCATCGGCATTCGCTTTGGCGGTTTCGTGCGGGGCGCGAGTGTACCGCGTTCGCTTGCCGTTTGCGGACCGGGCTGCTATTCATAACCGCACCGAGCGAGGCTGCCCCGGGGAGCGCATCCGCGATCATGACCAACGTTTTGCCCGCCGCCGAGGACGTGCAGGAAGCGGGCGAGCGGCTGGCGGAGTGGGTGGCCGAGACGCCCGTGCTCGAATCGGCCGCGCTGAACGAGCGGCTCGGCACGCGCGTGCTGCTGAAGGCCGAGTGCCTACAGCACGGCGGCAGCTTCAAGATCCGCGGCGCTTTGAATCGCATGCTGCAGCTGTCGCACGCCGAGCGCACCGCGGGCGTCGTCGCGTTCTCCTCCGGCAATCACGCGCAGAGCGTCGCGCTCGCCGCGCGCTGGCTCGGCGTTCGCGCGACGATCGTGATGCCGTCGGACGCGCCGCGCGTGAAGCAGGAGGCCACGCGCGCGGCCGGCGCGGAGGTCGTGCTCTACGACCGCGAGCGCGAGGACCGCGAGGAGATCGCGGCGAAAGTGGCGGAGGCGCGCGGCGCGTCGATCGTGCCGCCGTTCGATCATCCGGACGTCATCGCCGGCCAGGGCACGGTCGGCCTCGAGCTCGCCCGCGCGGCGGCACGGCGCCGCGTGAACCTCGTCGCGCTCTACGTGCCGTGCAGCGGCGGCGGCCTCGTCGCCGGTTGCGCGCTCGCCGTGCAGGCGCGCTTCCCCGGCTGCGCGGTGCACGCGGTCGAGCCCGAAGGCTGGAACGATACGGCGCTTTCGCTCGCGCACGGCGAGCGCCGAGTCGTCGCGAGCGGGCCGCCGACCTTGTGCGACGCGTTGCGCGTGCCGACGCCGGGTGCGATCACGTTCGCGCTGAACCGCGAGCGCCTCGCGAGCGTGATCACGGTGACGGACGACGAGGTGTTGCACGCGATGGCGTTCGCGATGCGGCATCTGCGCGTCGTGCTAGAGCCGTCCGGCGCGGCCGCTCTCGCGGCCGTGTTGAAGGAGCCGCAACGGGGCCGTGCGGGCGTCGGCGTCGTGCTGTCCGGCGGCAACGTCGACTCCGGCGTCCTCGCCCGTGCGCTCGCCGCATACCCCGATGCATAATACGCGGACGCTTTGTCCCCGATGCCGGGGGGCTCGGGGAGCGGCGCCATAATGCAGCTGCGGCAAATCGAACGCCTGGACGAGTGCTATCGGCTCGAGACCGGTACGCTCTACATGACGGGGCTGCAAGCGCTCGTGCGCGTGCTGCTGACGCAGCACTATCGCGACCGTCGCGCCGGGCTGAACACGGCGGGATTCGTCTCGGGCTATCGCGGCTCGCCGCTCGGCGGCCTCGACCGCGAGCTCTGGCGTGCGCAGAAATATCTCGACGCGGCGCACGTGAAGTTCCAGCCCGGGCTGAACGAGGACCTCGCGGCGACGTCGATCTGGGGTACGCAGCAAGCGCAACTATTCCCCGGCGCCCGCTATGACGGCGTCTACGCGCTCTGGTACGGCAAGGGTCCCGGCGTCGACCGCTCGGGGGATGCGTTCAAGCACGGTAACGCGGCCGGCAGCTCGCGCCACGGCGGCGTGCTCGTCGCGGCCGGCGACGATCACACCTGCAAGTCCTCGTCGCTGCCGCATCAGAGCGAGTACGCGTTCGTCGATGCGATGATGCCCGTCCTGAACCCGGCGGACATTCAGGAGATCATCGAGTTCGGGCTGCTCGGCTTCGAGCTCTCGCGGTTCAGCGGCTGCTGGGTCGCGCTGAAGATCACGCAGGAGACCGCGGACGCGACGCAGACGATCACGCTCGAGCCCGATCGCGTGATCGTGAGACCGGATTTCGAGATGCCGCGCGGCGGCCTGAACATCCGCTGGCCGGATCCGCCGAACGACCAGGAGTACCGGCTCGCGCGCTTCAAGCTGCCGGCCGCGCTCGCGTTCGCGCGAGCGAACCGGCTGAATCACACGGTGATCGACAGCCGCACGCCGCGCTTCGGCATCGTGACGACCGGCAAGGCACACCTCGACGTGCTGCAGGCGCTCGAGGACCTCGGCCTCGGGCCCGCGCGTGCCGCCGAGATCGGCATCAAGCTGTTCAAGGTCGGCATGAACTGGCCGCTCGAGCCCGAGGCGATTCGGCGCTTCGCGGAAGGGCTCGAGGAGATCCTCGTCGTCGAGGAGAAGCGGCCGCTCGTCGAGAATCAGCTGAAGGAGCAGCTCTACAACTGGCAGGCGAAGCTGCGGCCGCTGATCATCGGCAAGCAGGACGAGCGCGGCGAGTGGATCTTGCCCGCGACCGGGGAGCTCACGCCCGCGCGCGTCGCGCGCGTGCTCGCGAAACGCCTGCAGCGGTTCTATTCGAGCAGCGACATCGAGGAGCGCGTGCGCTTCCTCGAGCAGCAGGAGCGGCACCTCGCGGTGCACGTGACCGAAGTCGAGCGGCTGCCGCATTTCTGCTCCGGATGCCCGCACAACACCTCGACGAGGGTACCCGAAGGCAGCCGCGCGGTCGGCGGCATCGGCTGCCACTACATGGCCGCGTGGATGGACCGCGACACGCTCACGTTCACGCAGATGGGCGGCGAAGGGGCGACCTGGATCGGCCAGGCTCCGTTCACCGAGACGCCGCACGTCTTCCAGAACTTGGGCGACGGCACGTACGCGCACTCGGGCATCCTCGCGATCCGCGCGGCCGTCGCCGCGGGCGTGAACATCACCTACAAGATCCTGTTCAACGACGCGGTCGCGATGACCGGCGGGCAGCCGGTCGAGGGCGAGCTGACGGTCGAGCGCGTCGCCCAGCAGCTCGCGGCGGAGGGCGTGAAGCCGATCGTCGTGCTGACGAACGACGTCGGCAAGTATGCGAGCCGCGCGGGGTTGCCGTCCGGCGTCGCCGTTCACGACCGCGCGAAGCTCGATCGCGTGCAGCGAGAGCTTCGCGAGGAGCGCGGCGTGTCCGCGCTGATCTTCGATCAGACCTGCGCCGCGGAGCTGCACCGCAAGCGCAAACGCGGCCGCATTCCGACGCCGGACAAGCGCGTCGTCATCAACGAGCTCGTCTGCGAGGGGTGCGGCGACTGCAACGTGCAGTCGAACTGCCTGTCGGTGATGTCGCTCGAGACCGAGCTCGGCCGCAAGCGGCGCATCAACCAGTCGTCATGCAACCAGGACTTCAGCTGCCTGAACGGCTTCTGCCCGAGCTTCGTCACGCTCTCGGGCGCCGAGCGCGTGACGCCGCGTCCGCTCGCGGCCGAGTCGTTGCCGGTGCTGCCGGAGCCGCCGCCGGTCGAGCCGCGCACGGTGCACAACATCTTGATCGCCGGCGTCGGCGGCACGGGCGTCGTGACCGCGAGCGGTCTGCTCGGCCTCGCGGCCCACCTCGAAGGCAAGGCGGTGCTGCAGCTCGACCAGACGGGTCTCGCGCAGAAGTTCGGCTCGGTGTTCTCGCACGTCCGAATCGCGGCCGACCGCGAGCGCATGCACGGCATGCGGATCCCGAACGGGCAGGTCGACGTGCTGCTCGGTGCGGACCTCCTGGTCGCCGGCAGCAAGGAAGCGCTCGCGATGCTCGCGCCGGAGCGCTCTTCCGTCATCGTCAACACGCACGAGGAGATGCCGCCCGCGTTCATCCGCGACCGCGATCTCGCGTTCCCGTCGCGCTCGCTGCTCGCGGCGCTCCGGCAGGCGAGCAGGAGCCGCGGTCTCGCGACGCTCGATGCGACCCGGCTCGCGGCTTCGCTGCTCGGCGACTCGATCGGCGCCAACGTGATGCTGCTCGGCTTCGCGTTCCAGCGCGGCCTCTTGCCGGTGTCGAGCACGGCGCTCTACCGCGCGCTCGAGCTCTACGGCGTGAACGTGGAGCAGAACAAGCTCGCGTTCGACT
>CAYWGQ010000065.1:0-19355 GCA_964457725.1 uncultured Gammaproteobacteria bacterium
CTCGATGTACGCCTTCATCGGCGTGAACAAGCAGAAGCTGCCGGCGTTCGACGACGAGGCGTTCGCGATGGAGCTGCTCGAGCAGCAGCACGTCCTCGTCGCCCCGGGCTCGAGCTTCAATACGCCGTATCGAGACCACTTCCGGATCACGACGTTGCCGGAAGCCGCCAAGCTCGACGAGGTCTTCCAGCGAATCGAGACGGTGCTCGAGCAGATGGCGAGCTCGCCAAAACTAGAATCAGCATAAGAATACGGCTATAAGAGATTGACCGAGCGGCAGTTCGAGATACCGCCCGGCACGGAAGTCGTCGCGCGCGATGCGCTCGCTGCGCGGCAATGGGAGCTGTTCCTCGCGACGGGCGAGGGCGATGCCCGCGTCTGGCGAACGCCGCCGATCCTCGGCTACCGCACTTGGCTCGCGGAGCGCTCGAACGCGGTCGAGCACGACCACGCGCTCCTCACACCGGCGCAGAGCGCGGCGCTCTGGCGCCGCGTCGTCGCGGGATCGGCCGACGCCGCCGGCCTGATCGACGTCGCCGCGCCGGCCGAGTGGGCCGCGCAGGCGTGGGACGCCCTCGTCGGCTGGCGGATCGAGCCGCGCTCGCTCGCCGCTTCGGCCGACCAGCCCGACTTCGGCGCGTTCCTCCGCTGGTGCGCCGACTATCGGGCGGCGCTCGCGGACCGGCGCTGGCGCGACACCGCGGGACTCGAGGACGCGCTCGGGTCCGACCTCCGAGTCGAGCGCCTCGTGCTCGCGGACTTCGACGACGACCGGCTCGCCCGGCCGAGCACGGCCGCGTTCCTCGCCCGGCTCGAGAGCGCGGGCACCGCGCTCGCGCGTTGGCAACTGCAAGGCACGCCCGCGGCCGCCGTGCGTGTGTCGTTCCCGAACGAGCGCGAGGAGCTCGAGGCGGCGGTCGAATGGGCGGTCGAGCGGCTCCGGACGGAGCGCGCGCGCCGGATCGCGCTGATCGTGCCCGATCTCGAGACGCGCCGGACCGAGCTCGACCGGATCGCCGCAGCGCTCGGCCGCGACGGCCTCCGCGTGTGGGATCCGGGCCGCGCCGACGCCGGCCGCGATCCTGCGATCGGCGCCGCGTTGACCGCCGTCGAGCTGATCTCCCCGGACGCGGGCTTCGCACCGCTCGGCCGCTGGCTCCGGAGCCTGCCGCTCGGCGATCCTCGCGCGAGCGTCTGGGCACGCATCGAAGCCGGGTTGCGCGGCGGGCTGCTGCCGCAGCTCGGTCTCCGCGAGGCCTATGTCCGCGGGGGCCTGCGTGCGCGTCTCGAGCGGGGCGCGCCCGAGCTCGTGCATGCCCTCGGCGCCGCGTTCGATGCAGCCGGCGAGAGGAGCACGCGGCGCACGCCGAGCGGCTGGGCGGCCGCGTGGCAGCGCGGCTTGCGTGCACTCGGCTGGCCGCTCGCGCCGCTCGCGGCGCCGAGCCGCAACGCGTGGGAGAGCGCGCTCGCGGAGCTCCGGCGCCTGACGCCGGTGCTCGGCCCGATCGGCGCGGCGGACGCCCGCGCCGAGCTCGAGCGGATCGTCGCGGCGCTCCGCGTGCCCGCGCCGCTCCCGACTACGGGACTGTTCCTGTTCGAACGTCCCGAGGATGTAGGCCCTGGCTACGACGCCGCGTGGGTCACCGGCTTCACGAGCGCGCGGTGGCCGCGCCCGGCACGGCTGAACCCGCTGCTGCCGCGGAAGCTGCAGCAGACGCACCGGATGCCGTGGGCGTCGCCGCGCGATGCGCTCGAGCGCAGCCGACGAGTGCTCGCCGCTCTCGAGGCTCGCGTGCCGGAGCTGCACGTCAGCTACGCCGAGCAGGTCCTCGATCAGCCGGCGGAGCCGAGCCCGATGATCGCCTCGCTGCCCGAGGCGCCGCGCACGCCGCGCGTGCGTGTCGAGACCGCGCCTCCGCCTCTCGAGCGGCTCGAGGACCGCCCGCCGCCGCTGCCGACGACGGCGATTCTCGGCGGGTCGGGCGCGTTGAATGCGCAGGCACGAGCGCCGCTCCGTGCGTTCTGCGAGCACCGGCTCGGGGCGAGGCCGCTCGACCCGATCGGGCTCGGGCTGCCGGCGCGGCTCCGCGGCATCGCGGCGCACCGGGCGCTCGAGCTGCTCTTCCGCGCAGACGCGCCGTCGGCCGTGGCGAATTCCGGCGCGGATCGGCTCGAGGCGGCGGCCGTCGCCGCGCTCGAGGAGATCTTCGGCCGCACGCGCCGCGGCCTCGCGGCGCTCTTCCGGCTCGAGCACGAGCGGCTCGTCGCGTTGCTCGAGTCGTTCCGCGAGGCCGAGGCTCGCCGCGCGCCGTTCGCGATCGCGGCGCTCGAGCGGCGCGAGACGATCACGATCGGCGGGCACACGCTGCGCGTGCGGATCGACCGCGTGGATCGCCTGGCCGACGGCCGCCTCGCCGTGCTCGACTACAAGACCGGCGCGGCGCACGCCGGCGATTGGCTGCGCGAGCGCCTCCGCGACGTGCAGGTGCCGCTCTACGCGGTGCACCTCGGCAGCGGCGTCGCCGCCGCCGTGCTGGTCGTGCTCGATCCGGCCGGCACCGCGTATCACGGCTTGTGGCCGGACGGCGCGTTTCCGGGGCGGCCGCGCTCGCTCGCGGCGAGCTGGCCCGAGCAGCTCGCGACGTGGCGGACGCAGCTCGAAGCGCTCGCGGCCGAGCACGCGGCCGGAGACTGCCGCATCTTTCCGGCCGAGCTCGATCCGCTCCGCGGAGCGTACGCGCCGCTCACCCGCATCTGCGAGCAGCTGAAGCTCGCGCGTGCCGCGGACGGGCTGTGAGCGGCATGCCGAGCGCCAATGCGGACGAGCGGGCACGCCGCGTCGCGCTAGATCCCGAGCGGTCGTTCCTCGTGCAGGCGCCCGCGGGCTCCGGCAAGACCGAGCTCCTGATCCAGCGCTACCTGACGCTGCTCGCGCGGGTCGAGGAGCCGGAGCAGATCGTCGCGATCACCTTCACGCGCAAGGCGGCCGCCGAGATGCGATCCCGGGTGCTGCGCGCGCTCGCTGCCGCGGCGGCCGGCACCGCGCCGAAGGAGCCGCACGAGGCGCTGACGCTCGAGCTCGCGACGGCCGCGTTCGCACGCGACGCGGCGCGCGGCTGGGGCCTCGCGGACCAACCGCAGCGGCTTAGGATCGACACGCTCGACGCGCTGAACGTGTGGCTCGCGCAGCAGCTGCCGATTCTCTCGGGCGGCATCGCCGGCGCTGCGATCGTCGAGGACGCCGCCGCCGAGTACCGGGTCGCTGCGCGCCGCACCTTGAGCGAGCTCGCCGAGGCGGGCGAGGTCGGCGCCGCCGTGCGGCTCCTCGCGAGGACGTTCGGCAACGATCTCGACGCGCTCGAGACTCTGCTCGCGGAGCTCTTGCCGAAGCGCGATCAATGGCTCGCGCACCTGCTCGTCGACGAGGAGACGCTGCGCGCGGAGCTCGAGGCGTCGCTCGAGCGTCTCGTCGCCGAGGAAGTCGATGCGCTCGCTGCGCGCTGGCCCGCGGAGCTCCGCGCGCCGACGCGCGAGGTGCTCGCGCACGCGGCCGCGCATGCAGAGGAGGCGACGCTCCGCGACGTGCTCGGCCGATGGTGCGAGCCGGACTGGCCCGCCGGAGGCGCGTCGCTCGCGGCGTGGCGCGGCGCGGCCGAGGTGCTCTTGACCCGCGGCGGCACGTGGCGGCGCGCGGGCAGCAAGGGGCACGGCCTCGGCGCGGCGCATCCGGCGGCACGGCGTGCGTTCGCCGCGCTTCGCGAGCGGCTAGAGGTCGACGAGGCGCTCGCGGCCGCGCTCGCGGCGATCACGAAGCTGCCGGAGCCGCATTACACGGCCGCGCAATGGAGCGTGCTCGCCGCGCTGCGGATCGTGTTGACGCGGCTCGCGGCCGAGCTTCGCGTCGTCTTCGCGGAACACCGTGCGGCCGACTTCGTCGAGCTCGCGCTCGCGGCGCAGCAGGCGCTCGGCCGGATCGACCGGCCGTCCGAGCTCCTGCTCGCGCTCGACCAGCGGATCCAGCACATCCTCGTCGACGAGTTCCAGGACACGTCGCACTCGCAGCTCCGGCTGCTCGAGCTCCTGACCGCCGGCTGGCAACCCGGAGACGGGCGGACGCTGTTTCTCGTCGGCGATCCGATGCAGTCGATCTATCGTTTTCGCGACGCCGACCTGACGCGGTTCTTGAACGCGAAGCGCCGCGGCGTCGGCGCGATCCGCCTCGAGCCGCTGACGCTCGAGCGCAACTTCCGCAGCTCGCCGGCCGTCGTCGACTGGGTGAACGACGTGTTCGCGGAGGTGTTCCCGCCCGCGGACGATCCGGTCGCGGCGGCGGCCGCGTTCACGCCGTGCGCCGCCGTGCGCTCGACGGAGCCCGACCACGGCGTCCGGGTGCACGCGCTCCGGACGGCCGATCCGCGTGCCGAGCTCGCGGTGGTCGCCGAGATCGTCGCCGCGGAGCTCGCGCGGGATGCCGCGCAGTCGATAGGCATCCTCGTGCAGAGCCGCACGCATCTCGCAGGCTTGCACGATCACCTCCGCGGCCGCGGCTGGCCGGTGCGCGCGATCGAGATCGACTCGCTCACGGAGCAGCAGCTCGGTCAGGACCTGATCGGCCTCGCGCGCGCGCTGACACACCCGGCGGATCGCATCGCGTGGCTCGGGCTGCTCCGCGCGCCGTGGTGCGGTCTGCGCTGGAGCGATCTCGAGGCGCTGTGCGGCGACGACCGCGAGCGCACCGTCTGGGAGCTGCTCGGGGACGAGACACGACTCGCGCGGCTATCGCCCGACGGCGCGATGCGCGCGCGCCGGCTCCGCGACGTGCTGGCCGCAGCCGCTGCCGAGCGGGGAGGGCAGCCGCTCGCGACGTGGCTCGAAGCCGTCTGGCTGCGCCTCGCGGGCGCGCCGCGCAACGCGGACGAGCGCGCGCTCGCGGAGCGGTTCTTCACGCTCGTCGCGCGGCACGAGCGCCACGGGACTCTCGACGATCCCGCGCGTCTCGAGCAGCTGATCGGCAGCGCACAGGCGGCCGCGGCGGAGGATTCGCGCGGCGGCGTCGAGATCCTGACGATGCACCGTGCAAAAGGGCTCGAGTTCGACACGGTGATCCTGTTCGGCCTCGGGCGCGAGCCGCGGCGCGAAGAGCCGAAGGCGCTCTACTGGATGGAGCGCGCGTCGGCCGCCGGGCGCGACGAGCTCTTGCTCGCGCCGCCTGCACCGGCGGACGCGAGCGACCGCCTCGCCGAGTTCATCCGCGCGGCCTCGCGCCGGCGCGACCTCGCGGAGCGGGCCCGACTGCTGTACGTCGCGACGACCCGCGCGCGCGACCGTCTGCATCTCGTCTGCCGGCTGTCGCCGGAGCGGCCGGCGCCGCCGTCCGCGTCGCTGCTCGCGCTGCTCTGGCCGCGGCTAGCGGCCGGCTTCCCGGCGGAGGCGCCCGCCGGGCACGCGGCGCCGCTGCCGGCCGCGTTCGAGCCGGTGCTGCTGCGCGGAGCGTTGCCCGACGCGCCGGCAGCGCCGGTCGTCCCGCAAGGCGCGGAGGCACTCCCCGAGTACGAGTGGGTGAGCCCGGCCGCGGTCGACGTCGGCACGGTCGTGCACCGCCACCTGCAGCGGATCGCCGCGGACGGCTTGGAGCGGTGGAGCCGCGGCCGGGTGTCGTCGAGCCGCGCCGCGTTCCGCCGCGAGCTCGAGATGCTGGGCGTCGATCCGACCGAGCTCGACGCGGCGGCGGAGCGCGTCGAGACCGCGCTCCTCGGCGTGCTCGAGGATCCGGTCGGCCGCTGGCTGCTCGACGGACATACGGAGGCCGAGTCCGAGCTCGCGTTGACCGAGCGGCGCGCCGGCGTGATCGAGCACGTGCGGCTCGACCGCACGTTCGTCGACGGCGGCACGCGCTACATCATCGACTTCAAGACGAGCTCGCACGAGGGCACGGCCGTCGATGCGTTCATCGACTCGGAGGTCGAGCGCTATCGGCCGCAGCTCGACCGATACGCGCGAATCGTCGCGGGGCTCGATCCGCGGCCGGTCGTCGTCGGGCTCTATTTCCCGCTGCTGAAAACGCTCCGCACCTGGAACCCGTGGTAGGAGCGGCTGTCCAGCCGCGACCGCGCAGCCGCGAGCGGCCAGGTAGGAGCGGCTGTCCAGCCGCGACTCTTCGCTTCTCGCCGTCTGCCCGAAGAGTCGCGGCTGGACAGCCGCTCCTACACGTGTCGCGCGCGCGGCGCGGGCGCGAGCTGCAGCTGACCGCCGTGCCTACAGCGAGCCGGTGAGGCCGAGCGGGCGGCGGCCGGCCGGGTCCGGCTCGCCGGTCATGATCTCGATGCCCTGCACGAGGTCGCGCGACGCGCTCGGCCGCGGCCGCACGGTGCCTTCGAGCCTGTAGGCGCGATCGCGGTCGAGCGTCAGCGTCGCCTGCACCTCGAGCGGGCCGCCGGTATCGCGGATCTCCGCTGCGAGCGCTTCGCCGCCGCCGTTCGCGAAGACGATCGCGTAGTCGCCGAGCGCGATCAGCTGGCCGCCGGCGGTCGGGATGAACGGCGTCACCTGCAGGTCGCGCAGCCGGACCTCGCCCTCGGCACGGATCGGCCAGCCCCGCTCGAGCTCGAGCCGCGCGAACGAAGCGCTCAGGAGCCCGGATGTGCCCTGCACCGGCAGCAACGGCTCCAGGACCGGCACGGACGTGCTGATCTGGAGACCGTCGAGCACGGTCCGCCGCGGCCCCGCGCGGAACCCGGTCGACGCGAACCCGTCGGCGAGCCGCGCTTCCGCTCGTCCGCCGACGCTGCCGAGCAGGAGCCGCCAAGGCGCGATGTCCCAGGCGACGTCGCGGATCGCGAGCCCGGCGACCGAGCCGACCGCCGCGCGCCCGGACCAGACGGTCCCGTCGATGCCGGTCAGCCCGAGCTCGGGCGGCGCGAACCAGCGATACGCCGCCGTCGCCGGGAAGCTCGCGAGCAGGAACGCGACGTAGGCGCCGGCGCCGAGCGCGAGCCACGATCGTTTGCCGGGCATGCGCGTCAGGACCTGCGGAGGAACACTTGGCCGTTGACGAGGCCGCGCTCGCGCGTGCTGCTGAACGACGCCGTCTCGACGACGACGCCGTGCTCCGCCTCGATCGCGATCAGCCATTCGAGCAGCGCGTCGAACGAAGCGTTCTGGAACGTCACGTTGATGCCGTTCGGACCGTCCGGCCGGGTACGCGCGAACTCGAGGCCGTGCGGCCGGCGCGTCGTGTCGACCAGCACGACCAGCGACTGCGTGCCCGCACCCGTTCGGGGCGCGGTCTCCGGCGCCAGCGTCTGCGCGCGGCGCACGTCGATCAGCAGGCGCTCCTTGCTCTCGACCGCCGTGCGCAGGTCCGCGGCCGCGTCCCTGAGCGGCGCGAGGATCAGGCCCCAGAGCACGATCACCGCGGCCGCGATCGCGCCGACGAGCAGCACGGCGCGCTCCCGCGGCGCCCGGCTTTCGAGCCACTCGCCGAGCGCGTTCATTGCGGCCTGCTCACGATCTGCACGCGCCCTTCGACGCCGGCATCGGTCTGGTTTGCCGATTCGATCCGCGCGGAAAAACGTTGCGTCTCGTCGAGGCGGCGCGCGAACTCGTCGAGCGCGGGCACGCTGGGCGCGACGAGCTGCAGATCCATCACGCGATTGCGATAGCTCAGGTTCTCGATGCGTCCTTCCGAGCCGGTCGCGAGCGCGACCGCGTCGAGCGTGCCGAGGAACCCTTCGGTCGGCGCGTCGACGGCGCCGGCCGCGAGCAGCCGCTGGCGCACCTGCGTGGCGCACGCGTCGAGGCGCGGGCTGCCGACGACCTCGGCGCAGCTCGCCGTCACGACGGCGTCGAGCTCGCGATCGCTCTGGCGCAGCGACCACCACTCGGCGGCGACGCCGGCGGCCGCGAGCACGAGCGCGGCCGAGGCGAGCCCGGCGGCGGTGCGCCACGGCTTGAGCAGCACCTGCCAATCGGACTTCGGCGCATACGGCCCCTGCAGGAGGTTCGTGCCCGGCCGGTGCACGAGGGTCGCCGCGAGCCGCGGCAACGCGCCGTCCGCGAGCAGCTTCATGTCGGCGGTCGCGGCGGAGGTCTGGAGCGCGGCGAGGTCGTCGGCCCACAGTGCGCGCGCGGCCTCGTCGACGAACACGAGCAGGTGGCGCAAGTCGGCGGCCGGCTCCTCGGCGCCGTCGGCAGCGGCGAGCGCTTCGAGCACGTCGCGCGGCGCCAAGCCCTCGAGCGCGAACGGCAGCTGTCCCGGTCTTCGCCCGTAGATGCGCGCACCCTCGAAGACGAGCGTCAGAGTCGCCGGCGTGTCGGGCACGCCTTCGGCGTCCGCGTAGATCGCATGCGGCTCGAGCCCTTCCGCCCGCAGCGCCGCGAGCCAAGCCTCGAGCCGTTCCTTTGCGACGACGACCGCGCTCGTCGCGCCGGTCGCGAGCCGCGGGCCTACCGCGAACGCGAGGTCCTCGACGTCGTCGGCGAGGTTCTCCTCGAGCGCGTAGGGCAGCATCTTGCGGAGCTTGACCGCGCTCGCGGCGGGCAACGTCGGCGCCGCGAGCATCACGTCCGTGCCCGGCACGAGCAGCACGACACGGCGGCCCTCGGCCGCCGCGCGGGCCGCCGCGAGCGGGCCGCGCTCGACCAGGCCGCGCGCGCGCCCATCGGCGTCGAGCGCAAGCCACTCCGCTTCGCCCGGGGCGTCCGCGAGACGGATGAAGAGGTGCTCGGCCACGGCTATTCGATTCCGAGGCTGCGGAACAGCGGCCGGGTCAGGCCGCTCGCGTCGCGTTGCAGGACGGAGCGCATCGTGACCTGGCTTGTACCGAGTGTCACGGTCGCGGTCAACAGAAAGTGGCGGCTCGTCCCGTCGATCCGCTGGAGCATGTCGGGCTCGAGCAGCCCCTCGAAGGTCGCGTCGATGTCCGGGAAGTCGGCCTCGCCGCGTTCCTCGACGAGCGAAGCCGCCGTCGACGGATCGATGTTCTCCGACAGGGACGCGAGCACGAGCTCGGACGCGGTGTTCACGTTGATCGGCGTCCCGGGCGGCAGCGCGGTGACGTACGGCGCGACGAGCTCGTACGTCTCGCGATCGAAGCCCGCCATCGCGAGCAGCTCGGTCGCGCTCGTGACGATCGAGTTCGCCGTGCGATAGGTCGGGTCCTCGGACGCGTACGCCGGATCCTCGGCGCCGGACGGAAAGTGCATCTCGCTGTTCGCGTCGAGCCAGTCGACCGCGACGCCGGCGAGCCCGGGGTCGACGCCGAGCAGCTCGAGCAGACGCTCGAACTGCGTCCGCATCGTTACGTCCACCTCGCCGTCGCTCGCGATCAGGTTGTTCAGATTGAAGCGCCCTTGCAGGTCCTCGAGCCGGCCCGCGATCGTCCCGCCGTCGACCGGCAGCGGCGGCAGCTCGAACGCCCATTGCTCGGACAGATGATCGCTGTCCGGCGAGTCGACGAGATCCTGGCGCAGGATGTCCGCAGCCCACGCCTCGGCGCCTTGCAGGTAGAGCAGACCCTGATCCGCCGCGAGCGCGGCCTCGGTGCGCCGCTGGTCGAGGCTCGCGTCCCAGAGCAGGTTCACCGCGAGGATGGTCGCGACCGTGACGACCAGCATCGCGGTCAGCACGGCGACTCCGCGTTGCTGTCTGCGCGTGCTCATCCGCCGCTCACCTCGACGAGCCGCCAGAGCTGGCCGTAGTCCTCGAGCTCGACCGCGAACTCTATCGCGCGGGGACGCGCGATGAATCGCGCGGGCCCGTTCATCTGCAGCGGCGGCCATTCCGTGTGCCACTCGCCGCTCGAGTCGAGGAACCGCACCTCGACGTTCTCGACGCGGGTCAGCAGCTCCGTGCGCACCGGCACGGTCGCGAGCGTGCGATCCATGACGGGCCAGTGGAAGCGCACGAGCGTGTCGCCCTCCCAGTCGTATGCGACGCGCAGAACGTTGCCGCGCGGGAAGCGCGCCGGGTTCGCCCAGCCGCCGCGGCTGAACTCGAGCGCGAATTGCGCGTTCGGGCTCGCGAGCACCGCGGGCTGATACGTCTCGCCCGTCTCGTCTCGCGTCGGGCGCGGATGCACCTGCGCGAGATCCTGCGCGATCACACGCATCGCGAGCTGCACCTCGCGCCAGCGCTCCGCGTGCTCGCGCGCCGCGCTCTGCTGCGCGATCACGCGGTTCAAGCCGCCGAGCGCCATCACGCCGATGACGGCGACGATGGCCATCGCGACCAGCAGCTCGATCAGCGTGAAGCCGCGCGCGCGAGCGTTCATCCGCCGGCTCCCTCGAACGTGCCGAGCCATTGCACGGGGACGAAGCCGCGCGGCGCCGGCGGCTCGAGGATGCCGGAGACGCGGTGCACGATCCGCTCAGGCAGGTCCGCGAGCGAGACGTCGACGTCGACGCGGCGGAGATTCTCGACCGGCGTCTCGGAGACTTCCGTGCGCAGCAGCCATTGCCGCCCGGCGTACTCGAGCTCGTCCTCCTCGGTGCCGAGCTCCGGCCACTCGCTGCCGACACTGAGCTCGACGATGCGGTTCGTCGCGATCCAGCTCGCGAGCGCCTTCTCCTCCATGTACGCCGCGGTCATCGCGTAGCGGTTCATCTGGGTGCTGACCGCCATCATCCCGAGCGCGACGATCACGAGTGCGACCATCGCCTCGAGCAACGTGAAGCCCGCCTCGCGGTGGTTAGAAAGTCTCGGCATCGGGGGAGGCGATCTCGAGCTCGCCGTCGAGCTCGGCGGTCAACGTGAAGCGCGCGGGTTCGAGATCGCGGCCGATCTCGACGCGGAACGGCGTGAGCTCGCCGCTCGACAGCAGGAACACCTGCGGTTCGGGCTCCGCCCGCATCCGCGCGTCGAACTCCGGCTCGAGCCGCACTTCGCGATCTTCGAGCAACAGCGTGAGCCGGAGCGGCTCGGGCAGCTCGTGCTCGCGGAGCAGACGGTCGTTCGGCGGCTCGACCCAGAGCTGCTGCACGTGATCGTAGATGTAGAAGCGGTAGCCGCTGCGGCTGAACAGCAAGCCGTAGTCGCGGCTTTGCATCAGCGCTTCCTCGCGCAGCAGCTCGATCAGGCTGCCGAGCCGGCGCATCTCGCGCTCGATCACGCGATCGCGTCCGGTCACGCCGACGTAGAGCACGGCAGCGCCCGCGAAGATGCCGATGATCGTGACGACGACCAGGAGCTCGAGCAGCGAAAAGCCGCCGCTCGTGCGACGCGCTTGGACTCTCTCAGTCGAGCGCCCAGTTGCCGATGTCGGCATTGATGCCTTCGCCGCCTAGCTGTCCGTCCGCGCCGAAAGAGAAGACGTCGAACTCGCCGCGCTGCCCCGGGTTCTGGTACTGATACGGGTTGTTCCAAGGATCGCGCGGCACGCGGGACAGATATTGCTTCCAGTTCGGCGCGACGCTCTCGCCGGGGTTCGTGACGAGCGCCTCGAGGCCCTCGACGGTCGTCGGGTACCGGAAGTTGTCGAGCCGGTACAGGTTCAGCGCCGTCTCGATGTTGCGGATGTCCTGGCGAGCGCGATTGATCTGCGCGGTGTCGACGTTGCCCATCAGGTTCGGCGCGACGATGGCCGCGAGCAAACCGATGATCACGACGACGACCATGATCTCGATCAGCGTGAAGCCTCGCTCTGCGAACGGTGCGATTGCTATTCTGCGGTGCATGTCGATCATTCCTCGGGCGTAGGGGCTTGAAGCTACGGCTTCGCCGGCCGCGAGGCCCTTGACCTATACGCGGCCGAAGATAGCACAAACATAGGAGCCGGACCGTGAACGCGGAGCTCGAGTCCGTCCGCCGATCGTCGCCGAATCGCGACGTTTGGCGGCGCTGGTGCATCCCGCTCGCGATCGCGGCGCTCGCGCTCGCCCTCGGCTTCGGCGGCGAGGCGGCGCGTGTCTGGGGGCGCTACGAGCGCGAGGCGCTCGAGCTGGGCGAGCTCTGGCGGCTCGCGACCGCGCACCTCGTGCACCTCGGCTGGGGCCATCTCGTGATGAACGTCACGGCGCTGCTCCTGCTCGGCGCGTTGTTCGACGAGCTGCTCGAGCCGTTAGAGTGGCTCGGCGCCGCGGTGGTTTCCGCGGCCGCGATCGACGCGGGGCTCTACCTGCTCGAGCACGACGTCGGCTGGTACGTCGGTCTCTCCGGCGTGCTCCACGGGCTCCTCGCGTTCGGCGCGCTGCGACTCCTGCCGAAGAGGCGCGCGTTCGCCGCCGTGCTGCTCGCCGTGCTCGGCGGGAAGCTCGTGCTCGAGCAGACGGTCGGGGTGCTGCCGTGGTCCTCGCTCGGCACCGGCGGGCCCGTGATCGTCGCCGCGCACCTCTACGGCGCCGCGGGCGGCGTGCTCGCGGTGGGCGCGGCCGTGCTCCTTCGCCGGGTGCGAAACCGGCCGGTATAATCGCGCCTCCATCGCAAACCTCCGGAGTCCCATGGAACTGTCGGCACTGCAGCCGTGGCCGGGCATTGCCGGCCGAGTCGCGCTCGTCACCGGAGCTTCCCGCGGCATCGGCCGCGCGATCGCCGAGGCCCTTGCGCTACAGGGTGCGACCGTCGTCGGAACGGCGACGACGCCGGAAGGCGCGACGGCGATCACGGAGCGGTTCGCGGCCGCGGGCCTCGCGGGGCGCGGCGCCGTGCTCGACGTCGTCGACGCCGCGGCGGTCGATCGGCTGATCGCCGAGCTCGACGGCGCCGAAGGGTCGCCGACGGTGCTCGTGAACAACGCCGGCATCACGCGCGACAACCTTCTTCTCAGAATGAAGCCCGAGGAGTGGGACGCGGTGATCGACGCGAATCTGTCCTCGGTGTTCCGCGTCTGCCGCGCCGCGCTTCGCGCGATGGTGAAGGCGCGGCACGGCCGCATCATCAACGTGAGCTCTGTCGTCGGCGTGATCGGCAATCCGGGCCAGACGAATTACGCGGCCGCGAAGGCCGGCATGATCGGCTTCACGAAATCGCTCGCGCGCGAGGTCGCCTCGCGCGGCATCACCGTGAACGCGATCGCACCGGGTTTCATTGAGACCGATATGACGCGGGCGCTCGACGAGCGCCAGGTGCAGGCGCTGCGGGACCAAATTCCGGCAGGACGCCTCGGCACGCCGGAGGACGTCGCGGCGACGGTCGTGTTCCTCGCGTCCGACGCCGGCGCCTACATCACGGGCCAAACGATCGGAGTGAACGGCGGCCTCGCGATGCCGTGAGGGGAGGGGCGGCACGGCGCGCGAGCCCGCGGATCCTCGGCCTGCACGATCGCAGGGCGGGGCTCCGCCCGGCGCTCGCGGCGGGCCTTTGCGCGGCCCGCGAACCGTGCGCGGGTCCGCTTTCGCAGGGGCTCCGCGCGGTAGAATGACCCTGGTGATTTCAATACAATACGCGCCAGCCGGCCGGACCCCATGGGTCCGGCTTGTCAATTCATGAGGGGTACCACGCACATGGCCAGTGTCGAAGAGCAAGTGAGATCGATCATCGCCGAGCAGCTCGGGCTCAAAGCCGACGAGATCAAGAACGACGCCTCGTTCGTGGACGACCTCGGGGCCGATTCGCTGGACACGGTCGAGCTCGTGATGGCGCTCGAAGAGGAGTTCGAGACGGAGATCCCGGACGAGGAGGCCGAGAAGATCACGACCGTCCAGCAAGCCATCGATTACATTCTTGCCCGCCAGAACGAATCCTGAGGTGCGGCCGGCCCGCCGCGAACCGTTGTCGGCGGTCACGTTGAGGGAACAACAGTGACGAAGCGACGTGTCGTCGTGACCGGGCTCGGGCTCATTTCGCCCGTCGGCAACAGTGTTGCCGAAGGCTGGCGCAACGTTTGCGAAGGCGTGAGCGGCATCGGCCCGATAGACACCTTCGACGTCAGCGCTTTCTCGACCCGCATCGCGGGCCTGATCAAGAACTTCGACGTTTCGCAATACCTCGACGCGAAAGAAGCGCGCAAGTGCGATCCGTTCATGCACTACGGCATCGCCGCGGCGAAGCAGGCGATCGCCGACGCCGGGCTCGAGGCGACCGAGGCCGATGCCGAGCGGATCGGTGTTGCGATCGGCTCGGGGATCGGCGGCGTCAGCACGATCGAAGCGAATCACGAGAAGTGGCTGAACAGCGGCCCGCGGCGCATCTCGCCGTTCTTCGTGCCGGCGAGCATCATCAACATGATCTCCGGGCACGTGTCGATCATGCACGGCTTCAAAGGGCCGAACCTGGCGATCGTCACCGCGTGCACGACCTCGTCGCACACGATCGGCCTCGCCGGGCGTCTCATTCAATACGGCGACGCCGACGTGATGCTCGCGGGCGGAGCCGAGTACGCGACGACGCCGCTCGGCCTCGGCGGCTTCTGCGCCGCACGGGCGCTGTCGCAGCGCAATGACGATCCGACCCGCGCGAGCCGGCCGTGGGATCGCGACCGTGACGGCTTCGTGCTCTCGGACGGCGCCGGCTGCATCGTGCTCGAGGAGTACGAGCGGGCGCGCGCCCGCGGCGCGACGATCTACGCGGAGCTCGCGGGCTTCGGGATGAGCGCCGACGCGTATCACATCACCGCTCCGCCCGACGACGGCGAGGGCGCGCGGCTCTGCATGCGCAACGCGCTCGCGGACGCGCAGCTCGCGCCGGAGCAGATCGGCTACGTGAACGCGCACGGCACGTCGACCGAGCTCGGCGACGTCGCCGAGACGTTCGCGATCAAGCGCGCGTTCGGCGACCACGCGAAGCGGCTCGCCGTCAGCTCGACGAAGTCGACGACCGGGCACATGATCGGCGCGGCGGGCGTCGCCGAGGCGATCTTCACGATCCTCGCGCTTCGCGATCAGGTGATTCCGCCGACGATCAACCTCGAGAACCAGGATCCGCAGTGCGATCTCGACTACGTGCCGAACACCGCACGCGAAGTGCGGCTCGAGGCGGCGCTGTCGAACTCGTTCGGGTTCGGCGGCACGAACGGCACCGTGGTGTTCAAGCGCTTCGCTTGACGTGCCCGTGGGCCGGCCGCGGCGGCGGGCCCGGCTGAAGGAGCTTCCGCCGTGACGACGACGGTCTGGCTCGTGAACGGCCGCGAGGGCAAAGTCGATCCGGCCGACCGCGGCCTCGCCTACGGCGACGGCCTGTTCGAGACGATGGCCGCGGACGCGGGGCGCATCCGTTGGCTCGACTACCACCTCGAGCGCCTCGTGGACGGGTGTGCGCGGCTGTCGATCCCGCCGCCCGACCCCGCAGCGCTCCGCGCGGAAATCGCCGCACACCTGCCGGAAGGCCGCGCCGTCGTGAAGCTCATCGTCACACGCGGGCCCGGAGAGCGCGGCTACCGCCCGCCGGCAACGCCGGCACCGACCCGAATCCTGTCGATATCGTCCTGGTCCGCGTGTCCCGCGTCCCACTACACTCGGGGCGTGCGGGTGCGGACGTTGGCGCTGCGCCTCGGGGAGAATCCGGCGCTCGCGGGGATGAAGCATCTCTGCCGGCTCGAGCAGGTGCTCGCGCGCATCGAGCTCGAGCGGCTCGACGCCGACGAGGGGCTGCTGCTCGATGCGAGCGGCTACGTCGTCAGCGCGACGATGGCGAACGTGTTCGCCGTCGCGGACGGCCGCCTGCTGACGCCGGCGTTGACCCGCTGCGGCGTGAAGGGCGTGATGCGCAGGATCGTTCTCGAGACGGCGAAGGCCGAGGGCATCGAGGTCGAGGAGGGCGACCTGCGGCCGGCGACCTTCGAGGGTGCGGACGAGATGTTCGTGACGAACGCGGTGTTCGGCATTTGGCCGGTGCGGGAGCTCGACGGCAGAGTGCTCGCGCCAGGCGAGATCGCGCAGCGGCTGATGCGGCGGCTCGGCTATGGGACGGACGGTTAAGGCGCTGATCATCGGCGGCGCGATCGCCGTCCTCGTGGCTGCCGGCGCGGCAGCCGCCGCCGCGCTCGCGTGGCGCGATCTGAACCGGCCGCTCGCGATCGCGACCGCGGAGTGGCTTCTCGTCCCGCCCGGCACCCCGCTTGCGAGAGTCAGCGCGGACCTCGCGAGCCGCGGGCTGATCGAGCGGCCGTGGCTCCTGACGCTCTACGGCAGAGTGACCGGGGACGCGGTGCGGATCCATGCCGGCGAGTACGAGCTCCTCCCGGGCACGACCCCGCGGTCGCTGCTCGGCAAGCTCGTCGCGGGCCAGGTCTTCCTGCATCAGCTGACGATCGTCGAGGGCTCGCGCTTCACGGACTTCTTCGCGGCGCTCCGCGCGCATCCGGCGGTCGCCGAGAGCGGCGTCGCGCCGGAGGAAGTGATGAGCGCGCTCGGCGCGCCGGATACGAGCCCCGAGGGCCAGTTCTTTCCGGACACCTATCGCTTCCCGCGCGGCACGCGCGACATCGATCTGCTGCGCACGGCCTACGAGGCGATGCAGCGGCAGCTCGACGCCGCTTGGGCCGAGCGCGCGGACGAGCTCGCGATCGCGACGCCGTACGAGGCGCTCGTGCTCGCGTCGATCATCGAGAAGGAAACAGCGCTCGAGAGCGAGCGTGCGCTGATCTCCGGCGTGTTTCACGAGCGGCTGAAACGCGGGATGCGTCTGCAGACCGATCCTACGGTGATCTACGGGCTCGGTGATGCGTTCGACGGCAACCTGCGCCGGCGCGACCTCGAGGCCGACACGCCGTACAACACCTACACCCGCGCGGGGCTGCCGCCGACGCCGATCGCGCTGCCCGGCGCCGCATCGCTCTACGCGGCCGTCCGTCCGGAGTGGAGCGGGGCGCTCTTCTTCGTCGCGAGCGGCCGCGGCGACGGCAGTCACGTGTTCTCGGCGACGCTCGAAGAGCACAACCGCGCGGTGCGCGAGTTCCTGCGCCGGACGTCCGGGAGCGCCGAGCCGTGACGCGCGGCGCGTTCGTGACGCTCGAAGGCGGGGAGGGCGTCGGCAAGTCGACGAACGTGACGTTCGCGGCCGACGTGCTGCGCGAGCATGGGCTCGACGTCGTCGTCACGCGCGAGCCGGGCGGCACGCCGCTCGGCGAAGAGATCCGCCGCCTGCTCCTCGACGCGGACGACGGCGGCGTCACGCCCGAGACCGAGACGCTGCTGATGTTCGCCGCGCGCAGCGAGCACCTCGCGCGGGTCATTCGCCCTGCGCTCGCCGCCGGCCGCTGGGTGGTCTGCGATCGCTTCGTCGATGCGAGCTGGGCGTATCAAGGCGGCGGCCGCGGCGTCGCTCCGCAGTTGCTCGAGCAGCTGACGGCGGCGGTGCAGGGCGATACGGTGCCGGACCTGACGCTGCTCCTCGACGCGCCGGTCGAGGTCGGCGCGGCACGGATCAGTGCACGCAAGCCGGATCGTTTCGAGCGCGAGGATCGGGCGTTCTTCACGAGGGTGCGCGAAGCCTATCTCGCGCGGGCGGCGCGAGAGCCCGCGCGCTTCGCGGTCGTCGACGCGGCTCGCCCGCTCGAGGCCGTGCAGACCGATATCCGCGCGCGCCTCGACGCGTTCGTCGGAGCGTTCCGCGGATGACGGCAAGCGGCGCGCTCGAGACGCTCGCGACCCGGCTCTGCCCGTGGCTCGCCGCACCGCTCGCGAAGCTCGAGGGCGCGTTCGCGTCCGGACGTCTCGGCCACGCCTGGCTGATCACCGGACCCCGCGGCCTCGGCAAGTTGAACCTCGCGCTCGTGACGGCCGAGCGGCTCCTCGCGGGCCGCGCCGGCAGTGCGCCGCCGCCCGCCCTCGGCGCCGCCGAGGCCGCGGCCGCGATGGCGGGGCGCCACGAGCCGGCCGACCACCACCCCGATCTGCACTGGGTGTTCCCTGCCGAGGAGAAGCGGACGATCGCGGTCGAGCAGGTCCGCGCGATCGGCGAGACGCTCGCGTTGAAGGGCTATCGCGGTGGGCCGAAGGTCGTCATCATCGAGCCGGCCGAAGCGATGACCGTCGCCGCGGCGAACGCGCTGTTGAAGACCCTCGAGGAGCCGTCGGCCGAGAGCTACCTGTTGCTCGTCGCGCACGAACCCCAGCGGTTGCCGGCGACGGTCCGCAGCCGTTGCCAGCGGCTGCGAATCCAGCCGCCGTCGCGTGCCGACACCCGAGCGTGGCTCGGCGTCGCGGACGACGAGGCGTTCGCGACCGCTTGGCTCCTGTCGCCGAGCCGGCCGCTCGAGCTCGCGAGGCAGCTTCACCTCGAAGAAAAATCACTGGATTACAGAAACTTATCCAAGAAACTTTTACTAGTTTCTGAAGACAAGGCCGACCCCCAGGCCGTCGCCGACGAGTGGGTCAAGCTCGATCTCGGTGCCGTGCTCGAGTGGCTCGTCCGGCGGCTCGAGCTCGCAATCCGCGCCCGCGTCGCACCGGCCGAGCCGACCGCGTTCACAGACCCCGTCGCCGCACCCTTGCATAATGCGTGGCGGACGCTGACACTCCGGGCGCTGTTCGAGCAGCATCAGGCGGCGGAGCGGTTGCTCCGTCAGGTCGGCACCGGAGTCAATACCGAGCTCGGCCTGCGGGTGCTGCTGCTCGGATTCCAGGGCGATCGAGGCTAATCGTGAGCAAACCGGGTCTTCTAACGCTGACGATCAAGGACAAGAGCGCGCTGTACCTCGCGTACATGCCGTTCGTGAAGAACGGAGGGCTGTTCATCCCGACGAACTCGAGCTACAAGCTCGGCGACGAGGTGTTCATGCTGCTGAACCTGATGGGCGAGGAGGAGAAGATTCCGGTCGCCGGGCGCGTCATCTGGATCACCCCGAAGGGCGCGCAGGGCAAGCGGACGGCCGGCATCGGCGTGCAGTTCAGCGAGCAGGATCAGGGCAATACGCAAAAGCGCATCGAGAACTATCTCGCGGGTGCGCTCGGCGGCGACAAGCCGACGCACACGTTGTAGCGCCGGGCAGGCGGCGCTTGGCCGCTAGCCCTGCAGCCCGCCTCGGTTCAGGCCGCCCTTCAGCACGTACGTCTGGAAGCCGCGCTCGTTCAGGATGAACGCGCCGGCCGAGCTGCGGCGCCCGGTGTCGCAGCAGACGACGTATTTGACGCTCGGGTCGAGCGTCTTCAACTTTAGCCGAATGAAGTAGAGCGGCACGTTGATCGCGCCCTCGTTGTGGTACGCCTCGAACTCGCTCGGCAGACGCACGTCGAGCCACTGGCCGCCTTCGTCGATGATGCGTTTCGCTTCATCGGCGTCGACCCAGTCGAGCATCGGCTCGTTCAAAAGCTTCTGGAAATCCTCCTTGCCGAGCCGCATCAGCGAGCCGTCGGTCTCCATGTACACGGTCGCGTTGCGTTTCGCCTCGGAGATCAGCGCCTCCTCGCCGAAGGTGTCGCCGACCTCGAGCTCCGCGAGCCGGATGCCTTCCTTGTTCAGCGGCGTCTCGCGGGTGACGATG
>CAYWGQ010000066.1:0-1126 GCA_964457725.1 uncultured Gammaproteobacteria bacterium
CGCATCATCCGCACGGAGGACGACCCGAAGCCCGTGCTGATGAAGCGCATCACGCTGACCGACACGCAAGCCGAAGCGATTCTCGAGCTCAAGCTGCGTCACCTCGCGAAGCTCGAGGAGATGCAGATCCGCGCCGAGAAGAAGGCGCTCGCGGAGGAGAAGGCCGATCTCGAGGCGACGCTGAAGTCGAAGCAGCGGCTGACGAAGCTGATCAAGAGCGAGATCGAGGCGCTCGCGGAGAAGCACGGCGACGACCGCCGCACGTCGGTCGTCGAGCGCGCGCCGGCCCAGGCGTTCGCGGAAGCCGAGCTCGTCTCGAGCGAGCCCGTGACGATCGTGCTGTCCGAAGGCGGATGGGCTCGCGCCGCGAAGGGGCACGAGATCGACGCGGAGGCGTTGTCGTACCGTTCCGGCGACCGCTTCCTCTCGGCGGCGCTCGGCCGCAGCAACCAGCTCGCGGTGTTCCTCGACAGCACCGGCCGCGCGTACAGCCTGCCGGCGCATACGCTGCCGTCCGCGCGCGGGCAGGGGGAGCCGCTGTCGAAGTATCTGAACCCGCCGGACGGCGCGCGCTTCGGCGCCGTGCTCGCGGGCTCTCCCGAGGATCGCTGGGTCGTCGCGAGCACGCGCGGCTACGGCTTCACCGTGAAGCTCGAGGAGCTCTACTCGCGCAACAAGGCCGGCAAGGCGGCGCTGCGCGTGCCGGCCGGCGCGAGCGTCGTGCCGGGCGCGCCGGTCGGGGAAGCGGGCGCGTGGATCGCGGCCGCGTCGACGGATGGCCGGCTGCTCGTGTTCCCGCTCGAGGAGCTGCCCGAGCTCGCGCGCGGCAAGGGCAACAAGATCATGGCGCTGCCGTCGGGCGGCGACGTGACGCTCGCGGCGATCGCGGTGCTCGCGGACGGGCAGGCGCTGCGGGTCAAGAGCGGCGAGCGGACGATGACGATCTCGGCGGCCGACCTCGCGCACTATCGCGGCGAGCGCGGCCGACGCGGACTCGCGTTGCCACGCGGCTGGCGCAAGGTCGAGCGCCTCGCCGCCGCCTGACGTCGTGCGCTGACCCGGTAGGAGCGGCTGTCCAGCCGCGACTGCCGCGATGCGAATGCCGGCACGCCGCTGTACGCCGGCG
>CAYWGQ010000066.1:1226-19054 GCA_964457725.1 uncultured Gammaproteobacteria bacterium
CCGCGCGGTCTACCAGCGCGACGCTGAAGATCGCGGCTGGACAGCCGCTCCTACCGCGATGCGAATGCCGGCACGCCGCTGTACGCCGGCGCCGCGCGGTCTACCAGCGCGACGCTGAAGATCGCGGCTGGACAGCCGCTCCTACCCCGAATCTCCTACCCCGAATCGGAGAGTCGCGGCGCGGAGATCAGCGGGATTCTTCGAGGACGACTTCGGGCTCGTGGACGTAGTGGCCCTGCATGTAGCCGATGCCGAGCTGGAACAGCACCGCCATCGTGTTCGCGTCCTCGACGCGTTCCGCGATCGTCTGAATCTTGCGCCGCTCGGCGGCGGCCACGAAGTTCCGCACCTTCTCCTGCTGCGCCGGGTTCGTCGCGATGCTCTGCATCAGCGAGCCGTCGATCTTCACGTAGTGCATCGGCGTCTGCGCGAGAATCTTCAGCGGATCGCGGCCGATGCCGAAGTGCTCGACCGCGAACAGGAAGCCGTGCGCCTTCAGCTGCTCGGCGAGCGTCTTCGTCTGCTTCATGTACTGCGTCACGTCGTCCTCGCTCACCTGGAAGCAGATGCGTGACGGCTGCACGCCGCTCTCCTTCGCGTGCTTCGCGACCCAGTCGATCAGCGTCGTGTCGAGGATCGATTCCGCGGACAGCTTCACGAAGATCACGTCGGGCGACGCCTTCGCGCAGTAGTTGATCGACGCGCTGACGACCCACCGGTCGATCGAGCGGAGCATCCGGTTGCGCGCGGCCGCCGGCATGAACTCCGACGCCGGCACCTCGTCGCCCTGCTGGTCGATCAGCCGGACGAGCGTATCGAGCAGCGTCCTGTCCTCGCCCGACAGCGGCGCGATCGGCATGTGCGCGAGACGGAAGCGGTTCTCCATCAGCGCGCTCTTGATCTGCTGCACCCAGAACTCGTCGAACCGCTGGACGCGCGTGCTCTCCTCGGCGGTCTCCTCGAGCACGACCTGATTGCCGCCTCGCTGCCTGCCGCGCTGGTTGGCCCGTTCCGCGCCCGCGAGGAGCTCCTCGATCTGCGCGGTCGTCGGCCCGACCTCGGCGAGGCCGATCGTGCACGTGAGCGAGAGCGTGTTCTGCGCGACCTCGAAGATGTGGTCGGAGATTCGCGTCGCGGCGTGCTCCGCCCACGCCTCGATGTCGCGGAGCGTGCCGCGCTCGAGCAGGATCGCGAACACCGTCCCGCCGAAGCGTCCGCAGAGGTCGTGCTGATGCGCGAGCGAGCCCAGGAGCTGCGCGACCTGCACGAGGATCTCCTCGCTCTGCACCGGGCCGACGTCGGCCGCGATGTCGCCGAACTTGTCCGGGCGGATGTAGGCGATCGCGCGCACGCCGCTCTTCGACGGCGATTCGAGACGCTCCGCGAGCAGCTCGAGGAAGCGGCGCCGGTGGTAGAAGCCGGTGAGCCCGTCCTTGTGCACGGCTTCCTCGACCAGGTCTTCCGGGCTCGAGCGCTCGGCCTCGCGGCGCGGCACGGTCAGCTTCACGGCGTTCTCGCCGTCGAAGATCGTCGGCTCGAGAAGCAGGTCGAGCGCGAGCGGCGCGCCGTCCGCGCCGAGCGCCGTCACCTTCAGCGTCTGATTGTCCCAGTGACCCTTCGCGCACGCGGCGAGCGCGCCCTTCAACGGCGCCTGGCTGTTCGCGTCGAAAAGATCCATCAGCGGACCTTGCAGCTCTTGCGGCTCCGCGCGGCCGAAGAGCTCCGCCCATGCCTGGTTGGCGTCGATCAGGATGCCTTCCTGAACGTGCGCGATCGCGTCGACCGAGCCCGCCATGAACGCGCGCAGCTGCGTCTTGTACTGCGAAGCCGAGCGCAGGGTGTCGTTCAACGCGCGCTCGAGCCGGAACGCGCGCAGCTCGCGCTCGGCGACCGAGCGCAGCCGTTCCGTCTGCATGACGGAGACGAGGTCCTGCGCGCCCGCGGCCATCGCCGCCGCGATGTCGGCCTCCTCCGCCGCGCGGGCGACCGCGATCAGCGGCACCATCCGGGCAGTCTGCTGCTTGATCCGCGCGACGTCGCGGAGCGGCACGGCGAGGCTGTCGACGAAATGCCAGAGAAGCTCCGGCCCGTCGCGCTCGAGCGCCTCGGCGAGCGCGTCGAGCTTCTGCACCCAGCGGCACCGGGCCGCGTGACCCGCCTCGCGGAGCGTGCGGTTGATGAGCTCCACGTCGTCCTCGCGCGTCGTCAGGACGACGAGCGGGACCGCCGTTTGATTCATTCGCTGAGGGCTCAGAGCGCTGCCTATCCGCCGTGGACGAAGCCGGGATTCTAGCAGCCTGCCGCGGCGGTGCTGCGTGATGGAGTTGCAGGCGGACGCGGCGCGATTGTTGTAGCGGCGGGCTGGCCGAGGTCGCCCCGGACCGTCGGGCGCCCCGTCGGCAAGGCAGTCGACCTCGCCGTTCGCGGCCGTCTCAGCCGACGACCGTCTTGCCCGGCGCGCCCGGCGTCTCGCGGACGAGCCGCGGCACGAGATAGCCCGGCAAGCGCGCTCGAAGCGCGGCGACGAGCTCCCGGCCGCGCGCTTCGGGCACCTCGAAGTGGGCCGCGCCCGCGACCGGATCGAGCAGGTGCAGGTAGTACGGGAGCGCACCGGCCGCGAACAGCCGCTCCGAGAGTGCGGCGAGCGCGTCGACGTCGTCGTTCACGCGGCGAAGCAGGACGGACTGGTTCAGCACGGTGCTCCGTGCGGCGCGCAAGGCGGCGACGGCGCGCTCGACCGCGGCGTCGATCTCGTTCGCGTGGTTCGTGTGGAGCACGACCACCGTCCGCAGCCGGGCCGCCCGCAGCAGGCCGACGAGCCCCTCGTCGACGCGCTCGGGCACGACGACCGGGAAGCGGGTATGGAGCCGGAGCGTCGTGAGCCGGGGCAGCCGCTCGAGCCGCTCGACCAGCCGCTCGAGGCGCGCGTTCGACAGGCTGAGCGGGTCGCCGCCGCTCAGGATCACCTCGGTCACGTCGTCGCTCGCGGCGAGCGCCTCGAGCGCGAGCCGCCAGTCGCCGCGCGCGGCGAGCTGCGTGTCGTACGGGAACGCACGGCGGAAGCAGTAGCGGCAGTGCACCGGGCACGCGCCCGTCGCGATCAAGAGCGCCCGCCCGCGGTACTTCTGCAGCACGCCGCCGGCGGCGAGGCCGTGCTCGCCGAGCGGATCGGGCCCGAACCCGGGGCGCTCGAGCTCTTCCTCGGCTTGCGGCAGGACCTGGAGCAGGAGCGGGTCGGCCGGATCGCCCTTGCGCATGCGCGCGACGAAACCGCGGGGCACGAGCAGCGGAAAGCCCGCGTCCGCCGCGACGGTGCCGGGCGGCAGCTCGAGCAGCCGGGCGAGCTCGGCGGCGCTGCGGACCGCGTCCCGCAGGGCATACTGCCAGGCCGCCTTCTGCGGCATCACGGGCGAAGGTAAGGGCATCGGGATTCCGGTGTCGCTTCGGGTAGGCTTGGCGGTATGATCGCGCCTTTCTTTCGGCGCCCGCCGCGCGAGTCAGTATACGAATGGCAACTTACAGCACCAACGAGTTTCGGAGCGGGCTGAAGATCCTGCTCGATAACGACCCGTACGTGATCCTCGAGAACGAGTTCGTGAAGCCCGGCAAGGGCCAGGCGTTCAATCGCGTGCGCGTGTGCAACCTCAAGACCGGCCGCGTGGTCGACAAGACCTTCAAGTCGGGCGAGACGGTCGAGGCGGCGGACGTCGTCGAGCAGGACATGCAGTACCTCTACAACGACGGCGAGTTCTGGCACTTCATGGTGCCGGATAGCTTCGAGCAGTTTGCCGCCGGCGCGGACGCGGTCGCGGACGCGAAGCAGTGGCTGAAGGAGCAGGACAGCTGCATGGTCACGCTCTGGAACGGCGTGCCGCTGTACGTCGCCCCGCCGAACTTCGTCGAGCTGAAGATCGTCGAGACGGATCCGGGCGTGCGCGGCGATACCGCCCAGGGCGGCGTGAAGCCCGCGAAGCTCGAGACCGGCGCGGTCGTCCGCGTGCCGCTGTTCGTCGAGGAAGGCGAGGTCGTGAGAGTCGACACGCGCACCGGCGAGTACGTTTCGCGCGTGAAGTAGCCCGCTCAGCGGCGGTGCGCGAACGCCATCGCCGCGGCGACCTCGTCGACGCCCGCAGCGAGCGCGACGACCCGGTCGAAGCCGACCGCGACGCCCGCGCACTCGGGCAGCGACTCGAGCGCGGCGAGAAATTCCTCGTCGAGCGGCGCGACGTCGCGGCCGGCGGCACGGCGCGCCGCCCGTTCCGCCTCGAACCTGCGGCGCTGCTCGCCCGCGTCGGTCAGCTCCGCGAACCCGTTCGCGAGCTCGAGGCCGCCGCAGAAGGCCTCGAACCGCGCCGCGACCGGCGGCTCGGTCGGCTTGAGCTTCGCGAGCGCCGCCTGCGAGGCCGGGAAATCCGCGACGAGCGTCAGCGCGCCCGGGTCGAAGCGCGGCGCGACCGCGACGGCGAACGCGAGGTCGAGCAGCGCGTCCCGGTCGAGCCCGCTCGGCACGTCGACGCCCGCGGCGCGGAGCGCGGCCTCGACCGGCTCGGGCGGCCCGAGCGGATCGGCACCGAGCGCGCGCTCGAACGCTTCCGCGTACGTGAGCCGCTCGACGCGCCGTGCGCGCTCGCCGACGAGCGCGGCGAGCAGCTCCGCCGTCTCGTCCATCAGCCGCAGGTCGTCCCAGCCGACCCGATACCATTCGAGGAGCGTGAACTCCGGTTGATGCCAGCGGCCGAGCTCGTCGTCGCGGAACACACGGCACATTTGATAAAAGTCGCCGCCGCCCGCCGCGAGCAGCCGCTCCATCGCGTGCTCGGGCGAGGTCTGCAAGTAGTGCCGTTCCCCGAGGGCGCGCGCCGTCGCGACGATCTGCTCGCGCGCCGGGTCCGACACGCCGGCCGCGGACAGCGCCGGCGTCTCGACCTCGAGCACGCCGCGCGCGGCGAAGAACGAGCGCACGCGCGCGAGAAGCTCGGCCCGGAGCTCGAGCGTCGGGCGCGATGCGGTCCGCTCGAGGCTCATTCGCCGCGCGGCCCGCTCGCCCGCGCGTCGCCGATCGCTTGCCCGAGCCGGATCGGGCCGTGCGGCTCGAGCGCGGTGCGCCAGGTCACGGCGCCGCGGCCGAAGACGAGGACGACGGTCGAGCCTAGATTGAACCGCCCGAGCTCCTCGCCGCGGCGCACCGCGATCGGCGGCTCGTGCGTCCAGGTGCGCGCCTCGCCGCTCGCGATGTCGCCGACCGCGGTCGTGCTCAGGCTCGAGACGTTCAGCGCGCCGACGAGCACGACGGCCATCGGCCCCGCGGCCGTCCGGAACGAGCAGACGACCCGCTCGTTGCCGGCGAAGAGCCCGCGGATCGCGCCGGCCGTCGCGGCGTTCACGCCGAACCGGCGCCCGGGCAGGTAGCGTGTGCGAAGCAGCTCGCCTGCGAGGGGCGCATGCACGCGATGGTAGTTGTGCGGTGCGAGGTAGATCGTCAGGAACGCCCCGTCGAGATAGGGCTCGACCGCTTCCTCCGATTCGCCGAGCAGCGCGGTCAGGCGGTAGCGCAGGCCCTTCGCCTGCACGAGCTCGCCGTCGCGGATCGCGCCGAACTCCGTCACGACGCCGTCCGCCGGGGCGACGACCGTCGTCTCGTCGCCCTCGAGCGGCCGCGCGCCGGGCTTCAGCGCCCGGGTGAAGAACGCGTTGAAGGTCGGGTAGGCGTCGAGCGAGGCGTGCTCCGCCTCGCTCATGTCGATCGCGTAGTGGCGCGCGAACCAGGCGATCAGCGGCTTCTTCAGCCAAGGCGAGCGCGAGCGGGCGATGCCGTGCACCGCGCGGCAGAGGAGCCGCTTCGGTAACAGGTGCTGCAGCCACACCTGCGCGGGATAGCTCATGTCCGCGCGGCGTGCTCTGCGGCGATGTGCAATCGGCGAATCTTGCGGAAGTCGGCCGCGATCTTCGCGGCGTCGTGCGGCGCGCTCGACACTCCGATCACTTCCGCGTCCGGCGAGACGAAGAACACGACGGAGCTGTGCACGACGTTGTAGCTTTCGCCGCCGTGCTCGTGCTTCTCGACGGCGACGCCGAGCGTGCGCAGCAGCGGCTCGAGCGCCTCGTCCGGGCCGGTCACGCCGCGGAACGCCGAGTCGAAGCCGTTCAGGTACGCGCGGATGCGCTCGGGCGTGTCGCGCGCGGCGTCGACGCTGACGAACAGCACGTCCGGGGTCGCTTCCTCGTCCGCTGCGCGGACCGCGGCCCGCGCGTCCGCGAGCACCTTCAGCGTCAGCGGGCAGACGTCCGGGCAGTTCGTGAAGCCGAAGAAGAGGAGCGAGTAGCGACCGCGGAGCAGCTCGAGGCCGGCCGGCTCGCCGCGATCGTCCACGAGCGCGACCGCCGGCAGCTCTCGGGGCTGCGGCAGGAACGTCGCGACCTCGGGCACGAGATCGCCGCCGGGCCGGGGCAGCAGAAAGAGCGCCGCGACCAGCAGGACCAGCCCGACGATCAGGACGCGAAGCATTCCGCTCAACATGGCGCGGATTATCCCACAGCGTGCAACCCGAGCCACCTCGCGCCGGGCAGCGTATGATCCGCGGCCGATGGATGCCCGAGCGCTCGAACGCGAGCTTCTCGCCGCCGGCTCGAACGAGCAGTGGGTGGCCGTGCTCGCGCGCGCGTTCGACGCGCACGGGCTCGTCTTCGGGCACGGCACGGACAACGCGGCGGACGAAGCGTACTGGCTCCTTCGTCACCTGCAGGGCTACGACGACGCGCGCTTCGCGGCGGCGCCGGATCCCGCGCTCGCACCGCAGGCGGCCGCGCTCGCGAGCGCGCGGATCGAGCGGCGCGTGCCGCTCGCCCACCTGCTCGGCGAGGCGTGGTTCGCCGGTCTGCCGTTCACGGTCGACGCGCGCGTGCTGGTGCCGCGCTCGCCGCTCGCCGAGGTGATCGAGGCCGGCTTTCGGCCGTGGTGCGACGTGCGCGCCGGCGACCGCCTGCTCGACGTCGGCACCGGCAGCGGCTGCATCGCGATCGCGGCGGCGCACTACTGCCCGGGCACCCTCGTCGACGCGACGGACACCTCGCCCGGCGCGCTCGAGGTGGCTGCCGCGAACGTCGAGCGGCACGGGCTCGGCGGGCGTGTCCGGCTCGTCGAGGCGGCGCTGTTCCCGCCCGGCGATGCGCGCTACCGCGTTATCATCTCGAACCCGCCGTACGTGCCGGACGCCGAGCTCGAGGCGCTGCCGCCGGAGTACGCGGCGGAGCCGCGCGGCGCGTTCGCCGGCGGACCCGACGGGCTCGATCTCGTGCGGCAGATCGTCCGCGGCGCCCGCGGCCGGCTCGTGCCGGGCGGGATCCTGCTCGTCGAGATCGGCGGCGGCATGCAGGCCTTCGAGCGCGCGTTCCCCCGGCTGCCGGTCACCTGGGTCGAGCTCGAGCGCGGCGGCGACGGCGTGTTCGTGATCGCGGCCGAGGAGCTCGCCGCGGTTTAGCCGGACGGCGTGCGAGCGGCGAGCGACGGAGTTAGAGAGGGCAGGGCGATGTCGGGCAACAGCTTCGGGCGAGTGTTCACGGTCACGACGTGCGGCGAAAGCCACGGTCCTGCGCTCGCGGCGATCGTCGACGGTTGCCCGCCGGGGCTCGAGCTTTCGGAAGCGGACATCCAGCGCGATCTCGACCGCCGCGCCCCCGGCCGCTCGCGCTTCGTCACGCAGCGCAAAGAGCCCGACCAGGTGCGAATCCTCTCGGGCGTGTTCGAGGGCGTGACGACCGGCACGCCGATCGGCCTCCTCGTCGAGAACGTCGATCAGCGCTCGCGCGACTACACGAAGATCAAGGACCGCTTTCGGCCCGGACACGCCGACTACACGTATCAGCAGAAGTACGGCATCCGCGACTATCGCGGCGGCGGCCGCTCGTCCGCGCGCGAGACGGTCATGCGCGTCGCGGCAGGCGCGATCGCGCGGAAGTACCTGCGCGAGCGCCTCGGCATCACGATCCGCGGATACCTCGCCGAGATGGGTCCGTTCGAGCTCTCGCCCCGCGACCTTGCCGCGGTCGACGACAACCCGTTCTTCTGCGCGGAGCCCGAGCGCGTGCCCGAGCTCGAAGCGTTCATCAACGAGCTCCGCCGCGCCGGCGACTCGATCGGTGCGCGGATCAACGTGATCGCGAGCGGCGTGCCCGTCGGTCTCGGCGAGCCCGTGTTCGACAAGCTCGAGGCCGAGCTCGCGCACGGCTTGATGAGCATCAACGCGGTGAAGGGCGTCGAGTTCGGCGACGGCTTCAAGGTCGTGCGCCAGCGCGGCAGCGAGCACCGCGACCTCCTGACGCCCGACGGCTTCACGAAGAACTCCTCCGGCGGGACGCTCGGCGGAATCTCGAGCGGCCAGGACATTTTGGCGAGCATCGCCTTGAAACCGACGTCGAGCATCCAGGTGCCGGGGAGTACCGTCGACGTGACGGGCCAGGCGACGGAGATCGTCACGACCGGCCGCCACGATCCGTGCGTCGGCTTGCGCGCGACGCCGATCGCGGAGGCGATGGTCGCGCTGACGCTGATGGATCACTACCTGCGCCACCGCGCGCAGAACGCGGACGTGCGCTCCGCCGTGCCGGCGATCGGCGGCTGACCGCCACGCGGTAGGAGCGGCTGTCGAGCCGCGACCCGGCCGTCGCGGTCATCCGGTTGCGGGTTGTCGCGGCTGGACAGCCGCTCCTACGTGCGGACGGGACGCGCGGACGGGACGCAAGGAGCGGCGGCGCATGAGGATTGCGAAACTCGAACAAAAATCACAGTTCCCGGCCGACAGAAATTGTTAAATTCCGCGCCGGAGTAGGGCTCTCTTGGTGCCCAAGGCCGATGGGCGCAGGCTTGTGGTCGCGGCTGGATAGCCGCTCCTACGCTGCGCACGAGCGCTCCGCCGGGATTTTGGTAAATCGGTGTTATGTAAGGTATCTTTCGATTCCGCCAGCGACAGGGCTGTTCAGCCTTCCAGGCCGCCAGGCCAGGCGCGCGGAATCGGTGGGGACCGGGTAGCTAGGGAGATTCCATGAGAGCACTGGCACGTTGGGGCTTTACGCCGCTGCTGGCCTCTCCCCTTACGGTGTCGGCACTCGGGCTCGGCGACATCGAGCTGAAGTCGGCGCTGAACCAGCCGCTGCAGGCGGAGATTGCGCTCGTCTCGGCGACGCCCGAGGAGCTCGAGGGGCTGCGGATCGCGCTCGCGACCCGCGAGACCTTCGCACGGTACGGCCTCGACCGTCCCGAGTACCTCTCGAACCTGCAGTTCAGGCTCGACCGCGACGCCGCCGGGCGAAACATCATTCGCGTGACGTCGCGCGAGTCGATCGCCGAGCCGTTCGTCACGATGCTGATCGAGGCGACGTGGCCGCGCGGGCGCCTGCTGCGCGAGTACACCGTGCTTCTCGATCCGCCGGTGCTGCTGCCGCAGCCGCAGGTCGCGACCGCGCTGAGCCCCGCTTCGACGCGGGCGCCGGACGGCGCTGCCGGCGGCACGATCGCTCGGCCCACGCAGCCGTCCCCCGCGCAGAGTGCCTCCGCGCCTCGCGGCGCGGACACCGCCGCGCCCGCACCGCGTCCGGCCGTCGCGCCCGGCGGCACGTATGGACCCGTGCAGCGCGCCGAGACGCTCTGGGGCATCGCGAACAGCTTGCGGCCGGCCGGCGTCTCCGTGAATCAGATGATGGTCGCCTTGTACGAGGCGAACGCCGCGGCCTTCGACGGCAACATGAACCGGTTGCTGCAAGGCGCGGTGCTGCGCGTGCCGGAGCTCGCCGAGCTCGAGCGCATCCCGACCGCCGCCGCGAACGCGGAGGTCCAGAGACAGAACGAAGCCTGGGCGAGCGGCGTCGAGACCGCGCGCTTGCGCCTGCTGCCGGCCGACGACGTCGGCGACAGCGCCTCGCCGGCGGCCGGTGCCGCCGGTGCAGGAGCGAGCGGAGCCACGGTGCGCAGCCTTCAGGACGAGGTGTCGACGCTGCGGTCGCAGCTCGAGGAGAGCCAGCGTCTGCTCGCGCTGCGCGATCAGGAGCTGCGCCAGCTGCAGGAGCGGCTCGCGGCGGCCGAGGCCGGCGCGGCGGCGCTGCCGGCGCCGGCGGCCGAGCCTGCGAGCGAGCCGGACGCGGTCGAGCCGGTGACGGCGGCCGGCGTCGACCTCGAGGAGGAGATCTTCGCGGACGAAGAGCCCGCCGCCACGGAGCCGGCGGCAGAGCCGGTCGCCGAGGCGCCGGCGCCGGTCGAGACCGTCGCGCCCGCGCCGGCCGCGACCCAGGTCGTGACCCGTCCGGAGCCCGAGCCGTCGCTTCTCTCGCGCGCGCTCGGCTGGATCATGAACCCGGTGGTGCTGATCGCGCTCGGCGTCGCGGCGCTGCTGCTCGCGGTCGTCGGCTTCATGCGCCGGCGCCGCGAGGAGGAGCCGGAGGACGTCACCGGCCGCTGGGACGCGCTCGAGGAGGAGATCCAGCGCGAGCAGGAGCACGAGGAGACGGCACGGCTGCGCCGTCACGTCCCGGACGACGGCTTTGTCGTCGAGGAGCAGGGCCGGCGGCCGCGGGTCCAGGCCGAGCCGCAGCACGACGGTGCGGCCGCGGCAGGCGCCGCGCTCGGCGGCGCGGCGGCGGCTGCTTCGACGGCGGACGAGACGCTGTCGACGCAGACGGTGATCGATCTCGATCAGGCCGATCCGGTCGCCGAAGCCGACTTCCACATGGCCTATGGTCTCTACGACCAGGCGGCGGAGCTGATCTCGAAGGCGCTCGAGCAGAATCCCGGCCGGCGCGACCTGACGCTGAAGCTGCTCGACGTCTACTTCGTCTGGGGCAACAAAGAAGGCTTCCTGACGACGGCCGAGGCGTTGCGGCGCGAGATCGGATCGCAACCGGACGCCGATTGGGACAAGGTCGTGATCATGGGCAAGCAGATTTGCCCGGACTCGGACCTGTTCGCCGATGCGACCGCCGGCGCGCCGGCGGTCGACCTGGACCTCGAGGCGGGCTCCTCGCCCGCGCTCGATCTCGCGTTCGAGGACGAGAGCACGGACGGCGCGTCGCTCGGCTTCGACTCGAGCACCGACGACACCGCCGAGGATCTCGCGTTCTCCGCGACGACGCGCCGGAACCAGCAGCTGCAGTCCGACGAGCTCGACGACTCGCTCGACATCGGCGCGAGCACCGCGGCCGGCCTCGAGGCGGCGCTGCTCGAGCCGGCCGACGACGATGACCCCGGCGAGCGGACACTGCCCGACGCCGACGCGGACAGCCTCGCGGTGACGCAGGAATCCCCGACGGTCGAGCGGCCCGGCACGAGCGGGCTCGATTGGGACGCGCTCAGCATCGATAGCCCCACCGGCCAGGCCGAGGCGCCGACCGTCGAGACGCCGACGATCGAGAGCCTCGGTCCGGATGCGCCGACGATGGAGACGCCGACGGTCGAGAGCCTCGGTCCGGATGCGCCGACGATGGAGACGCCGACGGTCGAGAGCCTCGGTCCGGACGCGCCGACGATGGAAACGCCGACGGTCGAGACCGCGTTCTGGGGCGACGAGCCCGCGACGGTCGAGCGCCAGGCGCTCGGCGGCGCGGACGACGGCACGGCGGAGATCGATCTCGACGACCTCGGGCTCGATTTGAGCGACCTCGAGTCGCTGCCGGCCGACCTCGGCGAGCTGCCGTCCACGGCAGACGGCGAGAGCGATACGCGCGAGCAGCCGAAGCTCGGCACGGACAGCGACGTGTTGTCCGCGACCGGCGTGACGCAGGTGCTGTCCGCCGACGTCGAGGAGCTCGCCGGCGATGCGGAGCTCGAGCAGCGGGAGACGGCGGTGCTCGCGGACGACGATGCGACGCTGCTCGCGTCGCTCGACGAGGACACGCTCGGCGGCACCGAGGTGCTCGACGAGCGGTATCGCGTGGAGGCGACCGGGGAAACCTCGCTCGTCGAGTCGCTCGGCGACAACGGTCTCGATCTGAATCTGGACGATTTGTCCGCGGCGCTGCAGAGCGGCGGGGACACGGTCGAGCAGCCGCGCGCGTTCGACAGCGAGGTGTTCGGCGGCAACGGCGGCACGCCGCTCGATCTCGACGTCGGCATCGACGTGCTCGGCGCGGACGATCCGACCGGCACCGAGGACTTGAGCCCCCTCGATCCGCAGACGATGACGGAGGTCGGCACGAAGCTCGATCTCGCTCGCGCGTACATCGACATGGGCGATCCCGAGGGTGCTCGGAGCATTCTCGAGGAGGTGCTGGACGAGGGCGACTCGAACCAGCGCCGCGAGGCCCAGAGCCTGATCGAGACGCTCGCCTCCTGACGCGGCGGCCCCCGGGGTAGGAGCGGCTGTCCAGCCGCGATCTTAGGTAGGTCGTCCAGCCGCGACCCTCCAACGCCGGAGGTTCGCGGCTGGACAGCCGCTCCTACAATAACGGCCGCGCATCCGCACGGTCTTCGAAGACGGCCGCTCATGCACCGCATCGCCCTCGGCGTCGAATACGACGGCACGGACTTCCGCGGCTGGCAGCTCCAGCGCGAGGGCCGCACCGTCCAGCGCGTGCTGACCGAGGCCGTGAGCCGCGTCGCCGATCACCCCGTCACGCTGCACGTCGCCGGCCGGACGGACGCCGGCGTTCACGCGAGCGGCCAGGTCGTGCATTTCGACACCGCCGCCGAGCGTACGCCGCGTCAGTGGGTGCTCGGGGTGAACGCGAACCTGCCGCCGGACGCCGCCGTACGCTGGGCCCATCCCGTGCCGAGCGACTTCGACGCGCGCCGCTCGGCGCTGTCCCGCACGTACCGCTATCGGATCCTCGTGCAGCCGGAGCGCCCGGCGCTCGAGCGCCGCCGCGTCTGGTGGCTGCGCACGCCGCTCGACCCGGCCGCGATGGCCGCCGCCGCCGCGCATCTGCTCGGCGAGCGCGACTTCTCCGCGTTCCGCGGCGCCGGTTGCCAGTCGCATTCGCCGTGGCGGCGGTTGACCGCGGTCGCGATCGAGCGGGAAGGCGCCGGCGAGCGCGCGCGCCTCGCGCTCGAGTTCACCGCGAACGCCTTCCTGCTGCACATGGTGCGGAACCTCGTCGGCTTCCTCGCCGCCGTCGGACGCGGCGAAGCGCAGCCGCGGGACGCGGCCGCCGTGCTCGCGAGCCGCGACCGGCGCGAGGCAGGCGTAACGGCGCCGCCGCAGGGCCTGACGCTCGTCCGTGTCGCCTATCCCGAGCGGTTCGGTTTGCCCGGGTGAAGGCTTGATCCACGTCGCGCTGCTCGTGCGGCGCTTTCCGGTATCATTCCGCTTCCGTTTGGCGTCCCCGTAATCCCCATGAGCTGGTTCGACAAGCTGATGCCGTCCCGCATCAGCACCGAGAAGCGCAAGCGCTCGGTGCCGGAAGGCTTGTGGGTGAAGTGCACGGGCTGCTCGGCGCAGCTCTACCGGGCCGAGCTCAAGCGCAATCTGCACGTCTGCCCGAAGTGCAACCATCACTTGCGCATCGGCGCGCGCGAACGGCTCGAGATGTTCCTCGATCCGGGCTCCGGGCACGAGCTCGCCGCGAACCTCGAGCCGCAGGACCCGCTGAAGTTTCGCGACACGAAGCGGTATCGGGACCGCATCGTGCAGGCGCAGAAGGCGACCGGCGAGCGCGACGCGCTGATCGTGATGGGCGGCACGTTGAAGGCGATTCCGCTGGTCGCGGCCGCGTTCGAGTTCCGCTTCATGGGCGGCTCGATGGGCTCGGTGGTCGGCGAACGGTTCGTGCGGGCCGTCGCGTACTGCCTCCAGCACCGGCGGCCGCTCGTCTGCTTCACCGCGAGCGGCGGCGCCCGGATGCAGGAGGCGCTCTACTCGCTGCTGCAGATGGCGAAGACGAGCGCCGCGCTCGCGGAGCTGGCGGAGCAGCGGCTGCCGTACATCTCCGTGCTGACGGATCCGACGACCGGCGGCGTGTCGGCGAGTCTCGGCTTGCTCGGCGACATCAACATCGCCGAGCCCGGCGCGCTGATCGGCTTCGCCGGGCCGCGCGTGATCGAGCAGACGACCGGCGAGACGCTGCCCGAAGGATTTCAGCGGGCGGAGTTCCTGCTCGAGAAAGGCGCGATCGACATGATCGTCGACCGGCGGCAGGCGCGCGACCAGATCGCCGCGCTGCTCGCGAAGCTCCTCGATCGTCCCGAGCCGAGCTGACGTTCATGGTCACGCCCGCGCGACGCGGACGGTCGCTCGAGGAGTGGCTCGCATGGCTCGAGACGCTCCATCCGAAGAAGATCGACATGAGCCTCGACCGCGTGATCGCGGTGCTCGAGCGGCTCCATCTGAAGCCCCCGCCGTATCGCACGATCACCGTCGCCGGCACGAACGGTAAAGGCTCGTGCGTCGCGATGCTCGAGAGCGTCTACTGGCACGCGGGCTACAAAGTCGGCTCGTTCACGTCGCCGCACCTGTGGCGGTTCAACGAGCGCATCCGCGTCGACGGCGAGGATGCGGAGGACGCGGCGATCGTCGAGCTCTTCGAGCAGATCGACGCGGTGCTAGGCACGACGACGTTGTCCTACTTCGAGTCGTCCGCGGTGGCCGCGCTGCTGCACTTCGCGCGCGTCGGCGTGGACGTCGCGATCCTCGAGGTCGGCATGGGCGGCCGGCTCGACGCGACGAACGCGATCGACGCGGACGCGGCGCTGATCGCGAGCATCGACATCGATCACATCGAGTGGCTCGGTCCGGATCGCGAGGCGATCGGACGGGAGAAGGCCGGCATCTTTCGCCCGGGACGCCCCGCGATCGTGGCCGATCGTAACCCGCCCGCGAGCGTCGTCGATTACGCGGCCGAGATCGGCGCCGAGCTCGAGCTGATCGGGCGGGATTTCGACTTCGTCCCCGACGGCGAGCACGGCTGGCGCGAAGCGGTCGCGCCCGCGAACGACCCGCCGTTGCCGCTGCCGCCGTTCGGCGGCCGCGAGCAGTACGCGAATGCGGCCGCGTGCGCGGCCGTCGTGCACGGGCTGCAAGGCGTGCTCCCGGTGCCACGCGACGCGCTCGCGGCCGGCATCCGCAACGCGCGCTTGCGCGCGCGGTTCGAGCGGTGCGAGATCGCCGGCGTCGAGTGGCTGTTCGACGTCGCGCACAATCCGGCCGCGGCCGCCGTGCTGAAGAGCTCGCTGGCCCGGCTGCCTGCCGCGCCGCGCACCTTCGCGGTTTTCGCCGCGATGGGCGACAAGGACCTCGGCGGCGTGCTCGCGCCGTTCGTTGGGGACGTGACGGGCTGGCTCGTCACGCAGTCGGATCCGGAGCGCGGTGCGCCTCCGGAGCGTCTCGCGGCGCTGCTCGCGGAGCTCGGCGCGCAAGCGGTCGAGACCGCGCCGGATGTCGCGGCGGCGGTCGGCGCCGCGCGCGCCCGCGTGCAGCCGGGCGACCGGGTGCTGGTGTTCGGGTCGTTCCACACGGTCGGCGCCGCGACCGCGGCGCTTGGGCTATACTCCGCGTCCTCACCACTGGGCACCCCTCCCGCCAGATGGACCAGGGTCTGAAGGAACGACTGATCGGGGCGGCGATTCTCGTTGCGCTGGGCGTTTGGCTGATTCCGTGGGTGCTCGACGGCGGCGGCGAGCACGAGACCGCGCCGACCACGCTCGAGTTGCCCGTGCCGGAGCAGGCGGCACCGATGCGCACCCATACGATCCACCTCGACGCAGATCGCTCGACGCCGGTGCCGGCGGCCGCGGACGCTGCCGCGGCGTCGAGCGCGACTCCGCGTCCGGCGCCGACGGCGGAGCCACAGGCGGCGACGGCGGCCTCGGAGCCGGAACGTTCGCGGACGGCCGCGGAGCCGCAGGTCTCACCGGCCGCCGCGGAAGCGCAGGCCTCGGCACCGGCCGCGGAAGCGCAGGTAGGAGCGGCCGCCCGGCCGCGATCTTCGCCGGCGTCGGCAGAGGCGGCCTCGACCGGGGGCGCGGCAGGCGCCGAAGATCGCGGCAGGACTGCCGCTCCCACGGAAGACCGCGGCACGACTGCCGCTTCCACGGAGGATCGCGGCAGGACTGCCGCTCCTACGGGCGCGGCGGCGGAGGGCGACTGGACCGTGCAGCTCGGCAGCTTCGGCGAGGAGGCGAATGCGCGGCGGCTCGTCGAGCGTGTCGCGACGTACGGCTACAAGGCGGAAATCTCGAGCGTGCGGTCGGGCGGCCGCACCCTGTATCGCGTCCGGGTCGGCCCGCACGCGACGCGCGCGCAGGCGCAGGCGGCCGCGTCGGCGCTCGCGGCCCACGGCGTCACGGCTCAAGTCCTTCCGGTGGACTGAACGCGTGACCGGCGCGGACTACCTGATTCTCTTCATCTGCGCTGCCTCGGCGGCGCTCGGCGTATGGCGCGGCTTCACGAAGGAGGCCTTGTCGGTCGCGACGTGGCTCGCGGCGATCTGGCTCGCGTGGCGGTTCGCGTGGCTGCTCGAGCCGACGACCGCGGGTTGGTTCGCGGAGCCGCAGGTCGCGCTCTGGACCGCGCGGGCGATCCTGTTCGTGCTCGTGCTGATCGCCGGCGGCGTCGTCGCGTGGGTCGTCCGGGAGCTGATTCGGCATACCGGCCTGTCCGGCCCGGACCGGCTGCTCGGCGGGCTCTTCGGCCTCGGCCGCGGGGCGCTGATCGTCGGTCTCGGGGTGCTGACGCTTCAGTTCCTCGGGCTCGACCAGGATCCGGCCTGGCAGCAGGCGCGCTTGAGGACATACGGCGACCGGATAGCGGCCGGTATTCGTCATTACGCGGAGCTCGGCTCGGAATATTTGCGGGAGCGCTCCGCCGTTCCACCTGTCTAATCGAACGCGACGGAACACGACATGTGCGGAATCGTAGGAATCGTCGGCCAAGGGCCGGTTAACCAGGCCTTGTACGACGCGCTTACGGTGCTTCAGCACCGCGGACAGGAAGAATCCGGCATCATGACGGAGGATGCCGGCGAGCTGAAGGTTCGCAACGCGAACGGCCTCGTCCGGGACGTGTTCCTCGAGCGGCACATGCTGAAGCTCTCCGGCAACGTCGGCCTCGGCCACGTGCGCTATCCGACCGCCGGCTGCGCGAGCGCGACCGAGGCGCAGCCGTTCTACGTGAACTCGCCCTACGGCGTCTGCCTCGCGCACAACGGCAACCTCGTGAACGTCGACGACCTGCGGCGGATGGTCGAGCAGCAGGATCGCCGGCATCTCAATACGACCTCGGACTCCGAGGTGCTGCTGAACGTCTTCGCGCACGAGCTCGGCGTGCGGGGTCAGAACGGCCTCCGGCCGGACGACATCCTGGACGCGGTCGAGGCGGTGCACAAACGCTGCTCGGGCGGCTATGCGGTCGTCGCGATGATCATCGGCTACGGGATCGTCGCGTTCCGCGATCCGCACGGCATTCGCCCGGTCGTGCTCGGCGTCCGCGAGACGCCGCGCGGCATCGAGCGGATGGTGGCTTCCGAAAGCGTCGCGCTCGACGCGCTCGGCTTCGAGCTCGAGCGCGACATCCTGCCGGGCGAGGCGGTGTTCATCGACAAGCAGGGCAGGCTCTTCAACCGCGAGTACGCGGGCCGCGTGAGCTACGCGCCGTGCATCTTCGAGTTCGTCTACTTCGCCCGGCCTGACTCGATCATCGACAATCTGTCGGTGTACAAGGCGCGGCTCCGCATGGGCGAGAAGCTCGCCGAGAAGATCCGCCGCGAGCGCCCGGACCACGACATCGACGTCGTGATTCCGATCCCCGACACGTCGCGCACGGCCGCGATGCAGGTCGCGCTCGGGCTCGGCGTGAAGTACCGCGAAGGCTTCATCAAGAACCGCTACATCGGCCGCACGTTCATCATGCCGG
>CAYWGQ010000067.1:0-18878 GCA_964457725.1 uncultured Gammaproteobacteria bacterium
CGACGCCGAGCATCGCAACGATGATCACGCCGACGGCGGTGAAGCTCATGAAGTTTTGCACGACCCCGGCGTACATGAACCGCAAGCCGTCGCCCGTCAGCAGGCTTTGTGCCGCGGTCGTGATCTCCTCGATCTCGCCGGTCTCGGCACTGATGGCCTGGTAAGTGACGCTCGCGCCGAAGAGGTAGACGACGTGCGAGAGCAGAATGACGAACGCGATCAGGAGGACGAAGATCACCGCCGGATGCGGAACGCGGTTGCCGGCGCGCTCCACGGCGTCGAGCAGCCGCTCCATCGTCGACCTTCTTTCGGAGCCGAGATCCTCGGCCGCACCCGGGGCGTGGTGCAGATCCTGAGGGCCTATCGACGCGGATCGCTTGGCCATGGCTGCTCCCTCCTTGCGGGCGCCGCCGGAGCGCTGCGGCAGCGCCGAGGCGGTGCGTCGCGGTCAGGGAAATCGCACCGTCGCACGTACGGCCGATACCGGACATTGACCGTTGGTCCAATAGGAGCGCGCCGCATCCACGGCGATGGTCGAAGTCCGTCGGTCACGCGAGATCCGCCATGGCGACGACGTCGATTCCCGTGTCGGACGTGCACGCCGGTGCCGAGGCTCGAGCGTCCTGGATGCCCCTGCTCGTGATCGCGATGACGCAGATCATGATGGTCTTCAACATCTCCACGCTGCAGGTCTCGATCGATGCGATCGCGTCGACGTTCGGTCTCTCCGCGGCGCCCATCGGCACCGCAATCGTGACCTACGCGCTCGTCGTCGCGGCATTCATCCTGCTCGGCGCGCGCGTTGCGCAAACCTACGGCAGCCGACGCGTGTTTCGTGTCGCGGTGCTGCTGTTCGGCGCGGCGATGGCACTGATGGGCTCGAGCGTCGGCCCGGCCACGATCTTCGCCGCACAGGCCGCCGCCGGGCTCGCGGCCGCCGCGCTCGTGCCGGCCCTGGTCGTGCTGATCGCCGACAATTACCGGGGCCGGCAGCAGGCGAAGGCGCTCGGCTGGCTCGGCGGCGCGCAGGCGCTCGGCGTCGTGCTCGCCTTCCTGATCGCCGGATCGCTCGCCGTGTGGCCCGGGTGGCGCTTCACCTTCGGTTTGCTCGCACTGCTCGCGTTGCTGATCTTTCGGATGAGCGGAAGGCTCCGGCAGGTCGCCTCCCACGGCGGTGCCGGCGTCGACTGGCTCGGCGTCGGACTCGCCGCAGCCACGATCGCGCTGATCAGCGTCGGCGCGAACAACCTCACCGACTGGGGCCCGCTGCTCGCGACGCCGACGGCGCCGTTCAGCGTGCTCGACATGTGCCGGCGCCGCTGATGATCGTCGCCGGAGTATTTCTGGGCCAGGCCTTTCTCACCTGGTCGCGCCGGCGCCGGACGATCGGCAAGACCCCGCTCGTCGCGCTCGAGGTGATCGACACGGCCGGCGAGCGTGCCGCGCTCTTCTCGATCTTCGTGATCAGCGCGCTCGCTTCGGCCGTCACGTTCCTGGTGCCGCTCTACGTGCAGGTCGTGCAGGGACGCAGCAGCATCGACACGGCACTCGCCGTGATACCGTTCTCGCTCGCCGGCTTCGCCGCCGCCGTCATGGTCGTGCGGCTGATCGGGCACGTCCCGCCGCGGACGCTTGCGCGCTACGCGTTTCTGCTCGTCGCGATCGGCATCGCGCTGCTCGGCGCGGTGATCCGCGGCGACTGGAGCGACGCGGCGGTGATCACCGGGATGATCGTGATCGGGATCGGCGAGGGCGCCTTGATCACGCTGCTCTTCAACGTCCTCGTCACGGCCGCGCCGAAGGAGCTCGCCGGCGACGTCGGCTCGTTGCGCGGGGTCACGAACAACCTCGCGACCGGCGTCGGCACCGCGGTCGCCGGTGCGCTGCTCGTCGCGCTTCTCGGTGCGAGTGTGCACCGGCAGCTCGTCCACAACGAGGTCATACCGCTCGAGCTGAAGAGCGAGATCAACCTCGACAGCCCGGCGTTCGTCAGCAACGACCGGCTTCGCGAGTTTCTCGCGAACGGCCGTGCGACGCCCGAGCAGGTGGAGGAGGCGGTGCGCATCAACACGGACGTGCGCCGCGTCGCCCTGAAGGTGACGTTCTTCGCGTTCGCGGGCTTTGCGCTTCTCGCGTTCTTCCCGGCTGGAGCGCTGCCCGGTCGCGTCGCCGGCACGGAGCCGCGGCGCGGCGAGCGCTTGGAAGGTGAGGCTTCGGTCGCGTCGCTTGGCTGAGCGAATTCGACACGGCCACGCGCTCGGTTCCCCGGGGGCGCGTCTCGTGAAGGCGCGGGCGGGCGCTCGGCAGGCCGTTGCCGCCGCCGCGTTGGTCGTGCTCGCGCAGCTGCTGACGGTGCTGAACGTCAGCGCGTTGAAGCTGTCGGTGGACGGCATCGCCACGAGCCTCGCGATTCCGGCAAGCTCGGTGAAGACGGCGCTCGTGACGTACTCGATCGTCGTCGCCGGCTTCACGCTGCTCGGAGCGAAGCTCGCGCGAAACATCGGGTTGCGGCGCTCGCTCCACGGCACGATCGCGCTCTTCGCCGTTGCGATGGTCGCGACGATGCTCGCACGCGGCTTCGGCACGCTGATGCTCGCGCAGGCCGTTGCGGGCGCGGCCGCGGCGACGTTGTTGCCGGCCTCGAGCAGCCTGCTCTCGAGCCGTCGGCAGCAAGGCCGGCGCAGAGCGCTCGGCTGGCTCGGAGCGGCACAGGCGACGAGCATCGTGCCGGCATATCTGATCGCAGGTGCGGTCGCTTCCTGGGCGAGCTGGCGGGCCACGTTCGGCCTGCTCGCCGGGCTCGCGCTGTGTGCGCTGCTCTTGAGCGCGAAGGTCGGCACCGACGCGGGCCGGTCGAGCGAGCCGGTCGACCGCGTCGGCGTGCTGATCGTCGCGGCGGCGATCCTGTTCATCGGCCTCGGCAGCGAGAAGCTCGCGAGCTGGGGGTTGCTCGGCGCCCAGCCCGACGCGCCGTTCAGCATGTTGCGCGTCTCGCCGGCGTTGCTCGCGATCGTCTGCGGCGGCCTCCTGCTCAAGGTCTTCGTCGTCTGGTCGGAGCGCTGTCGGGCCCGCGGCGGCGTCGCGCTCATCCCGCCGGAGCTGCTCCGCTCGGAGCGCGAGTGGGCGGTGCTCCTCGCGATCTTCGCGGTCGGGGCGATCGCGTCGGGGGTCACCTTCCTGATCCCGCTCTACGTCGAGGTCGTGCAGGGCCGAAGCAGCTTGTACACGGCCATCGTGCTCGTCCCGTTCGCGATCGCGAGCTTCGGCGGGGCGATCGCCATGCTGCGGCTGCAAACCACGTTCAAGGCGAGCTTCGTCGCCCGCGTCGGCTTCGCGATCGTCGCGACCGGCGTCGCGCTGCTCGCGATCACGATCCGCAACGACTGGAGCAACGGCTGGGTGATCGCGAGCATGATCCTCGCGGGAACCGGAGAAGGGGCTCTCGCGACGCACCTGCTGAACGTGCTCGCGCTGGCCGCTCCGCGCAAGCTGGCCCCCGACGTCGGGCCGCTGTGCGGCGCGACGAGCTCGCTTGCGGCGGGAGTCGGCACGGCCCTGGCGGGGGCGCTCGCGATCGGCGTGCTCGGCACCGTCGTGCAGCGCGACCTCGTTCGCAACTCGGCACTGCCGCCCGAGCTCAGAATCGAGCTGAACGTGGACTCCGTCGCGTTCGTCAGCAACGACCGGCTGCGCGAGGCGCTCGAGCGGCGGGCCGCGACACCGGAGCAGCTCGACGCGGTCGTGCGGCTCAATACCGAGGCCCGGCTGCTCGCGCTGAAAGTGACCCTGATCTCGCTCGCGGGGCTCGCGGCGCTCGCGTTCCTCCCGGCCGGCGCGCTGCCGGAGCCGCGTCCGCCGGGCGAGGGCGAGGAGCCGTGAGCTGCTGCCGCGCTTCGGGAGCTCAGCCGTCGCAAACCGGCTCTTCGGTCTTGGACGGCTTGGCCGCCAGCCGCTCGGTGTTACCGGCCGCCCGGCGTATCGGCGCGCAGTCGCTTACCGCGGCAGGTGCGGGGTGCTCGATCGTTGCGCGGACGTCGCGCGACGCGGCTGGCGGGTGCTCGTCGGTCGTTCCGCGCTCGCGGGCGGCGTTCCGGCCCGCTTCGTATCCTGCGTCCGGTGCGCGATCGATCCACGCGAGCGGACCGACTCCGATCAGGACGACCAGGGACACGACGGCGAGGCGGACTCCGAACGGCTGCATGACGGCGAGCCCGGGTCACTCCCGTCCACCGGCGCGCGGACCGAAGCTGCCCCTGAAGTAGACCATCGCCGAGCGGAACGACAGGTCGATGATGCCGCGGAAGTCGTCGTCGCCCGACTCGATGTCCAGGCTATTCGCGTTCAGCCCGAAGCCGAACCCGAGGCGGCCGAACGTGTCGTGCTCGAACGTGAGGATCAAGTCGCGGAACAGGCCGTCGATGTCGCCGACGTCGATGTCGAAGAGCTCGAGCGCTCCGCGGAACCGCCACCGCTCGGAGATGCGGTAGCTGCCGCGCACGCCGACGACGGGCAGCGGTGCCGTCGTGCGCGCATCGTACGCCAACGGCAGGTTGGAAAGAGACATGCCCGCTTCGAGCCGCATCACGTGCAAGCCGAACGACGGGCCGAGCGTCGCCCGGGGACGCACGAGCGCGTTGTAGCCGTAGGCGAGCTTCGCGACGTCCTCGTCGAGGGCGGCGGTGACGCCGGTGCCGATCGTGAAGATCTTGTCGCCGAAGCGAACGTCTCGTTCGACGCGGCGAGTGCCGGTGCGCTCGATGTCGTAGCTCGCAAATGCGATGTAGTGGCGCGCGTTGATGTTGTAGAAGAGATCGGCGCGGGCGACGCGTATCCGCTCGTCCATGTCGACGTCGGTCTCGAGCCTGAGCCGGGTGCCGATGCCTCGCGTCTGCGAGTCGAGCCGCACGGCGGAAGTGAAGTGCGTAAACGCCTGTACCCCGACGCCGAATTCGAATCGCTCCGTGCCTAGAGTGGGCTGTGCGCCCGCGGGCGTATGCGGCAGCCCCATAAGCACGACCGTCACGAGCGCGAGCGTGAGGCCGAGCCTCCGCTTGCCTGAAGGCGCTCGGGGGCGACCGGCCGGACACTGCGCCGAAATGTGCATCACCGAAGCAAGTGTGGTTGCTCCGCGGCTACTTCGATATGGCCCTTTGGTCCTACTGCCGCGCCGGCAGTCGAGCCGACTCGCGTGCGTCGGAGGCGGGAGGGACAACGGGCAACTCGACCGTGAACGTTGCGCCGCGCAACGCGTTGTTCTCGGCGCGTACGCGCCCGCCGTGTGCGGCGACGATCAGGCGCACCAGCGGGAGGCCGAGCCCCATCCCGTCCGGCTTCGTCGTGTAGAACGGGTCGTAGAGCCGTGCGAGGACCTCCGGTGCGAGGCCGCTGCCTGTGTCCGCTACGCTCGCCTCGACGGTCGCTGCATCGGCCGTACGCGTGCTGACGAGGATGCTGCGTCGACCGTCCGGCGTGTCGAGCATCGACTCCATGCCGTTCAGAATCAGGTTCAAGAGGACCTGCTGCAGCTGGATACGATCCCCGCGGACGGCGGGTATCGTATCGAGGGCAGCTTCGAGCCGGATGCCGCGGCGGACCGCCTCGCCCCGCAGCAGCTGCAACGCGCTCCGTACGACTTCGTTCAAATCGAGCGGCTGCCGCTCGAGCTTGCGGTGCTGCAGGAGCTCGCGCAGCCTGCCGACGACTGCGCTCGCGCGCAAGGCGTTGTCGCGGGTGTCCGTGACGATCTCCTCGAGCAAGTCGAGCTGCGGCGCCGGCGACTCGAGCAGCAGCATCGCGGTATCCGCGTTCATCGAGATCGCGCTGAGCGGTTGGTTGAGCTCGTGCGCGATCGACGCGGTGAGCTGCCCGGCGACGGCGAGACGGTTCCCGTGCGAGAGCCTGGTGACTGCCTCCTCGAGCGCCCGGTCCGCCGCGCGGCGAGCCTCGAGCGCAACCCCGAGCTGCGCATCGCGGTCAGCGAGGGCCTCGGTGGCGGCGTTCAGGGCCGCCGAGGCCGCCGAGCGCTCGTCCATTGCCACGGCGAGGATCAGCATCGGTAGAGCGAGCGCGATCAGCGCGAGCTGCGCGTGCATGACGTCGTCGACGAGGCGTACCGGAAGCAGCGTCGCGGCGGGATCCGCCAACAGAGTCGCCGTCGCGAGCAGTGCCATCACGAAGTGCACCGAAGCGACGCCGGCCGAGCCGAAGCGCACGGCGGCCCAGAGCAGCGGCACCAGCGACGCGTAGAGCACGGGAGACGGGCCGTTGCTCGAGAATCCGATCATGCATACGGCCGCCGCGGCGGCGGCGAGAGTCACGGCCTCCGCGTAGCGCGTTCGTGCCGCGGTGCGCAGCCAGCGGGTGCCGTTCAGCATCCAGAGCACCATCGCCGGGGCGAGCACGATGAGATTCGTGACTCCGGCGAAGAACACCGTGGCCCACGCACGCCACGCGGGCGGGGCCAATGCGAACTTGCCCTGCGCCAAGGACGTCAACGTCGCGGGTGCGACGGCCGCAGCCGCCGCGGGGAGCAAGACAGCCGCTGCCAGCAGATACACGCCGAGATCGCGCGTCGTGCCGAACGGATGCGGCGCGCGGACGCGTGCCCGGATCAGTGAGGCGGCCGCGAGAGCAAACGCAACACTCCACGCCGCCTGCGCTGCGACGCCGGGCCCCGACGGCGCGCCTGCGTGCGCCGCCAGATGGGCTGCGGCGGCTGCGATCAGCAGCACCCACCAGCGTTCCCGCGGCGTGCCGAGCAGCGCGACGAGCAGCACCGCCGGCGTGGGATTCAGGAGCGCGAACGCGTCACCGGGCAACGCGAGGGAAAGCTGGATGCGGGCGGCGGCGTAGTAGCAGGCCGCGCAAAGGACGGCGAGCGTAGCCCAGCGAGGAGCGTCCAAGGGAGCTTCCGGCATCCGTACCGGTAGCTTCGGGCCGTTGGGTGTGGCTCGAGCGATCATCCGTGCGCTGGTCCATGCAGCATTGCGACGCCTGTGTAGGGTCGGGACGATCTTCGTCGCGGTCGCGTTAGTATGGATTGATTAGCGCTGCAACGCACCCGCGCGTAACGCAGCTCCGGCACGCACGAACCGTGCCAGTGGACCGGCCGGTACGACCACCTGCCGTTCACTCGACAGCGGCTTCGCCGGCCGGCAACATGGCTTGCACAGGGACGTCATGGCACGACACGGCTTGTCGGCGCTCGCCACACCGAGAACGCAGAACGAAGCGAGGCCGCATCCGGTCCAACGCGCGCTCCGCGCCGACGAGGTCCGACGAGAGCCGAAGGAACCGTCTCCAGTGGTCGCCGCCGTCGACGACGACCCGGCGGTGCTCCGCAGCCTCGTGCGCCTCCTCTCCGTGCGGGGCTTCGACGCGAAGGCGTTCTCTTCGCCGGAAACGCTGCTTGCCGAGATCGCGACCGTGTCGCCGGAGTGCCTGATCGTCGATTTGTCGATGCCGGTTTTCGGCGGGCTAGAGCTGCAGCGTCGGCTCAAGGAGACGGGACACGACTATCCGATCGTTTTCCTGACCGGCCACGGCGACATCCGCGCATCGGTGCTCGCTATGCGCTCCGGCGCCGTCGACTTCCTGACCAAGCCCATTGCGCAGGTGGAATTGCTCGATGCGATCGATCGCGCGCTCGCCCGCGGCAAGCACGCGCGTGAAGCCGCGGAGCGTGCCGCCGCCCTGCGGCGCCGAGTCTCGTCGCTGACGCTGCGGGAGGGGCAAGTGTTCGAGCAGGTCGTCGCGGGTTTCCTGAACAAACAGATCGCCGCCAATCTCGGCATCTCAGAGAAGACCGTCAAGGTTCACCGAGCGAACGTGATGCGCAAGATGCGTGTCCGGTCGGTGGCCGAGCTCGCAAGGATCGCGGAGCGCCTGGAGACGGAACGGCCGGTCGCCTAGTCGCGGGCCAAGTCGGAGCTTCGGTTCGCGCAGCTTCGCAGGATCCTAGGCAATTTTCTCTCCGGAAGTTTGCCGCATCGTCGAAAACGTGACCTACGCACCGTGTGCCCCGCCGCCACGATCGGTAAAGTGAGCCGTTTTCGAGCCGGGCTCCTGGATGGACCGTCAAAGCTTCGTCGCGGTGGCGCTGGCCGTCCTCGCCCAGACGTCGAGCGCCAACGTCGCGGAGCTCGCGCCCGGAGCAGGGAACCGGACGCTCGACGTCGACTTGCCGCCGGAGGTCTTCGCGCGAGCGGGCGCGGCACTGATGGTCGAGCTCGACGGATACGACGTGTCCGCGTTCAGCTCGGTCGCCGACACCACGCTGCGGATAGATCTCGACACGCCGCTCGCCGGCGGGCGGCATTCATTGAACGTCCTACTGTTTCTCCCCGACGGCGGCATCGAGGTCGTCGTCGACGCGATCGTCGTCGCTCCCGAGCTCCATGGCGCGCAGTGGTCGGCGAACACGACGCTGCAAACGAGCTACCGAACGGACGGTCATCCCGACCCCGCGTTTCGAGATCTCGATCGCTCGGCCGCCAACGGCGCGCTGTCGCTCGGCGGCGAGAGAGTCTCGAGCGAGTGGCGGCTGACCTCCAAGCTCGACGCGATCTACGACGGGGGACGCCCGGACGGCGCGGCCCATCAGGATTGGCTGCTGCCGTCGTACGAGCTCTCCGCGACCCACCTCGGTGCGGGTGCCACGACGTCCGTCGGCGCCGGCAACATCGCGATCGCCGGCAACGACTTCGTGTTCTCGCGCTTCCAGCGCCGCGGCGCCGCGGTCGGGTCGGTCGGCACGTCCGGCCGGTTCGAGGTGCGAGCCTTCAACGTCGCATCGGCTCCTCGTAACGGCTTCGACGGCGGTTACCTCGCGCCCGGTGATTCGAACGATCGTGCGAGCGGCGTAGCGACCGCGATCGATCTCGTCGAGGACCGCCTCCGAATCGGCGGCGCCTTCATCGACGGCAAGACCGCGTTCGGCGGGGCGGGCTTCAACCCGCTGTACGATGCCGCCGTCTACGGCGGGAACACGTGGAACGTCTCCGTCGACTCGCGGCCGGCGGAGGGCAGCGTGTGGCTGCGTCTCGAGCGCGCGCAGTCGGAGTTCGACGCCGACGGTCTCCGCGTCGGACTGCCGGCCCGGAAGGACGACGCGCTCGCGGCGCGGCTACGTTTCTCCTCGACCGGCCGGTTCGGCAAGGGGCCGTTCGAGTTCTGGTCCGTCGACATGCTCCGCAAGCGTGTCGGCACCCATTTCTACAGCGTCGGGAACCTCGCACAGCCCGGCAACGTCGAGATCGACGCGCTCGATCTCGAGGCGGGTGTCCACGCTTTGACGCTCGCGCTCGAGCTCTCGGAGCAGCGCACGAACCCGGACGATGATCCGCTCCTGCCGACGCAGACGCTCGAGCGCGCGGGGCTCGATCTGACGTACACGCCGGCCGCGCTCGATCCCGACAAGCGCTGGTGGCGGCTGCTGGGCGCCCCGTCGCTTCGGGCGTGGGCCGTCCGCTCCGCAACGAACCAGCCGGACGAGGATGCCGTGCTCGCGGGCTACGACCTCGAGGACCGGACGGACGAGGCCGGCATCGCGGTCGGCTTCGCGCGCGCAGCGCTCAGCTGGGCGATGGAAGTGGGCGTGATCGATTACGCGGACAGGAGCGAGGCGCTGATCGAGAACGGCTTCGTCTTCTACGAGCCCGCTTCGGACACCCGCAACGCTCACTCGTCCGTGCAGGTGACCTGGACGCCGGGGCCGCGTGTAACGTTCGACGCCTACGTGCAGCGCAACGCGTTCGACGACCGCGACTTCGGCGACGAGCGGCGAACCACCAACTACGGGCTGAGCGGCACGTTCTTTCTGCTTCCGGACGCGCTCAGCCTATTCGTCAGCGCGAACCGAGGACGCGATCGGCTCGATTACGGTGACGGGTACTTCTTGCCGGAGCGCTTCCGCTCGCGGTTCGCCAGCGTGCAGCTCGACTGGCGCGTCCGAGAGGCCGCGGGCAGGCGGCCGGGGATCGGCTTGTACTTGAAGGCGAACTACGGACGGAACGAGGACGTCGTCTTCCTGCTCGAGGATGGCACGTCGTCGATGCACGTCGGCGTCGACGTGAGCTGGGCACACGACAGATGAAGCGCTATCGACCGGCCGCAATCGTGCTCCTCGCACTCGCCTTCGCCGCGGGCGATGCGTGGGCAGCCCTCACCGGCGTCAGATCCACTCCCCGCCAGGCGCAGCTCGTCGGGACCGCGGGCAACGTCGTCACGATCACGTGGCGCGTCTCGACGACGGCGGATCATGCATCCGGCGTGATGTCCGGAGGCTCGGCGATCGTCGACCCGGCTTCCGGTGCGATTCTGCAGCAGTCGGACGTGCCGTTGAACGCGAGCGGCGCCGGTCCGTTCGCGCTGCGTGAGGTGCTCTCGCTCGATCCCAGGACCGTTCGGTCTTGGACGGAGCAGGGCATCAAGCGCGTCGTCGTGCAGCGCATGTTCTTCGACCGGCTGACGAACAGCTTCGCGACCGCCTCGGTCGCGCTCGTCCTGAGCTCGAGCCGGCTCGAAGCGGCTCGCCAATCCGCAGCGCCGGCCGAGCTCGCGATCGCGTCGCTCCGGCTCGAGCTCGACGCCGGCAACAACACCGCCCTGGTCGCCGCGGGGGAGTCGCTGCGGGCGTTGCTGACCGTGCAGCACGCCGGGTCCGGCATGCTCAGCGGACGCTGGCAGATCGCCGAGCCGGAAAGCTCGGACGGGGTGCCGTTGTTCCGAACGGTCGCGCTCGTCAACACGCGCTTGCAAGCGACTCAGGAAAGCACGCTGCGAAGCCCCGTGCTGCCGACACGGCGCGGTGGCCGGTATCTGGTGCGTTTCTGCGTGACGAGCTCGGTGCGCACCGAGGCCTCGACCGACGCGCAGTGCCCGGACGCCGATCTGATCGCGACCGCGATCTACCACGTGCAGGTCGTCGGCGGCACCTCGGTTGCGGTCGTGCGCGGCCTGTCACCGGATCGACAGGCGATCGGCGACGATGACCGCTTCAGCTGGGAGCCCGTCCCGCTCGCGGTCGCCTATCAGCTGCAAATCTTCGAGCTCGCGCCCGCCGCTGAGGAGCCCGGCGTTTCAGCGGCCGGCGATCTCGCCGCACCGGCCTTCGTCACCGGGATGCTGCTCGATGCGGAAACGAGCGACACGCCGCTTTCGGCGCTCGTGCGCAGCAAGCTCCGGCCGGGCCAGCGATACCTCTGGCGCGTGACCGCGCACGACGAGGCAGGCCGAATGGTCGGCTCGAGCACCGAGGCGAGCTTCGTTTATCGGCCCGGCCGCTGAGGCGGAGAGAGGAATGACAGTCAACGCCGCGAGGCGATTCCATCGAGGAGAACAGCCATGAAGAATCATTCGAGCCGGATCGGGGTGCTGCTGCTCGCGGCTCTCGCGATCGCCGTGCCGAGCGCGTCGATCGCGCAGCGCGATCAGGACGATCGCGCACGCCGCGCCGCCCCGGCGCAGTCGGCGCCGCGCGACGTGCAAAGCGCACCGCAACGCGGCATCGAGCCCGACGAGATCGACGCGCGTAACGCCGCTCGTAATCGCGCGACGCAGTCCGGACCGCGCGACGTGCAGAGCGCACCTCAGCGCGGCATCGAGCCCGACGAGATCGACGCGCGCAACGAGGCGCGCAACCGTGCGACGGAGAACCGCGGGCTCGATCGCAGCGCGCCGGCACGCTCCGCGAGGTCGTCCGGAGGCACGCGGTTGTCGTTGCAGCAAATGATGACGCGGCTGCAGCCGCGACAAGCCACGCTGATCGCGGTCGGACAGGGCGGCGGCCAGTCGGGGCCTAGCAGCGTGCAGGCGCGGCCGGCCGAGCCGCCCCGGTACGAGATCGCGGACTGCGGCACCGAGGCGAGCCCGATGATCTGTTGTCATCATGAGGCGGGCGACGGGTCGAGCTGCAACCTGTTCAAGATCCTGTGCGAGAACGCGGGCGGCACCGCGCAGGGCGACGGCGAATCGGCCGCGTGCTCGGACTGGTAGCCGCGACGCTGCGGTAATCTTGCGGGACGTCGAGGAGCCCGGCTGCCCGTGCGCGGCGCCGGGCTCCGCGCATCCGTCCGTCAGCGATTCGAAAGCTCCTCCGGAGCGAGTAGCCCGGGGAGGCTCAATCGCCCGTTCGCCCGGTCACCGGCGGCTTGGCGACGTCGCCTTCGAAGAGCGCCCGATACGCGAACCCGGCGACCGCCGCGCCGACGATCGGCATCAGCCAGAACATCCAGAGCTGCGCGATCGCCCAATCGCCGACGAAGAGCGCAGGCCCGGTGCTTCGCGCGGGGTTCACCGAGGTGTTCGTGACCGGAATGCTGATCAGGTGGATCAGCGTCAGCGCGAGCCCGATCGCGACGCCGGCGATCCCGACCGGCGCGCGCTGGTGAGTGGCGCCGAGGATCACGATCAGGAACATGAACGTCATGACGAGCTCGGTGACGATGCCCGCACCGAGCGAGTAGCCGCCCGGCGAGTGCTCGCCGTAGCCGTTCGACGCGAAGCCGCCGGCCGTGCTGAAGTCCGGCGCACCGCTCGCGATCAGGTAGAGGACCGCAGCGCCCGCGATCCCGCCGACGACTTGGGCGGCGACGTACGGCAGGATCTGCGCCGCGGGGAAGCGCCCACCCGCCCATAGACCGACGGTGACGGCCGGGTTGAAGTGCGCGCCGGAGATCGGGCCGAGCGCATACGCGCCGGTGAGCACCGTCAGCCCGAAGGCGAGCGCGACGCCCGCGAAGCCGATGCCGAGCTCCGGGAACGCGGCGGCGAGCACCGCGCTGCCGCACCCGCCGAGAACGAGCCAGAAAGTGCCGATGAGCTCTGCGGACAGCTTCGCGACCATGGCGGTCTCCCTCGAGGGTGAACGAGACGTTGTCAGCGTCGCGCGGATAGGGAGCGCAGACAGACCCCATCCTTGATTTTTTGTCCGTGTTGGAACCGCGCCGACGACGGAACGATCTTACGTCCTCGCGGGGGAAACGGCAAAAGCGGCGAGCTTTGCCGTCACCCCGCGACTCAGGCAGTGCCGCGGAGCGGGCGGAACGCTGCGTGCAGCTCCGCCGCGAAGAGCATCGGTTGCTCCCACGCGGCGAAGTGGCCGCCCCGGTCGAGCCGATTGAAGTAGATCAGGTTCGGATAGGCCTGCTCGGTCCAGCTCCGCGGTGCGGCGTAGATTTCGTCGGGGAAGACGCTCACCGCGGTCGGCAGCGTCACGTTCGCAGGGAGGAAGAACGGGACCTTGTTCTCCCAGTAGATGCGCGCCGACGACACGGCGGTCTTCGTGAGCCACGTCAACGTGATGTTGTCGAGGACGTCGTCGCGCGTGAGGCCCTCGCCCGAGCCCGCGAACACCCGGGCGATCAGCCGGTAGCTCCGGATGTCGTGATCCAAGAACCAGGCGGCGAGGCCGATCGGCGAATCGGCGATGCCGTACAGCGTCTGCGGGCGAGTGGCCATCTCGAGGGCGTAGCCGAGGCCTTTCTGCAGGAAGTACGCGACCGCTTCGTACGCAGCCGACTCCTCGTCCGAGAGGCCGGGCGGCGGCGGGTCGCCTCGACGCGCTCCGCTCAAGATCGTGCCGGGGACGGTCGCCGGCAGATTGACGTGGATGCCGAGGAGCTCGGGCGGCGCTCGAAGCGCCATCTGCTCCGCGATGGCGGCGCCCCAATCGCCGCCTTGCGCGACGAAGCGGTCGTAGCCGAGCCGCTTCATCAACGTGATCCACGCGCGAGCGATGTGGGACGGGTCCCAACCGGTGGTCGTCGGCTTGCCCGAGAAGCCGAAGCCGGGTATGGACGGGATGACGACGTGGAAGGCATCCGCGGCGCTGCCGCCGTGTGCCGTCGGATCGGTCAGCGGATCGATCAGCTTCATCTGCTCGAGCACGGAGCCAGGCCAGCCGTGCGTGATCACGATCGGTAGGGCGTTCTCGTGGCGAGACCGGACATGGATGAAGTGAATGTCGAGTCCGTCGATCTCGGTGAGGAAGTTCGGGCGAGCGTTCAGCTGCGCTTCGCAGCGGCGCCAATCGTATTCGCCCGCCCAGTAGCGCGCGAGCGCTTGGATCGTCGGAAGCTGCACGCCTTGGGAGTCGTCGTCGACCGTCTCGCGCTCCGGCCACATCGTCGCGTCGATGCGCCGTCGCAGCTCTTCCAACGCACGGTTGGCGAACTCGAAGCGAGTTTCGCGGATCGCGCTCGATTCGTGTAATTCCGATACGGTGCCCATGGTCGCCTCCCGCTCGGCAGAGCGGCCGAGCCTGTGCCTCGCGAGCGTCGCTCGATGACGATCGTCGGGGTCTGTCAGCGCGGCGGCGCACCCGTTGCCGGCATCACAGCAGGCCGCTGTGGCGGCAGGAATGAGACCAAAGGCGTATCTGGCGCCACGAGGGCGGAATCGGCCCCGGCGGCGCCGGCCTCGCTTCGCCAGTTCCGGACCTCGAGCTCGGAGAGGGCGGCGGCCCGGCTGGACGAAGCTTCCGAGGCGGTGAGCGAAGGCGCTGCGTCAGACGGTGCTGTTGTTTTACCATCCGTGCGCGCGTTGTCGGGCTACCCGTCGAAGTGAGGAACGAATGGAAACCATAAGCATCGTGCTGTCGATGCTCGTGGCCGTCGTGTTGAGCGGCGCCGCGGTGCGGGCATTGCCGCTCGCTGTGCCGACGCCGTTGGTGCAGATCGCGTTCGGCGCACTGATCGCCGCCGTCTCGGATTTCGAGGTGCGGCTGGATCCCGCGATCTTCTTCCTGCTCTTTCTGCCGCCGCTCCTCTTTCTCGACGGCTGGCGCATCCCGAAGGAAGGGCTGCTGCGCGACAAGGGCTTCATCCTGGAGCTCGCGCTCGGCCTCGTGTTCTTCACCGTTCTCGGCATGGGGCTCTTCATCAACTGGATGATTCCGGCGATGCCGCTGGCCGTCGCGTTCGCGCTCGCGGCTATCGTCACCCCGACCGATCCGATCGCCGTCTCGGCCATCACGGAGCGGGTGCCGATACCGAAGCGCGTGATGCACGTGCTCGAAGGGGAGTCGTTGCTGAACGACGCCTCGGGCCTCGTATGCTTTCGGTTCGCCGTGGCCGCGGCCGTGACGGGCGCATTCTCGCTGTCGTCCGCGGCGCTCGCCTTCGTGCAGCTCGCGATCGTCGGCGTCGCCGTCGGCGTCGGGCTCACCTATGCCGTGATGTGGGCGAAGGGCAACTTCAGCCGGCGCTTCGGAGAGGAGTCCGGGTCGCACGTCGTCGTGAGCCTGCTGGTACCGTTCGGCGCCTACGAGCTCGCGGAGCACCTCGGCGGCTCGGGAATCCTCGCCGCGGTCGCGGCGGGCATCACGATGAGCTACGCGGAACTCTCCGGGCGCGCGCTCTCGGCGACGCGCGTGCAGCGAACGGCCGTATGGGACACCGTGCAGTTCTCACTGAACGGCGTGATGTTCGTGCTGCTCGGGGAGCAGCTGCCGGCGATCTTCGCGGGTGCGATGGACGCGGTGCGCGAATCGAATCACGAGAATCCGTGGTGGCTCGCGGTCTACGTGCTCGCGATCAACTTCGGGCTCGCCGCGCTGCGGTTCGCGTGGCTGTGGGTGTCGACCCGAATCACTCTGTGGTTCGCCCGAAGGCGCGGTCAGGATCCGGGCGAGAAGCCGTCGTTGCGCTTGCTTGCGGCGATGTCCGTTGCAGGCGCGCGCGGCGCGATCACGTTGGCCGGCGTGCTGTCGTTGCCGCTCGTGCTGGCGGACGGGTCGCCGTTCCCGGCCCGAGACCTCGCGATCTTTCTCGCCGCCGGCGTGATCATCCTGTCGCTGACCGCGGCGAGCGTCGCGCTGCCGACGCTGCTCCGCGGCCTGCACGTGCCGCCGGAGCCGGACGAGGAGGCGCAGATCGAGCGCGCCCGCCGAGCCGCGGCCGAGGCTGCGATTCCGGCGATCGAGGCGGCGCTGCACGATATGGCCCGCGGGCACACGGACGCGGACCTCTATGCGGACGCGGCGGCCCGCGTGATGGAGCTATACCGACGGCGGCTCGAAGGCTACGCCGGCATCGAGAACGCCGACCGCGTCAGGCAGGGCGATGCGATCGAGCGCAGCCTGCGCGCCGCGGCGTTGCGCGCCGAGCGCGACTGCGTGTACGCGCTCGCGCGGGCGCACGAGATTTCGGACGACTGCGCGCGCAAGGTCGTGCGGGACATCGATCTGCAGGAGGAGCGGTTTCGGGTCGGGGTGGTGCTGACCGACTGAGGCGGCGGGCGTCGTTCAGGCGGCCCCCCGTTGGATTCGCTCGGGGTGCGTGGAGCGTCCGATCACGTTGCCAGCATATCGTTGCGAATTTTGCTTTGGTTGCTCTTCGCAGCCGCGCCGCGCCGTGCTGAGCGAGCCGAGCGGCCGTTTCGGTTAGCCGGCATTGTCCCGGCGGCATCGTCTTGGGAGGGTATGCCCGTATGCGATGCTACGGGTGACCAATGATGATGAAATCGATCCGGATGACGGGGTTCGCGCTCGTTCTGTCGGCGGCGTCTTACGCCGAGGGGCAGGAGGCCTGGCTGCCGAGCTTGATCACGCAGACGCCGCAGGAGGGCTTCGAGCTTGCCGTCACGCTCGCGCGGCGCGGCGTGTCGACGACCCAGCCGGATCGGGACGTGCTCGGGGCCGGCCGTCCGATCTACTCGCACGATCCCGACAGCCTCATCGCGGCCTCGCAGGTGATCGCAATCCATTTCGGAACGATCGCGGCCGCGAATGACTACTGGCGCGACCGCGCCGACGAGGAATGAGCTAGCGGACACACGCCGCGGCTGGCGTCGCCGAGCGCAGCGCGCTCAGCCGACCAGGCGGCGAAACTCCTCCACGACGGCGTCGACGAGCGGCTCGACGGACTCTGCGCACGGGCAGAGCTTCTCCCGGACGAGACGCTCGGCGCAGGCGCGCACGTCCGATTCCGGCCGGGCTCGGCACTCGTCCCCGACCGCGCGAGCGAGCGCCGCGAGCTCGTCGACCGGAATCGCTTCCGAGTAGCCGTCGGCGTGCTGATACTTGAACATCTCGTCCTCCGGTCGCCTCCTGCATCGAGCGAGCAGCTCTTCAGCGGATGTTCCGAGTATATCCCGCGAAAGTGAGGCCGCCCCTTGAGCCGAATCAAGGCCGGCCCGGCATCCCGCGTGATGTCGCGTTCGGTCCGGTGGTTTCGCGCGTGCATGCGCGTCGCAATCGTTGCGGCAGAGGCGAGCTGGGTCGGACCGGGAGACTCGGCGGCCATGTCGCCTGAATCGATCGTTGCGAGGTTGGCTCCCCGGGCCGGATTCGAACCAGCGACCAACGGATTAACAGTCCGTCGCTCTACCACTGAGCTACCGGGGAACCGAAGGGCCGGGATTCTGTAAGAACCCCCCGGCCAAGTCAAGGCGAATGCAGGCATTTCCCGCGTTCGCTCAGAAACTTGCGTGTGGTATGTGGAGCGGGTTCTAGGCGTGCGGCGCGCGGCGCGGCTCACGCGGTCGCGAACCGCTCCATCCGATCGAGCGCGTCTTGCAGCGTCTCGGTGCCCGCCGCGAACGACATGCGAAGGTGCCCCGGGGCGCCGAACGCCGAGCCGGGCACGAGCGCGACGCCGGCCGTCTCGAGCAGCTGCTCGCAGAACTCGACGTCGTTCGCGAGGCCTTTCGCGCGGACGGCCTGCTCGATCCGCGGGAACAGATAGAACGTGCCGTCCGCGGGCAGGCACTCGAAGCCGGGAATGCGGTTCAGCCGGTCGAGCACGAGCGCATGGCGCTCGCGGAACACGCGGCAGAATTCCTGCACGCACGCCTGATCGCCGTCGAGCGCCGCAGCGGCCGCGGCTTGCGCGATCGAGCTCGCGTTCGTCGTGCTCTGCGTCTGGATCGCCGTCATCGCCTTGATCACCGCGGGCGGCCCGGCCGCGTAGCCGATTCGCCAGCCGCTCATCGCGTAGCACTTCGAGACGCCGTTGACCGTGATCGTGCGGTCGTAGAGGTCCGGGCAGACGCTTGCGAACGACGCGAACGGCTCGTCGGCCCAGTGGATGTGCTCGTAGATGTCGTCCGCGAGCACGGTCACCTGCGGGTGCTCGCGGAGCACCTCGCCGAGTGCCTCTAGCTCGGCACGGGAGTAGGCGGCGCCGGTCGGGTTGCAGGGGCTGTTCAGGAACAGGAGCCGCGTCGCCGGCGTGATCGCCGCGGCGAGCTCGGCCGGCCGCATCTTGAACGCCTGCTCGGGGCCGGCGCGGACGATCACGGGTTCCGCGTCGGCGATCCGGACGAGCTCCGGATACGAAACCCAGTAGGGCGCCGGCACGATCGCCTCGTCCCCGGGGCCGAGAAGCGCGAGACACGCGTTGAAGCAGGATTGCTTCGCGCCGCTCGAGACGAGGATCTGCTCGGGCGCGTACTCGAGCCCGTTGTCGCGGCGGAACTTCCGGGCGATCGCATCCTTCAAACGACGTGTGCCGTCGACGGGCGTGTACTTCGTCTCGCCGCGGTCGAGGGCCGCACGCGCCGCGTCCTTGATGTGCTCGGGGGTGTCGAAATCGGGCTCGCCGGCGCTCAACGAGACGATGTCCCGGCCGGCTTCGCGCAGCCTCGCGGCGCGCGTCGTCATCGCGACCGTGGGAGAGGCGGGGAGGCGTCGAACGCGCTCCGCGAGACGGATAGTCAACGGCTGAAACCTTATAATGCGGGCTCGCCTATCTTAAGCCGAGCCCGGAAACCACGCACGCAAGAGAGCAGATGTCAGGCAAGGAACTCAAGCTCGTCGCCGACTACGAGCCGGCGGGCGACCAGCCGGCGGCGATCGCCGGGCTCGTCGACGGGCTCGAGAGCGGGCTCGCGAAGCAGACGCTGCTCGGTGTCACCGGCTCCGGCAAGACCTACACGGT
>CAYWGQ010000068.1:0-18589 GCA_964457725.1 uncultured Gammaproteobacteria bacterium
CGTCCGATCGCGTCTCGGTTTCATCCCGGTTGACGTTGTCGGACTGGCCGAAACCGAGCTGGAGATGCGCCGTCGGTCGATCAGTGGTTGCCTCTTGCGCAACTGCTACCGGCGAGCCTGCCAATGCCGCCACGAGGACGCCCGCTGCAGATGCGGACTTGAAGAATTTCGTTGTCAAGGATTTCCTCAGGACGTCGGCGAATCGCCGTAACCGTAATATCCATACTCCTCGCCCGGCTCTGCGCTGCCCCAGCTTTGGTTGAGCACACAGCCGATCGCTTTCGTTTGGTCCAGGCGGTCGAGCGCCGCGAGCACCGCCTGCTGCGGCGTGACGTTCGCGCGCACGACGACCACGACCTGACCGACTTGCGAGGCGAGCACCGGCGCTTCCGTCGTCAGCAGCAGCGGCGAGGAGTCGAACACGATGATGCGCCCCCCGACGTCGGCCCACAGGCTCTCGCACAGCTCCTCCATACGCTTGCTCGCAAGCAGCTCGGACGCGTGCGGATCGCGCGACCCGGCAGGTAACAGCGACAGGCCATCAACGTCGGTCGGCATCACCAGCGAGTCGAAGTCGAGCGTTTCGTCCCGTAACAGATCCGTGAGACCGGGCTCCCGCTCGGCGGAGAAAAGCTGCGTCAGGTGCGGCTTGCTGCAGTCGCCGTCGACGAGAACGACGCTCCAATCCCGCTCGCGTGCGATGCTCAGACACAGATTGACGCACGTGAAGGTCTTGCCTTCGCCGGCCAGAGCCGAAGCCACCATAATCAGATTGCCGCGAGGCGTGGGCGGATCGAGATTCGGATTTGCGTTTCGGATCAGCGGCCGCTTGATCGTCCGGTACTGCTCAGCCAGTCGGCGGTGCTCAGCGTCAGGCGCGAGCAGACCGTGTGCCCGCAGCTGAGCCGGGTCGACGAGGATACGCTTGCCGGCGTATGAATGCTCGCGCGGCACGACCGTGCCGAGCCGCTGTGGCGGGAGCTTGGGCGCAGAGGTCGGCGGACGTTGTGCTCTCGCCTGTAGCTTCTGCAGCGCGTCTTCTATTCGACCCATCAGATTCCGCCCAATAGCGAATGCACACCGGGGCCTACTGCCTCATACAGGGCGGCACCGGCTACGAGCGCGAACATACCTCCGATCGCGGCTGAGAAGGACGCGAGCGCGAGGCGGCGCCGGAACGTAGCACGAGGATCGAGCGCAACCCGGCTAACCGTGCCGAGCACCGGGTATCCACTCAACGTTTGGAGCGTTCGGGCATTCGTGAACACCGGTTTCAGCTGCGCGAGTAAATAGCTTAGCCCGGCGCCGCCGCCCAGCGCCGCGGCAAGGACCGCCCCGAGGAGCGATAGTCGCGGCGGAGCGACCGGCTCGAGCTCCGCGCGCGGCGGATTCAGGACTCGAAACTCGACCTGATCCGTGGCGGAAGCCTGCTGGGACAGCTGCTGTGTCTCGCGGCTTCGGATCAACGCCTGGTACTGATCGTAGACGACGTTGTAGTCCCGGTTCAGGCGCGCGAGCTCTGCCTCGACGCCGGGCACCTCGTCGATCAGGCTTTGCAGCTCTTCCAGCCGCCGCTCGCGGTCGCGAATATCGGCCTCGAGCGTCGCGATCTCGACGTCCACCTCGTTCAGCGCGATCTGCAGGGCCTGATACACGGGGTTCGTGCCGAGCGCCGAGAGCTGCACGTCGGCATCGGAGATGCCGAGGGCCCGCAACTGCTCCGCGCGTTGCGCTTCGAGACGCTCCAGCGCCTCCTTCCGCGCGATGACCTCCGGGTGGCGCTCGGTGTACTGCAGAAGCAGGCGGTCGAGCTCTGCTCGCTGGTCGCGGATGCGAGCGTCGATGCTGTTCGGACGAGGCTCCCGGCTCAGGCTCGGATCGTCGGCGAGCAACGGAGCTTCGCTCGTGAGCTGCTGCTGCAGCCGCTCGCGGCGGGATTGCGTCAAACGCAACGTTCGAGCGGTTTGCTCGAGGGCTTCCCGCTCCCGCTGCATGCGCTCGAAGTAGTTGCCTTCGGATCCCGGCAACTTGCCGGCGTTCGCCCGCTGGAACTGCGCCAACGCCTGCTCCGCCTGCTGCAAACGCGCTTCGTACTCCGCTATTCGCTCGTCCAGGAAGCGCGCGGCGACGTCCGTGCCTTCACGGTTCGCACCGAGCGTGTCCTCGATCAGCGAGTTCAGCAGGGAGCGGACGACGCCGACGGCGACTTGCGGGCGCTCGTCGCGGAACCTGATCGTGAAGATGCTGCTGAGCCCCGATCGGCCGCCCATGTCGGGCCCGGCCGGGGTCGCTTCGATGACGATCTCCGACCGCAAGCCCTCCAAAATCGCTTCGCGCTGGGCCGGAGTCACCGAGATCGTATCGAGGCCGTTTTCGTTCGCGACACGCTCCAGATACTCGCGACCGAGCAGCGCTTGCCGCACATAGAGCAGGTGCGTGCCGATGTCCGGCGCAACGATCCGGTCGCCCAGCAACGGACGCAGCACGGATGAGCCGTCGACGTAGACGCGTGCCGAAGCCTCGTAGACGTTCGGCAACCAGATGACGACGCCCAACCCGACGAGCGTGACCGCCCAAGCCGCGAGGACTGCATACCACCGAAACCGCCACGCGCTCCGGAGCTCGGACAAAACCTGATGCAGGACCTCTTGCATAGGGGACCGCGCTTAGAACACCGCCTCCGGGATGATGACGATGTCGCCGGGCTGCATGACGATGTTCTCTTCGATGCGGCCGCGGTTCATCAGATCGTCGAGCCGCACGCGGATCTCGCGGCTCCGGCCGTCGACCGTCCGGACGACCCGCGATCGATTGCCGGCCGCGAACCGGGTGAGCCCGCCGACCTCGATCATCACGTCGAGCAGCGTCATCCGATCCCGATAGGGCACGGCCCGCGGCTCGGCCGCCTGGCCGAGCACGCGGATCTGGCGGCCGAACGTGCCGACGAAGCCCTGCACGATGACGTTCACTTCCGGCGACCGGATGTACTCGGACAGCACCTGCTCCATCTCGCGCGCCAGCTGCGTCGGCGTCTTGCCGACCGCCACGATATCCTCGATCAGCGGCGTCGAGACACGCCCGTCGGGACGCACGGGCACCGTGACGGAAAGATCGGGCTGGCCCCAGACGAAGACCTGAAGCGTGTCTCCGGGGCCGATCAGATACTCGCCGGTCTCGGACGCCGTCGCCGCGGGCAGCGAATCGCCCCGCTCCTGGGTGTGGCCGCAGGCGACCAATAGCGTGCCGAGCACGAGCGCGGGCGCGAGCCGGCGAATCAAAGCGTGGAGTAATCTCATGTCGTTCGGTGCGCCTTCACAAAGACTCCAACAAGCGCTGTGCGTCCGCCCGCTGACCGAACTCCGGTTCTCGTAGCAGCTCGAGGAGGACTTCGCGAGCTTCAGCGGAACGCCCGAGCGCTGCAAGACCCTCGGCTAGATGGTAGCGGATTTCCGGAACTCCGGGTGCCAATTCTGCGGCCCGGGCGAGATGGGAGATAGCGTCCCGTTCACGGTTTTCGGCGAGCAGGACCCACCCCAACGTATCGAGCACCGCAGGGTTGTCGGGCGCGAGCTGCAGCGCACGCTCGGCGAGCGCGAGCGCCCCAGGCCTCTCGAGCGTCCGGCTCAACCACGCGCCGTTGTTCAACGCGATCAGATTGGAGCCGTCGATCGCAAGCGCCCGGAGATAGGCTTCCAACGCCTCCTCCAGCCGACCGGCATCCTGCAGCAAGCCCGCGTACGTCAAGACGCCGGTCAGGTGCTGGGGGTTGGACGCGGTCCATCGCCCCACCGCTTCGATGGCCTCGTTCGACCGTCCCGCGAGCTGGAGGGTCGACAACAGACGCGTCAGTACGAGCCACGTCGGCTCCCGGTCGAAGGCGGCCGCCGAGCTCGCGACCGCCGCGTCGTAACGCCGCTCGGCGATCTGCACGAGCGCCTCGAGCTGATACCCCTCGCTGTTCGCCGGGAAGTCGACCTTGAGCGCATTGGCGATCGCGAGCGCTTCGGCCGCGTTGCCGACCGCGAGCTCCGCCTCGCCGAGCGCGAGACGAAGCGGCAGCGACCGCGGCGCCGCGGCAACGACCCCGCGCAATCGGTTCCGGGCCGCCTCCGCCTGCCCGCTCGCGAGCTCCGCCCGGGCGAGCGCGAGCGTTACGCCGATGCGGTTCGGCAGCAGCGGCTCGACTCTCGCTAGCAACGCCGCCGCGTCCGCGGGGCGTCCCTCGGCGAGGGCGAGTAGCCCCCTCAGCGCCCCGACCTCCGGATGATCGGGTGCAGCCGCCGCCGCGATGTCTATCTCCTGCTTCGCTTCGGTCAACGCGCCCTGGACGATATGAAGCCGTGCGAGCGCGAGCCGCGGCGCCGGCGAGAGCGACTGCTCCGCGGCCCGGCGCAGCAGGTCGGCCGCTTCGCCGACGGCCCCGCGCGCGGCCAGCAGCTCCGCGAGCGCGGTCAGCGCCTGGACGTTGGTCGGCTGCTCCCGGACGACGCCGGCGAGCAGCCGCTCGGCGTCCTGCGACCTGCCTTCCTGCACCAGTCCGGCCGCGATGAACAGCTGCACGGTCGTGCTGTCCGGGTCGAGAGCCGCCGCGCGCTCGAAGAGCTCCCGCGCACGCACCGTCTCGCCGCGCATCTGAAAGGCGATGGCCGCTGCAACGAGCGCACGCGGCTCGGCGGGGAAGTCCGCGAGCAGCTGCTCGGCGACGGCCGCACCTTGATCGCCCTCGCCCCGTCGGATATCGGCGAACAGCTGCAACAGTCTGCCCTCGAGCGCTGCCGAACCGCCGCCGAAGGTGTCCCTCAGCAATTCTGCAGCGTCGGCGTCGCGCCCCGCGGCGAGGTACGCCCGCGCGAGCTGCAGCCGCACGAGATCATTGGCCGGGTCGAGCGACGCGGCTTGCTCGAGATACAGCAGGCCTTGCTCGGTGTCGCCCGTCAGGATGCTGGCGAGCCCGCTCAATAACCCGATCTGCGGGTCGTCGGCCGCGATCGCCTCGACGTCGCGTAGGGCCGCCAAGGCCGCGTCGGGCCGCTGCTGACGCAACCGGGTTTCGGCGAGCAGCTTCACAGCCGCCGGATCGCGTGGCGACGCCGCCAAGACGGCCAGGAATTGCTGCTCCGCTTGGCCGAGATTCCCTTGCGCCAGGTTGATCGCGCCGAGCAGCACGCGGAGCTGCACGGTGTCCGCGCCCGATCCCACGAGCGGCTGGATCAGGCTCGCGGCTTCGTCGAAACGCCCGCGGCGATACTCGACCAGCGCCTGCAGATAGGCAGTAACGGTCGCTTGAGGCGCCGACTCCGCCAAGCGTGCGACCGTACGGTCGAGCGCTTCCAGGTCGTTCCGGGCCAGGTCGATCTGTGCGAGCGCCAGCAGCGTCCCGGCCTCGCGGGTCGTCAGCGCCGAGGCGCGGTATGCATCGGCCGCGCGCAGCAGATCTGCTGCCGCCTCGGGGAAGCGATCGGTGCGCGCGTAGAGATCGGCACGAGCCGTGAGCAAACGCGGATCCTCCGGGCTCGCCGCAAGGGCTCGCTCGAGCAGACGCTCCGCTTCGAGGACGTCGTTCCGGGCGAACGCGGCGCGCGCCCGTACGATCTGTGCACGCGGATCATCGGCTCCGGCGCGATCGAGCGCCGCAAGCGCAGACTCGGCCTCCCCCGCGCGGCCGAGACCGAGCAGCGCCTCTGCGCGAGCCGTGAAATACGCCGGATCGCCGCCCAAAGCGGCTTCGGCGGAGTCCAGCAGGTCGAGCGCCTGCTCCGCTCGGCCGGTCGCCGTCAACGCCTCGGCAAGGCCGAGCGCGACGGATTCGAGCGGCGCGCCGAGCTCGAGCGCGCGCTCGAGGTCGTCCACAGCGATCGTGTAATTACCGATCAGCAAACCGAGCTCGCCGCGCAGCTTCCGTGCATCGGCGTTGCCGGGCTCGGCCTGGATGACGTTGTTCAGCCGGATCGAAGTCTCGCCGTAGTCGCTACGGGCCAGGGCCGCGGCGGCCTGCGCAAGCTCCTGCTCGGGGTCGATGCGGGCACACGCGCCGACCGCGAGGGCGAGCGCGAGGCAGGAAGCGGTTATGGCGAGTCGCGTTCGCGTCCGTAGTCGCAGCATCGGTTCCCCCACTTTCAAAGGATGGGCGGACTGCCTTTCCCGAAGGCGTCCGCCTGCTCGTACAGCACGTCGACCGCCGCCGCGGCGTAGCGCGACAGCGACGATCGAGCCTCGGTGCACTCGCTCGTGCAAAGAGCCGTCAGCACGATCACCTGTGCGTCGCGCCGCCCCCGGACGGCCGCAATCGCCTGCAGGGCCTTTGCGCCGATCGTGCTCGCGACCGGGATTCCGGCGACCCGGAAGCCGACCCAGACGAGCCGCACGCTCGCGGCCGAGTCGGCCACTTCGAGCTCGCGGAAGGGCATGGAGCGGCCCGAGGCGGATTCCACCCGGACGTCACTCCGCCTTCGGACGGTCGCGAACGCACCCGCCGGGTCGTTGTCCGCGAATACGATCTCGTGGCCCTGCCGCTGGATCGCGTAATGTGCGAGGAAAGCGCCGACTCGTGCGTTCCCGTTCAGATACCAGCCGGCGGTTTGCATCGTCGCTCCGACGAACGTCGGCAGGCTCGCGTCAGACCAGGCCGCCGCGCGAGTCCAACCGGGCACATCGACGCTGGGCATCGTCGCGGCGGTAAGCCCCACCTCCTCCTCCGCCGACGTCACACGGCTGTTCAGCCAAACGCCCGCCGCCAAAACGGCGCAGACTGCATAGGCCACGACGGTCTTCGTCCCTCCTGCTCGCGCAGGAGGGACACCGCCGCCCGCAGCCGGACGCTCGCGAGCTTGCAGGAACCGGTCGAGAAACAGAACCGGCAGGATGCAGAGAACGAATATCGTCCAGCCGAGCATGCTGTGCTCCACCGTGAGCAGATAGTGCTGCATGTCGGAGACGTGCCCGACGACGACGAGGATCAGCACGCGCACCCAGTTGCCGACCACGGAGAGCGCGAGCGCGACGGCGGCGAGCAGCAGCGGGCGCGACCAACCGCGGTGATGCAGAACGCCGCTGAACAGGCCGAGCGCCGCCGCGACGATGGCGAAACGCAGACCGGCACAGCCTCCTTCGACCTCGAACGTGCCGCTCGGCAGGTGAATGAAGTTCCCTTCGACGAACGCCGGCATACCAGCGACTCGAACCACAGTCGAGACGACGGCGACGGTCAGAGCCTGAAGGGCATCGGTCGCGAGGTGCCACACCGGCGTCGCGAAGTAGAAGAAGCCGAGCGGGAGCGCGAAGCGGCGAGCCGTCCGCGCACCCGTCAATGCCCACACGGTCCCGATCCATGCCAGCGGCATCGCGAGCTGGGCGGCCGCGGGCGTGCTCGATGCCTGCGCCGCGACCATCGTCGTCACCATCAGCAAGAAGAACGCGAAGCCGATCCTGCTCGGCGCCGCGAGTGTCGCCGGCCCGCGCCGCCACTCGACGACGAGCAGCAGCGCAGCCAGCAGCGGCACCAGGTAGCCGTGCGAATAGTCGTACTGGCGCCACGACGGCACGACGGACGCGAGCGTAGGAATGCTGAGCCAGGCCACCAAGACGACCGCGGCGAGCGTCGGCAACGCTGCGGCACTCGTGGGCACCGCAACGAACCGAACCGGCTTGGTAGTCGCTGAAGCGAGGTCCCCGCTCATCTTGTCGTTGTAATAGTCCCTTGCTCGAGTGCAACGGACCGCATCAGGGCACCGCGGCGTCGTGCCTCGGAAGCGGTCAGTATGGGATCGGCCGATTCTAAGGGCCGGATGGGCCGATCGCACGGACCCACTCGACACTCTGGACGGGCTCGACGCTCGGCCACCCACCGAGCTCGGTCGAGGCGTCGGATTTCTTTACAACCAGAGGTTCCGCACCCCCGCGCACTGGATGCAACTGACTGAATTGCTGGCAGTTCCCTGACTTGGTACGTTTTCTGCAAAGAAAGCGCGTCTTCGAGACCAATCCGCCGGGAGAGCCGAATGCTGAAGAAGCTGCTGCAAGGCGCGCTCGCGCTGCCCATCATCGCTTTCTGGGCCTCGTCCGCCAGTGCGGTGCCGATCGCGTTCGAGATTTCCGGCGGGTCCGCGACCGCATACGGGTTTGCGCTCGGCTCCACGGTCAACGTCACCCCGAACCCCGAGCTCGCGGGCACGTTTGCCCTCGACGTCGGCGAATCGAAGACCGTCAAGTTCTTGGATATCTCCGTGTCGGGTTCCGGTGTCGTGGCCGGATTCATCGACGCGACCCTGAACTTCGCGGCGCCCGTGCTCGGCAACGCCTCGGGGCTGCTCGGGGGCGCAGGGGTGATCTTGAACGTGCTCGGGTTCGGCTTCGCAGACGGCAGCATCAACGTGCTGAGCAACCCCGACCCGATCGCGTTCGGCGACGGCGGCCTGTTCGGCGTGTCGTTCGAAGGCTTCAGCGCCTCGTGCGAGTCCTGCTCGGCGTTGAGCGGCACGGTAACCGCCAAGATCTCGTTGCTGAGGGCCCCGCACGCAGTGCCGGAGCCGGCGACGCTGACGCTGCTCGGCGCCGGCCTCGCCGCCTTCGCGTTCGGTGCACGCCGACGACGCAGCGCCTAAGCCCCGGTAATTCTCGAATGCATCGAAGGAGACCCCTCGCGGGTCTCCTTCTTTTTTTGGGGATCCGTTTCCTCAGCCGCGCCCTATTCCGACGCCGGCAGCTCGATCGTAAAGCAAGTCCCGCGCCCGACGCCGCTCGAGACGTCGAGCTCGCCACCTGCTCGCCGGACGATGTGCCTCGCTTGATAGGCCCCGATACCCATTCCCTCCTCGCCCTTCGTGCTGTCGAATGGCCGGAACAAACGGTCGCGGAGGAACGCCACGTCCATGCCGCACCCCGTGTCGGCAATCGTGACGGTAACTTGGCCGTTCGCCTTGCCGACTCGGAGCGTCACCTTCCCATCGGGCGGCGTCGCGTCCTGTGCGTTGCGCACCAGATGAAGGATCGCGCTCGTCAGCTCGTCTCGGTCCATCCGTACCCATGCCGGTTGCGCCTCGAGCTGAATCTCGGGAACCGGCTCACGATCCGCGCATTGCGAGCGCACTTCCATCAGCACTTTCGAGACGTCCACTCGGCCTGACGCCGTCTTGGTACGCGAGGCGGCAGCGAGCTCCTCGAGCACTTTCTTGATGCGCTCGGTGCCGCCACGAATGGTGGCGAACGCGTCGTCGATGAAGTCCGGGCGATGCTTGAAGCGCTCGGCGTTCGCGAGGACGAGGCTCTGCTGGGCGACCACGTTCTTCAGATCGTGCATCAGAAAAGCCGAGAGCCGATTCATCGCTTCGAACTGGCGAGTCTCGGCGAGCTTCTCCTGCACGAGCGCCTGAGCGAGCACCGCCGCCACTTGGCGTCCGGCAGTCTTGAGTATGTCGTGATCGTCGAAGTTGAGCTTGCCGAATCCCGCCGGCTTGCCCAGCAAGACGAAGCCCTGCAGATGTCCCCGCTGCTCCAGCGGAACGACGATCGTGCTTTCCGGCAGGACTGCTTCGTCGGGATGTCCGAACGCGGTGCCGTAGCGGTGCGGCTCGGCCGCGTACTCCTCGCTGTCGACCACCCAGCGGCTCTGCGCTAGAAACGCGACGAGCGGGTGCTCGCGGTCGTAATGCTGCGCGGGCGGAGGCTCCTTGCCGAGAGAGCACAGCCAGTCGTACCGATACCCGTCCCGCTCGACGTACAGGTCCCCTCTCGGGCTACCGATGATTCTCGCCAAACCTTCCAGCCCGCTCGCGGCCGATTGCTGCAGATCGCCGGTGCGCGACAAGATTTGCGTCAAGCGCAACCACTCGGCGCGATAGTCGTACTTGCTCCGAAAGAAGTGCTTGAGAACGGAGACCCGGAAGCGCCCGCGAATGCTCGACGAGAACAGCGCCACGAGGAGCCCCGCGCAGCCTGCGACGAGAAAGGCGAGGTCGAGCCTGAAGCTCCACTCCGCTCCGATGGCCCGAATGACGTACGCGACCACCCCCATGGCCAGCAGGTACGCCCCGACACCGAGCAGGCTCGCCGTGTAGAAGACGACGTCCCGCGAGACGAAGAGCTCTCTCTCCCAACCGGGCTGCTTCCGGACGCTGAGCACTATCAGCGGAAGGACGAGCACGTTGGCGAAACCTCGCGCTTCCCAGAAAATCGTTTCCGGGGCTCCGAGCAACGCCGCGTGCGAATAGACGAAGATGTCGGTCGTCGCTATGCCGCCCGCGGCGACACACAGCAGCCGCAGCTGGCGTCTGGCCTCGTCCTGAGCGTTGCGATAGACCTGCTCCACGGCGAGGACCGCGAACATCGCCGCCAGCACGAGACCCGGATAGCTGTTGTCGCTGACGACGTCCGCCTCGAGCGTCGGCCAGGACATCGTTACGGCGAACAGCCCGGCCGCCGCGGAACCGACGAGCAGCCATCGTCGTGTAGCAGCCCGGGGCAGCCACGACACGACGCAGGCCGTCCAGACGAACAGATGCAGCGCATCGAGCCCGATCAGCACCGCGACCGGAAAGGGCGCGCCCATCAGCGCCATCACGATGCCGCCGGCCCAAACGCCGGACGTCACGACGGCCGCGGCCAGCAACACCGCCCGCCGGCTCCGCGGGCTGCTGGCCACGACGATGACGGCGGTTACGCCGTAAAGGAGGGCCGCCGATCCGTAACTGATGACTCCCAGCATTGATGACGGAGCGGCCCGCTCGGAACGCGAACGCCCAGGCTATCGGGTCGGCAAAGCGCGACTCTCAAGCCGTGACGGCGATCTGCTGCTCCCCGGACAGGCTCACCGACTCCCCCCTGCCGATGCCGAAATATCGAATACCCTGCCGCTTCAGCACTTGTGGATCGTAGAGATTGCGGCCGTCGAAAATGACCGGGTCGCGAAGCGCCGCTTTGATCGCGCCGAAATCGGGGCTGCGAAACTCTCGCCACTCGGTGACGATGGCGAGCGCATCGGCGCCGCTGAGCGCTTCGTCGGCCTGCTTGCATAGCACCAGATCCGCTCTCTTGCCGTAGATGCGCTCTGCTTCGTGCCGCGCGACGGGATCGTACGCCCGTACCTGCGCCCCCGCCTTCCAGAGCGATTCCATCAGCGTGCGGCTCGAGGCCTCCCGCATGTCGTCGGTATTGGGTTTGAACGACAAGCCCCAGAGCGCGATCACTTTGCCGCGCAAATCGCCGCCGTAGTAGCCGTTGATCTTGTCGAACAGCACGCGCTTTTGCCGTTCGTTCACCTCGTGCACGGCGCGCAGAACCTCGGCGCGATAGCCGGCGACCGCGGCCGACGCCGCGAGCGCACGAACGTCCTTCGGGAAGCACGATCCGCCGAATCCGCATCCAGGGTAGATGAAGGCATAACCGATACGCGGATCCGAGCCGATGCCGACTCGCACGTGCTCGATGTCCGCACCGAGATGCTCCGCCAGATTGGCGAGCTCGTTCATGAAGCTGATCTTGGTCGCGAGCATCGCGTTCGCGGCGTATTTCGTGAGCTCGGCGGACCGGATATCCATCACGAGCAACCGGTCGTGATTGCGGTTGAAGGGCTCGTAAAGCTGCCGCAGCAGCTCTGCCGTGCGCGGGTTGTCGGTGCCGACGATGATCCGGTCGGGCTTCATGAAGTCTTCGACCGCCGCCCCTTCCTTCAAAAACTCCGGATTGGACACGACGTCGAACTCGATCGCCTCGCCGCGGGCCGCCAGGGCGGCTTGAAGCTCGGCCCGGACCTTGTCGGCCGTCCCGACCGGGACGGTGGACTTGTTGATCACGATGCGGTACTCGGTCATCCGCGCCCCGATGGAGCGGGCGACTTCGAGGACGTGCCGCAGATCCGCCGAGCCGTCCTCGTCGGGCGGGGTGCCGACGGCGATGAACAGGAACAAGCCGTGCGCAACGCCGGCATCGGCGTCCGTCGTGAACTGCAACCGGCCGGCCTCGACCGAACGCTTCACGATCGTCTCGAGTCCGGGCTCGTAGATCGGAATCTCACCGCGCGTCAGCCGCTCGACCTTCTGCGCATCGATGTCGACGCACATCACGTGGTTGCCGGCGTCCGCCAGACACGCGCCGGTGACCAGCCCGACGTAGCCCGTACCGAAAATCGTAACTCGCATCATCACCCCTCGAAGTAACGCAGACGCCGGACACTGCCGGTCGGGTCGACCGTTCACGCACCGTCGACATCCATTGTCGATCAGGCTCGTCGCACGGCGGAGCGCACCCGGCGCCTACAGCGCGAAGGTGCCGGCAAGCCTGCTCGCGTACGATAGTTCCGCGCCTGACAGCGCCGTAATGTTAGCCCGATTGGGTTCCGCGCCGCATTGACCCAATACACATCCTGCTGCGGCATCGCCGCTCACCGAGCGCGATGGGCCCGCCGAAACGCGGATTTCTGGGAGGTCGAGCGCCCGTTTGACCCCGGACCGGGCGCCGCTTACACTCGTCCGCGACGGCCGGGAGGGCGATTAGCTCAGCGGGAGAGCGCTCCCTTCACACGGGAGAGGTCGCTGGTTCAATCCCAGCATCGCCCACCACCACAGCCCAGCCGAGCAGAGGAAGCGGCGTCCGCCGCCAACTACTCCTAACGGATCACCTTCGAAGCGACGTTCGAGAACCCGCTCTCGAGTCCCTTCGAATCGACGGCCGTCGCCACGAAGTACCACGTCGCCGGAGTCAGGTTCTCGATGACGTAGGTCGATATCCCCGGATTGGAAATGGTGATCGACGACGAGAAGTCGTTCGGGGCCGTGCCCCAGTACACCTTGTACCCCGCGAGGTCCGTCAGCGGCGTGCCGTCGGTGCGTTGAGTCGGAGGCTGCCACGTCAGAGTGGCCGAGCCGCCGGCGGTCGCAACCACGCGAATGCTGAAGCTCGCGAGTGAGGTCGTCGCCCGGCCGTCCGATACGCTGATCCTGATGTTCTCGTAGGTTCCGACGTCGCCCGCGCTCGGCGTCCCTTGCAGCCGACCGGTCTGCGGATTGAAGCTCGCCCACGGCGGAGCGTTCTCGATCGTGAACGTGAGAGGGTCGCCGTCGGCATCCGACGCGGTCGGCACGAACCGGTACTGAACGCCTTGCATCACGGAGCCGGACGGATTGCCGGCAATCGTCGGCGCCGAGTTTCCGCCCGGCGGCGTGGCGCCCGGCGGCGTGCCGCTTGCCGGCTGGTTGCCCGATTGAGCAGCGGGGCTGCCGCCGTCGTCGCCGCCGCAAGACGCGACGAGCACGACCGCGAGCGCCAGCGCGCACGTCCGGGAAGCTCCACGTATCGTTTCGAAGAGCGGTAACCTCGCGGCCATGCACGTTTGATCGGTGGCTTAAACTTTCAAGATTCTGGAGGGCCCTAGAGCTCGACCGCAAACTGTTGGCGATTGGCGACACAACACCTTGTGATCCCGGTCACGGTTTGCCTTGCTTCGCGGCCCGTCACAGCCACAATATCTTGGTTTTGCTCCGAGCATTGCATGTCCGCCGCCCCCCGCACCCGCTTCGCCCCCTCACCCACCGGCTACCTCCACATCGGCGGCGTCCGGACCGCTCTGTACGCTTGGCTCTACGCGCGCCACCACGGCGGCACGTTCATCCTCCGGATCGAGGACACGGACCGCGAGCGCTCGACCCAGGCCGCGATCGACGCGATCCTGGAAGGCTTGGCGTGGCTGGGCCTCGACGCCGACGAGGGGCCGTTCTATCAGACCCAGCGCTTCGACCGGTATCGCGAAGCCGCCGAGCAGCTGCTCGCCGCGGGCAACGCCTATCGTTGCTACTGCACGCGCGAGGAGCTCGACGCGATGCGCGCCGAGGCGCAGGCGAAGGGCCTGAAGCCCCGCTACGACGGCCGTTGCCGCGCCGGCGGCCGCGAGCGGCCGGGCGTCTCCCCAGTCGTGCGCTTCAAGAACCCGCTGGACGGCGACGTCGTCATCGACGACCTCGTCAAGGGCCGGATCGTCTTCGCAAACGCCGAGCTCGACGACCTGATCATCCTGCGCTCCGACGGCACGCCGACGTACAACTTCACGGTCGTCGTCGACGACGCGGACATGCGGATCACCCATGCGATCCGCGGCGACGACCACGTGAACAACACGCCCCGACAGATCAACCTGTTTCGGGCGCTCGGCCTCGAGCCGCCCGCCTACGCGCATCTGCCGATGATCCATGGTCCGGACGGGGCGAAGCTTTCGAAGCGCCACGGCGCCGTCAGCGTGCTCGAGTATCGGGAGGCCGGCTTCCTGCCGGATGCGCTCTTGAACTACCTGCTGCGCCTCGGCTGGTCGCACGGCGACCAGGAGATCTTCACGCGGGAGGAGATGATCGAGCACTTCGACCTCGACGGCGTCAGCCGCTCGGCCGCGAGCTTCGATCCGGCGAAGCTCGCGTGGGTGAACCAGCAGCACCTGATGCGGACGCCGCCCGAGCGCGTGGCGCCGCTGCTCGCCGAGCAGCTCGCCCGCCGCGGACGGAAGGTCGAGGACGGGCCGCCGCTCGAGCTGACGGTCGTGGCGTTCCGAGAGAGGAGCCAGACGCTCGCGGAGATGGCGGAACGGGCGCTGCCGTACTACGGCGAGCTCGGCGAGTACGACGCCGACGCCGCGAAGGCGCAGCTTCGCCCCGCGGCACGGCAGCCGCTGGCCGCGCTCAGGGAAGCGCTGGCGACGCTGACCGAGTGGACCGAGGAGTCGACTCAGAGCGCCGTCGAGCGAGTCGCCGCCGAGCAGGGCCTGAAGCTCGGGAAGGTCGCGCAGCCGTTGCGCGTGGCGCTGACGGGCAGCTCGGCCTCGCCGCCGATAGGCACCACCTTGCTGCTCGTCGGACGCGACCGCACGCTCGAGCGAATCGCAAGGGCGCTCGCGCACATCGACCGGTCCGCTGCGGCGGCTTCTCCGGGGTAGCGAGCGTCCGCCGCTCAGTCTTCCTCGCGCCGATCGAGCGCGGGCTCCCGGATTTCCGCGCGATCGTCCCGATTCAGCCGGTCCACGACCTGCTTGACGTTCTGCGCGTTTGCGCGCGTCGTCACGAGGACGGCATCGCGAGTCTCGACGACGATCGCGTCGCGCAGCCCGACGGCAGCGACCAACCGGCTATGAGCTGCGACGTACGTGTTCTCGCAACCGAGCGCCACGACCGCTCCGCGCACCGTATTCCCGTCGCCGTCCCTCTCGAGCACGTCGTGCAGCGCCGGCCACGATCCGACGTCGCTCCAGCCGGCATCGAGCGGCACGACGGCTGCATGAGCGGTCTTCTCCATTACCGCATAATCGATCGAGTCGGCCGGGCAAGTGGCGAAAGCCGCGCCGAGCCGGACGAAATCCGCGTCGACGGCGGCCTCTCGTAGAGCCGCGCGGCACGCGCGCTCCATCTCCGGAGCGTGCCGGCCGAGCTCGGCGAGATAGGACGCGGCCGTGAACACGAACATGCCGCTGTTCCACAGGTAACGGCCGGAAGCGACGTAGCCTCGGGCAGTAGCGAGATCCGGCTTCTCGACGAACTCCTCCAGTAACGCCCAGCGGCCCCGATCCGCACCGCGACGGATGTAGCCGTAGCCCGTTTCCGGCCTGTCGGGCACGACGCCGAAAGTAACCAATGCGCCGGTCGACGCGGCTGCGAGCGCGTGACCGACGGCCGCAACGAACGCTTCGCCGTCCGCGATCACGTGGTCGGCCGGCAGCACGAGCAGGACGGGATCGGCTCCGGACCCGGCCGCCTGCTCGGCGTGTATCGCCGCCACGGCGACGGCGGGCGCGGTGTTGCGGCCCGCGGGCTCGAGAACGATCGCCGCTGCGCAGAGGTCCAGCTCGCGGAGCTGCTCGGCCACGAGGAACCGATGGGCTTCGTTGCAGACCACGATCGGATCCCCGAGCTCGACGCCTTGCACGCCGCGCAGCGACTGCACGCGAAGCAAAGTCTCCTGGAACAGCGTACGAGACGATACGAGCGGCAAGAACTGCTTCGGGCGGAGATTCCGCGATAGCGGCCACAAACGGGTGCCGGATCCGCCCGAGAGGATCACTGGAACGATGATCTGGTCCACCGCAGGAGTCTAGCACCCCCTCCGGGCGCCGTACCGGCACCGAAGCGGCGAGTCGGCGATAGTCCCGTTCCCGCGGGACGACGCTACTTCGCTCGCTGGGAGAACGGCGGCGCCGTGCCGGCCCGACTCACCGCATTGATGATGCGCACGACCACCCGAGGATGCCGCATCAGCTGGTAATAGAACGCGAACGCGGCGAACCATCCGAGCACCATCACGCCGTCCGGCATCGCGGCAGCGTTTCCGGCGACGCCTATGCTCGCGAACAATGCGGCGAGCGACAGCATCACGCCGAGAGTTCCCCGCGTCGAGAGGCCGTGCTCCATCAGAACGTGGTGCAAGTGCTCGTGATCCGGGGCAAACGGCGAAACGCCGTCCATCAGGCGTCTCACGACCGCCGCGAAGAGATCGAAGACGGGCACCGCGATGAGCCACAGCCCGATGGCGGGCGCCATGACGGGATTGCGGCCCTGACACAGAGCGATCCCGATGGCGGCGATCACGAGACCGAGGAAAGTGCTGCCCGCATCGCCCATGAACACCCGCACTGCGCGGTTGAAGCCGAGCGGCAGGTTGAACAGCAGGAAGCCGGCAACGACCGCCAGCACGAGCACTGACGGGACGAAGAAATCCGTCGTCGCGCCGATTATCGCGAGCGCGGCAAGGGCGAGCAGCGCGAGCCCTCCGGCGAGGCCGTCGATTCCGTCGATGACGTTGAAGGCGTTCACCAGCGTCAGGATGAAGAGCACGGTGAAGGGCGCCGCGAACGGACCGAGGGGAAGCGGGAAGAAGAACGGCGAGCCCAGATGGGTTACGACGACCTCGGCGCCGAACACGACGAGCAGCGCTGCGCACGTCTGGGCGATCAGCCGGACGTTCGGGGGCAGATCGAACCGGTCGTCGATGGTCCCGACGGCCACCATCAGGAACACGCCCATCATCGTCGCGCCCCAAAACTCCGGCGGGGCGACGAGACTCGAGCCGAAACCGAGGCCGATACACATCGCAATCCCGCCGATCAGCGGTACTGGACCGCCATGGCGCTTCCGACCGCCCGGAAGGTCGACGAGCCCCACGGCAACGGCCACCGGCCGCAGGGCGAACAAAAACACGACAGTGACCACGAAGGCGAGGAACACGCCCACGACGGTCATTTCGCTCTCCCTGTGAACTGCGCTTGTGCCTCTTGCACGCTCGACATGAATTCTTGCAGGATCAAATAGCTATCACTATCGGAACGGTTCCGTAATCTAAGGTCCAGTTTACCGAAATACAAGACGCTGCCAACGCGCGAAGGGCGTTTTCCAAACCTTAGGAATGCATTCATAAGACGAGAAAGTCGGCTCGATTTATTCGCCAAAAATATGCATAAACCGTGCCTTCGACGCTTCGCCGCCGCAGAGCGGCACATAGCAGCGATGCAGCCGGGCGGGCCATCCTCTCAAGCCGACCAATGAAGGGCTACGGTCTCTCCCGCGCTCCGCCTCTGACGCACAAGAACGACGCGTGGTAGCAGAAAATTCTCGTCGCAGCCCGCTTACTGACGCGTAAGAACGTTTCCTTGATCAGGTAGTTGAGCGCCCCGGCCGCGCCTTTTGCATAGGTGTAGGTGTCGAGCGACACGTTCGTGACCGAATCGGCCACCACGTGCAGCCCGGACGACCGCAGCAACAGCCGGATCGTCTTCAAAGAATAGAAATTGATGTGTCCGGCCTGCTCGAAGACGGTTTTCTCCGAGAGGCGGAGGGTGTCCTCGAGGGGCACCTCCACGAAGACGTGCCTGGCCACCCGCGACGCTTCGTACAGCAGCTGCCTGGGATGCTCGACGTGCTCGATCACGTGACTCAGGACCGCGAGATCGAACCTCTCATCCGGGTAAGGCACGTGATAACCGTCGAAGAGGACGCAGTCCTTCACTCCCGGGATGTTCTTCTTCCTGATCGTTTCCACGGCCGACGAGGCGACCTCGAGCGCGTACCGGCGCTCCCCGAAGCCGAGCTCCGCTAGGCGCTCGAGGACTGCACCGTCACCGGCGCCGATCTCCAGAACCTCCGCGACGGACAACCCTCCACACAACGCGACGATATTCGCCGCCTTTTCCACCGCACCCAGTCGGCGCCATTCGCGCTGATCGGCGGAAGCGTAATACTCCTCGTAATAGCCCTTGAGATCGACGCTCAGCTCGTCCATCGACGGCACCCTCGGCACCCCGCTTGGGGCACTGCACCGGCTTGGTTTGCCCAGACGGACGACAGGTAAGCTATTCTCGTGCCACCGAGCGCACGGGCACGACACGGCGGGGCCCGCTCGTGCTCCGTCCATACCGGATAATGAGAATGGCAGCATGCTGACCGCCGCGGTTCGCTGGAATCGCCTGCAAGCGGAGCGTCTACGGGAACGATTCCCCGGGGCCTTCAGCTCCCCCGCCTATCTAGACGAGCTCCTGGCACGGATCCGCAGGGACATCGAAGCAATTCGCCCGAGGAGCGTGCTCGAGGTCGGCGGGATCGACCGGCCGTTGCTTCGCCGGGGGGAGGGTTAT
>CAYWGQ010000069.1:0-18158 GCA_964457725.1 uncultured Gammaproteobacteria bacterium
CGAGCTCCATCGCGACGCCGTTCAGCGCGCCGAGCGCCGGCGTGATCTCGAGCAGTTGCAGGATCACCGGCCGATCCGGGCCGACGAGCTGGCCGGACGCGATGCGGAATGCGAGCTGATAGCCGATCTGGCCGGCGGCACCGGTGATCGCGACGCGGAACGGCCGTTGTGCAGTTGAGGTCATGGATTGTTCTCTGTCTCGATGCTCTTTCGGGAGGGCGCCCGGAGGCGCCGTGCGGAGCCGAATGGTAGCACGCGGCCGCTGCCCGGCCGGGCGAGCGCCGGCCGTGCTCCTCGGCCGCTCAGGCCTCGGAGGCCGTGGCTTTCAGGAGGTTGTGCTTGCGCAGAAGACTGCGGAACTGGTGGTACGTCAGGCCGAGCAGCCGGGCCGCGACGGTCTGCTTGAACTGCGCGCGCTCGAGCGCCCGGCGGAGCAGCTTCACCTCGTACTCCGCGACGGCGGCCCGGAAGTCGGGGGGCACCTCGCCCGGCGGCGCATCGTCGGCCGGCGCGGCCTCGCGGCGCTCCTCCGGCTGCACGAGCTCGGGCTCGGGCGCGTACGGCGAGTCGAACGGGTCGAACAGTATGTGCTCGATCGGCTTCGCAGGGTCCTCGGCGCGGTAGACGCTTCTCTCGACCGTGTTCTTCAGCTCGCGCACGTTCCCCGGCCACGAATAGCCCAACAGCGCCGCCTTCGCCGCCGCGGTGAAGCCCGGAAAGAGCTCGCGCTTCAGCTCGCTCGTCACGTTGACGGCGAAGTGGTACGCGAGCGGCTCGATGTCCTCCGGACGCGCCCGCAGCGGCGGGATGTGCACGACGTCGAACGCGAGCCGGTCCATCAGATCCGCGCGGAACTGCCCGCGGCGCGCGAGCGCGGGCAGGTTTGCGTTCGTTACGCCGACCACGCGAACGTCGGTGCGAATCGTCTTCGAGCCGCCGACGCGCTGGAACTCGCCGTACTCGATGACGCGGAGAATTTTCTCCTGCATCCTGAGCGGGATCGTGCCGAGCTCGTCGAGCACGAGCGTGCCGCCGTTGGCTTGCTCGAAGCGGCCGATATGGGTGCGGGTCGCGCCGGTGAACGCGCCCGCCTCGTGACCGAAGAGCTCGGATTCGAGCAGGCTCTCGGTCAACGCGGCGCAGTTGACCTTGATCAGCGGCTGCTCCCAGCGCTCGGACAGATAGTGCAGGCGCGACGCGATCAGCTCCTTGCCGGTGCCCCGCTCGCCGATCACCAGCACGGGCTTCGCGAGCGGCGCCGCACGGGACACGTGCTCGAGCATCGCAAGGAACGCGGGCGCTTCGCCGATCAGCGTGACGGCTTCGGGCTGGGCGGGCATCGGGAGGCCTTTTTGTGGAGCCCAAGAACTGTCGATTCGCGCGAAATGTTAGCCGAATTCGCGATCGAGAATATAGCCGCGTCCGGCCGAGGCCGCCGAAAGCATTCGGTCGGTCAAGCAGTTAACCGCGATCCGCGCGGCTGGCACGGAAGCTGCTAAAGCCCCCGCCCGGCACGCCGGCGTGACGCTCCTCGGGTGCGAGCGCGGTGGGTCGGGTGGCGGCGAGGGAATGCCAGGGGCAGTCGCAGCGGTTGTCAGGAAAACGGCAGAGAAGGATGAAGTCATGGGTATCTTTTCGCGCTTCAGCGACATCGTGAATTCGAACATCAACGCGATCCTCGACAAGGCCGAGGATCCGGAGAAGCTCGTGCGGCTGATGATCCAGGAGATGGAGGACACGCTGGTCGAGGTCCGCTCCGCCGCCGCGCGCGCGATCGCCGACAAGAAGGAGATCGGCCGCCAGCTCGAGGGCCTCGAGCGCGAAGCGCGCGACTGGCAGGCGAAGGCCGAGCTCGCGCTCGACAAGAACCGCGAGGATCTCGCGAAGGCGGCGCTCGCCGAGCGGGCGAGGATCAAGCACGCCGCGGAGGCGCTCGAGCAGCAGCAGAAGGCGGTGGCGGAGGGTCTCGACAAGCTCTCGGCCGACATCGTGCGGCTCGAGGAAAAGCTCGCGGACGCGAAGCAGCGGCAGCGTGCGATTCTCGCGAGGCATCAGACGGCCCAGCGTCGGCTCGAGGTGCGCAAGCGCCTGCACGATTATCGTATCGACGACGCGTTCGTCCGGTTCGATCAGTTCGAGCGGCGGATGAACGATCTCGAGGCGCACGTCGAGTCGTACGATATCGGCGGGAAGAAGGATCTGAAGCAGGAGTTCTCCGAGCTCGAGTCCGCGGACGCGGTCGAGAAGGAGCTCGAGGCGCTCAAGGCCGAGCGCGCCGGACGCAAGCGGAACACGACGGATCAGGCCTGAGCGGAGAACGAGATGGGGATGGCTGTGTCATCGGCCGCGTTCATACTCGCCATCGTCTTCATGACGGTCGTGCTGCCGATCGTGATCGTGATGCACTACGTCACGAAGTGGAAGGCGACGCGCGGGCTGTCCGAGGACGAGCAGAGGCTGCTCGAGGACCTGTGGCGGCAGAGCGAGCGGATGCAGAGCCGCCTGAACGCGCTCGAGACGATTCTCGACGAGCAGTCGCCCGAGTGGCAGAAGAAGCTATGAGCCACTGGACCGGCAGCTCCGACGCGGGACGGCATGCGCATTGCTTGCGCTCGGGCAGACGAGAAAGCTTCGCAAGCGGGGATCCGCGAATGAACAGACTCTATAGAAACCGCCGGCAGGGCATGCTGTTCGGCGTCTGTGCCGGCATCGCCGAGTATTTCGGCGTCGACGCGACGGTCGTCCGCGTCCTCGTCGTGATCGGCGCTTTCGTCTTCACGCCGATGTTCGTCTTGGCCTATCTCCTCCTCGGCTTCCTGCTGCCGCCGAAGCCCGAGGCACCCGACGGGCCGGCCGAGCTCGACCCGCTGCAGCGCCGCATCCGGGCCGAGCCGCACGACACGTTGAGCAGCGTCCGGCATCGGTTCCGGGAGCTCGACGCACGCTTGCAGCGACTAGAGAAGTACGTGACCTCGAATCGCTATAAGCTCGACAAAGAGTTCGAGCAGCTGCGGGACTAGGCTAACGGGCGCGGGGGCGTGGCAAGAGTCATGATGAATCCGTTCGAGTTCGTGCTGGCGATCATCTGCATCGTCTTCCTGTTCAAGCTCCTCGATACCTGGATGAAGCACAAGCTCGCGGTGCGCGCGACCGCGCCCGACGACGACGCCGAGAAGAAGCTCGCGGCGCTCGAGGAGCGCGTGCGCGTGCTCGAGAAGATCGTGACCGACGAGCGCTACGACCTGAAGCGGCAGTTCCGCGACCTCGGCGGCTAGGGCCATGGCGGACGCCGGGCCGGCCAGTCTCGCGCTCCTCGACGCGCTCCGCGGCGAAAACCCGCGAAGCGTGCTCGTGATCGGCGAGGGCGCCGTCGAGACCGCGGCACAGGCGTTCGCGGCCGAGCGCGCGGACGTCGAGCTCCACGCCGCCCGGGACGCCGAGGAGATCGGCGCACGGCGCTACGACGTCGCGCTCGTCGGCGGGGTGATCGAGACCTGGCCGGAGGTGCGTGCCCGGGCCCTTCTGGCGGCGCTGCGCGACCGGCATTGCCGCGCGATCGTCGTGCTCGCCCGGGCCGGCGCCTGGCCGTTGACGGCGTACCTCGCGCTAGGCTTCGAGCGTCTCGCGGAGGCGGCCGGCGGGCTGGAGCTGCTGCACTACCACGTCGACCGGTGGAACCCGGAACGGGAGTGGAACAACCCCGAGCACTGGGCGAATCCGGAGAACTTCAAGCGCTACCGCTGGTGAGGCGGAGCGTCAGTTCGAGGACGGATTGGCTTCGCGGTACGCGCGTACCTGCTCGTTGAACGCCTGCGCGACGGCTTCCATCTCGCTGACCGCGGTGTTGTGCCGCGTCACCATCAGCGACTTGAACTCGGCCGGTGCGTCCTCCCCGGCGCTGGTGAGCTCCTCGTTCAAGCAGGCGAGATAGGCCTCCATCGAGGCCATGTAGGTCTTCACGTCCGCCTGCGCCTGCAGGAGCTGATCCATCGTCGCGGTCTTGCCGTCCGGCACCGCGACCATCGGCGGGTTCTCGCACGCGGCGGCAGCGCCTCCTGCCGCCCCCGCGGCAACGAGACAACAAGACAAGAAGGCTTTCATCGTCGTCAACCTCTTCGACGGGTTTCGCTCGAATATAGCGTACCGCCGGAGGCCGCGCTACGCGGCGGCGTCATGCGAATAGCCGGCGGTACTTGCCCGTACCGGTCGAGTCCGCGATCAACAGCTGACCGAACTCCTCGCCGGTGACCGGGTCGCCGAACAGGTGGCCCTGAGCGTAATCGCAACCGTGGGCGCGCAGGAACTCGAGCTGTGCCTCGGACTCGACGCCCTCGGCCACGACCTCCAGGCCGAGGCTGTGCGCGAGCTGGATGATCGCGTTCACGATCGTCGCGTCGTCGCGGTCGATCGCGACGTCGCGGACAAAGGATTGATCGATCTTGAGGGTGTTGATCGGGAACTGCTGGAGCGCGGACAGCGACGAGTAGCCGGTGCCGAAGTCGTCGATTGCGAGGTTGAGCCCCATGCCGTAGAGCGAATCGAGTATGCGCACGGTGCGCTCGGGATCCTCCATCAACGTGGTCTCGGTGATCTCGAGCTCGACCGAGGTCGGCGAGACGCCGTGCGCGCGGAAGGTGTCGCGCACGCGCTCGAGAAAGCGCCGCTGCTGGAGCTGCCGGAGCGACAGGTTCAGCGACACGCGGCACGGGGACGGGACGAGCCGCTGCCACGAGCGGTAATCCGCGCATACCCGATCGAGGACCCAGTCGCCGAGCTGGAGAATCATGTTCGTCTCCTCGGCGAGCGGAATGAAGTCGGACGGGAAGATCAGCCCGCGGTCGGGCGAGTCCCAGCGGATCAGCGCTTCAACCCCTTCGATCTGTCCCGTCGTCAGCCGGTATTTCGGCTGGTAGTGCAGCCGCAGCTCGTTGCGCTCGAACGCCCGCTGCAGCTTGCTCTTCAGCATCAACCGCTCGACGGCGTCGTTGTTCATGTCGGCCGAGTAGAACTCGTAGCAGTTGCCGCCGGCGCGCTTCGCCCGGTAGAGCGCGGCGTCGGCGTTGCGCAGCAGGTCGATCACGTTGTCGCCGTCGCGCGGATAGACGGCGATCCCCATGCTCGAGGTCAGGAAAATCTCCTCGCCGTGCACCTGGAACGGTCGGCCGACCGCTTGGAGCAGCCGCTGCGCGAGGGCGCCGACGTGCTCGACCGCGCCCTCGATCCGGTCGAAGCCCGTCACGATCGCGGCGAACTCGTCCCCCGCTAGGCGGCCGGCGTGGCAGTTCGGCGGCAGCTCGGCGACGAGTCGCCGCGAGAAGATCTCGAGGCTCGTGTCGCCGGCGCCGTGCCCGAACGTGTCGTTGATGTCCTTGAAGCGGTCGACGTCGAGATAGAGGATCGCGAGATACTGGTTCGTGCGCCGTGCGCGAGCGATCGTCTGCTGGAGCAGATGCTGGAACTGCATCCGGTTCGCGAGCTTCGTCAGCGAGTCGGTGCGCGCGAGGTAGCGGATCCGTTGCTCCGCCCGTTTGCGCTCGTCGACGTTCTGCGCTGCGTAGACGACTTGCTCGAGCGTGCCGTCGCCGCGCCTGATCTCGGAGACCGTGTACGAGATTCCGACCGTCGAGCCGTCCGGCCGGCGCGCCGACCCCTCGCGCGGCACCGCCTGACGCTGGTCCGCCGCCGGAGCGGTGTCGCCGATCAGGAGCTCGCCGACCGCGGTGCCGACGAGCGCCTCGACCGGCCGCCCGAAGAGCTCCGCCGCGGCCGGATTCGCCCGCACGACCGCCCCGCGGGGGTCGGCGAGCAACATCGCTTCGGCCATCCCGGACAACAGCCGCTCGACGTACTCGCGCGCTCGCTCGCCGGCGCGCCCTTCGAGCCGGGCGGCGATCCGCGAGAGCCAATACGCGGCCGCGCCGCCGGCGACGAGGCCGAGCGCCGTGAACGCGAGTAGCCCAGGGACCGTGAGCAGGCCGAGGGCGTGCAGCACGAAGCCGGCCGCGGCGGCGACGGTCGTCGCCGCCGTCACCGTCGCCAGAGGGCGCGTGATTCGCAGCTCAGCCATGCCAGATCCGAAACCTCGTGACAGGAAAGTCGGCTTATAGTTGTTGTCGTTCTCGCCGAGTGTGTCGGGCCGGGACGCTTTGGCTCGCCGCCAGGTGCCGCCCGGAGCCGTCGGCGAGCAGTCTACTATGAAGCTCGCTCACGCCACAGTTGCCGCCGCTTTCCGGGCGCCGTACGGCCTCGGGCATCGCCACGTGCAGTCGTTGCTCGCGGGCTCGCCGCTCCGGCGCCGCGCCGTGTCGCGGGCCGCTCGGGCGCTGATCGCCGCTGCCCGGCCGGAGCTGATCGACTGCGGCGCCGGCGTCCGCTTGCTCGGCTACGCGAGCGTGCCGCCCGGGGCGCGCCGTGGGCTCGTCGTGCTGCTGCACGGCTGGGAGGGCAGCGCGGACGCGAGCTACGTGCTGTCGGTCGGTCGGCGGCTGTTCGACGCGGGCTACGAAGTGCTGCGGCTGAACTTCCGCGACCACGGCGGCACGCACGCGCTGAACGAGGAGCTGTTCCATTCGTGCCGGATCGACGAGGTCGTCGGGGCGGTCAAGGCCGCGGTCGCCGCGCGGCCCCGCGTGCCTGCGTACCTCGTCGGTTACTCGCTCGGCGGGAACTTCGCGCTGCGCGTCGCCGCGCGCGCGAAGGCGGCCGCGATCCCGCTCGAGCGGGTCGTCGCGATCTGCCCGGTCTTGAATCCCGTCAGCACGATGCACGCGCTCGAGCAGGGCCTTTGGATCTACCGCGAGTACTTCCTGCGCCGCTGGCGGCGGTCGCTGCTCGCGAAGGCCGCCGCATTTCCGGAGCTGTACCGGTTCGGGGACTTGCGCCGCTTCCGCACGTTGACGGCGACGACGGAGTACTTCGTGAAGACCTATACCGACTTCGGGTCGCTCGAGGCGTACTTGAACGGCTATTCGGTCACCGGCGACGTGCTCGTACCACTCGAGGTGCCGACGAGGCTGATCGCTGCGGCCGACGACCCGGTCATCCCGATCCGCGATCTGGACGACGTTGCCGCGAGCGATGCGCTCGAGATCGCGGTGCTGCCCCGGGGCGGGCACTGCGGCTTCCTCGAAAGCTACGCGCTACGGAGCTGGCTCGACGGCGAGGTGCTGCGCGCGCTCGAATGAGCGCGCCGCCGTCACCCCTTTCGCTTCTCATCGAAGGTCGTCGGCGTGCCGCCGCTCGCGACCTTCAGGTCGCCGTCGATCACGGCGCCCGAGGCGACTGCGATCGAGTGCCCCGAGAGCCGGCCGCGGACGCGCGCGGAGCCGCCGATCTCGAGCCGCTCCTTGGCGATGACCTCGCCTTCGACCTCGCCCGCGACGATCACGTCGGTCGCGCGCAGCGTGCCGCGCCAAACCGCGCTCTCGGCGAGCGTCACCGGTCCGTCGATGTCGCAGTCCCCGTCGACGGTGCCGCAGAAGACGTACCGGCCCTGGCCGGTCACCGTGCCCGTGATCGTCGTGCCGGGCGCGACGTAGGTCGTCGGGCCCGTGCCCGAATCGGCGATCCGCCGTTTCAGCTTCATGCGTGAGATTCTCCGAGGGGACCGGCGACACCGTATACGATGCGCGCGGGCCGCGGGAGGGTGTGGATCACACGGCGGCGCCCGCCGCTCCGTGTCAACATTTGACGTTCGGTGTCACGGCGAACGCCGTCACAAACCGAGGCGCGACAGGGACTTGCGAGTGGCGTCGCCGTTCTTGGCACGGACATTGCTTCCCGTAGCGGGAAGGACGGTTCGTCCGGGGACTTCGATGGATCAGGAGCGCGAGATCATTGCCTTGCTGCTCGCCGACACCGGCGAGGAGCGGTGGCATTCGGGCGATTTCGGCAGGGGGGCTCAGTGCCTCGTCCGCGAGCCGGACGGGCGCGTCAGCCTGCAGACGGTCGAGTCGGCGGAAGCGTTCGAGCGTGCCGCGCGCCGTACCGGCTGCTTCCGCCGCGGCAGCCCGATCCGAGACCCGCAGACGAGAGAGATCATCGGCTACGAGATGGAGCAGGTGCCGCTGTTGCGCGCCGCCGCCGGCCTCTGACGGGGCCGCGCTCAGTCCTGGAAGCCGTAGCCGAGGTGGCGGATCTCCGCGACGAGACCGTTCTCGACCCGGATCTCGCGCATCAGCTTGTACGGGCCCAGGTTGTAGGTCCACACCTCGACCAGCACGTCCTCGACGAACCCCGGAAAGAACACTCTCCCGTGACGGCCGACGTACGTGCGCTGCGCGAGTCTCGTGTGAATCGAGGTCGGCTCGCCGCAGAACTTCAGCATCTTCGAGGCGTGATCGCCGCGGCTGATGATCCGCGACCCGCAGCGCATCGCCTCCGCGGACGCGCTCCCGAGGAGCGCGGCGGCGGCAAGGGCCGCAACCATTGCGAGTCGCGCTTTCATCTTCCGTCGTCCGGCCGGCAGGTTACCGGGCCGAGCCTGAACCTACTCTGAAACGGGCAAAGCGGCAAATCCGCGGCCCTATAATGGCGGGCCGTTGTGGATCGCTTCCGGTCGAGCGAGGGGGCCGCCTCTGTTTCGGGAACGCATCGCGTGGCTGCAACAGGCGGGCGCCGATCTCGTGCGCCGCGGGCTGCGCGGAATCGAGAAGGAAAGCCTGCGCGTCGACCGGAACGGGCGGCTCTCGGACCGGCCGCATCCGCCCGCGCTCGGCGCCGCGCTGACGCATCCGTATCTGACGACCGACTATTCCGAGGCGCTGCTCGAGTTCGTTACGCCGCCGCGGCCGACGAGCTGGGAGACGCTGAAGTTCCTCTGCGACCTGCACGGCTACGTGCACCGCCGTCTGGACGGCGAGCTGCTGTGGCCCGCCAGCATGCCTTGCGTGCTCGATCCCGAGCGGGAGATCCCGATCGCCGAGTACGGTCCGTCGAACCCCGGCCTCGTGAAGACCGTCTACCGCCGCGGCCTCGGGTACCGCTACGGCCGCGCCATGCAGGCGATTGCCGGCGTGCACCTGAACTATTCCCCGCCCGTGCCGTTCTGGGCGCCGTACCGGGAGCGCGAGCGCAGCGAGCTCCCGGTCGGGCAGTTCAAGTCGGCGGTGTTAATGGGGCTCGTGCGCAACTATCGCCGGACCGCGTGGCTCGTGACCTACCTGTTCGGCGCGTCGCCGGCGCTCTGCAAGTCGTTCCGGCCGGAAGGTCACGAGCTCCTGGTCGAGCTCGATCACGCGACGTGGCACGCGCCGTACGCGACCTCGCTCAGAATGAGCGGCCTCGGCTACCGCAACAAGAGCCAAGCACGGCTCGATATCTCCGCGAACTCGCTCGCCGAGTACGTCGCGGGTCTCGCTGCCGCGGTCACGACTCCCGATCCGCGTTATCAGGCGATCGGTGTCGAGGTCGACGGCGAGTTCCGCCAGCTGAACGCGAACATCCTGCAGATCGAGAACGAGTACTACACGCCGATCCGCCCGAAGCCGTCGAAGGACAGCAAGAGCCGCGTCACGATCGCGCTGCGCGAGCGCGGCATCGAGTACGTCGAGGTCCGGACGCTCGATGTGAGCCTCGCCGATCCCGTCGGCGTCAATCAGGCAGAGCTGCGGCTGCTCGAGGCGCTGCTCCTCACGTGTCTGCTGATGCCGAGCCCGCCCCTCGACGGCGAGGAGCAGTCCGAGATCGAAGCGCGCGACGTCCTCGTCGCGAGCGAAGGACGGCGGCCGGGGCTGCTCCTGCCGAGCGGCGGCCGCGGCCGAACCGTTGCCGATCTCGGCGGGGAGCTCCTCGACTCCGTGGCGGCGACGGCCGAGCTGCTCGACGCGAACGGCGAAGGCTACGTCGCGGCGGTCGAAGCCGCCCGCGCGGCGCTCGCCGAGCCCGAGCTCACCCCGTCCGCCGCTCTGCTCGCGGCGCTGAGGCACGAGGGCGCGAGCTTCGCCGAGTACGTGCTCGACGTCGCGCGGAGCCATCGGGAGTACTTCCTCGCGCTCGAGCCCGACCCGGACGCAGAGCGCACGCTCGAGGCGCTCGCGGCGGAGTCGCTGGAGCGGGCGCGTGCGCTCGAGGCGGTCGAGCAGCTGCCGTTCGGCGAGTATCTGCGCCGGGAGCTCGGCCGCGCCTGACGCCGCCGAGCTCCCGGCGGGCGGAAATTCTGTGATTTCGTTAACCGCGCGCCGGTCGAGCCCACGGCGATACTGGCGCCTTTCGCAGGATCCGAATACGTGAAAGCCGCTCTGCTGCTCGGCATTTTGGTCGGCTTCGCCGGCGTGCTCGCCGGCGCGCACCTGTACCCGTGGGTGGATCATCCGCGTCTGCCGTCGCGGACGTCCGTCGTCGCGAACGGGGGCCGGGCCGAGACGTTCCTGATCCATCTGCCCGCCGATCGGATCCAGTCCGCCGGCGCGGCTGCCGTCGGCCTGCGCGCGACCGCCTATCCGGCCGGCGCCGAGCTGCCGCCGGAGCTCGGCGACGCCGCGTTTCTCGCCGAGCACTTCAAGATTCGTGACGCCGACGGCCAAGTGATCGGCATCGCGGCCCGGCATTGGACCGAGGCCGACGGCGGGCCGGCGGCGGCGTGGACCTTGCTGATACCGAGCCGTGGCGCGCTGTTCCTCGCCGCGAGCGGCGAGGCTGCACGGCGCGTCGACACCGCGCTCGAGCGCGCGGGCCAGCGCGCCGGCCAGCAGTGGAGCGGCCAGCTCGACGTCGAGCTGGCCGGCGCCGAGGTGCCCGGCCGAATCGTCGGCGGCAGCGAGGAGTTTGCGCGGCTCGGCGGCACTTACCGCGAGACCTGGAAGATCACCGGCGTCTCGCCGAGCGGCGAGCTGCGGGGGACGATCGCGCTCGATACGATCACCGCACGGAGCGCGCCGCTATGAAGCTCACGACCGGCTTCGTTCTCGGCCTGCTGCTCGGCGCGGCGGGCGGCGTCGCGGCCCTGTACTACAACCCGCTCACGGAGCCGGATCCGCCACCGCCCGGGGACACCGACTGGGCGCTGACGTATCGCTTTCCGAAGGGCGACGCGATCGCCTTCACGCACGGCGCGCATGGCCGGCTCGCGGCGCATCCGCCCGGCATCGAGGAGCTCTGGGAGAGCACGATCGGCGGCGCCGCGCTCGCGGTCCTGACGCTGCGCGACGCGGCCGGCGCTCCGGCCGCATTTGCGAGCCGTCTCGGCGCCGGGTCGCCGCGGACCGATCTGTTGCTCGAGGGCGCGGTCTGGAGCGACTCGTGGCTGCTGACCGTTCCGGGCGAGGGGTCGCTCTTCGTCCGCGCGGACAGCAACCTGTGGCCGTTCCTGAAGGAAGGGGTCGTGCCGGTCTGGTATCTGCAACGCCCGTGGCAGGGTCCCGCCGAGTATCGGCCGACCGCCGGTCCCGGCACCGGGGACAGGGCCGTCGTCGTCGGCGCGACCGGCCGCTTCGCGGCGCTCGAGGGCAGCGCGGTCGAGCATTACCGCCTCGAGCGTTTCGGCACGGCCGGCGCGGAAGCGCTGACCGGGGAGATCTTCCTCCGCCTCGAAGGCCAGGTCGCGGCGGCGCCGTAGCGACCCGTCTACCTGGCGAGCGCCGCGAGGTCGGTCGTCGGATCGGCGATCGCCTCGGCCGAGACCGGCACCGCGGCGGCTATCAGCTTCTTCGCGGCGAGGAAATCGCGCGGGCTGTTCACCGCATCGACCGCAATCACTCGGCCGCGCGCCAGGTAGTACGCCGCGAAGCTCTTCGTCTCGGGCGCGCCCCGCAGCACGACCGCGTCGTATCCGGCCGAAAGGCCCGCAATCTGCAGCTTCAGGTCGTATTGGTCGGACCAGAACCACGGCACTTCCGCGTACGGCGTCGGGCGGCCGAGCATGCCGAGCGCCGCGATCTTGCTCTGGTGCACCGCGTTCGGCACCGATTCGAGACGCACCCGCCGCGTGCCTTCGAGGTCCGGCTGGTTCGCGCAGTCCCCGGCGGCGAACACGGCTTCGTCGGCCGTGCGCGCGCAGCGGTCGACGACGATGCCGTTGTCGCACTCTAGGCCCGCGTCGCTTGCGAGCTCGACGTTCGGCTCGATGCCGATGCCGACGATCGCGAGGTCGCAGTCGTGCCGTGCGCCGTCGGCGGTTGCGACGGCTTCGACCTGCCGGGTGCCGAGGAGCTCGACGACGGCCGCGCCGTACGAGAGCTTCACGCCGTGCCGCGCGTGATAGTCGTGATAGAAGCGCGCGACTTCTGCGCAGACGACGCGTGCGAGCGGCCGCTCGGCCGCTTCGAGCACCGTGACGTCGAGGCCGCGCTCGACGAGCACGGCGGCGGCCTCGAGGCCGATGTAGCCCGCGCCGATCAGCACGACCCGGCGCGCGCCGTCGAGGGCGGCGCGGATGCGATCGACGTCTGCGACCGTGCGCAGGTAATGCGTGCCGGGGAGCTCGGCGCCCGGGACGCTCAAGCGCCGCGCGCGGCTCCCGGTCGCGAGGAGCAGCCGGTCGTAGGGAACGGTGCGCCCGTCGCCCAAGTGCAGGCGGTGCGCTCCGCGGTCGATCGCAACGACCCGGCAGCCGAGCTCGAGCGCGATGCTCCGCTCGTCGTAGAAGCTGCGCGGGCGCAGCAGCAACCGCTCGCGCGGCAGCGCGCCGGCGAGGTACTTCTTCGACAGCGGCGGGCGTTGGTAAGGCGCCTCCGGCTCCTCGCCGAAGAGCGTGATGCGCGCGTCCGGGGCTTCCTGGCGCAACGTCTGCGCTGCCTGGGCGGCGGCTTGGCCGCCGCCGACGATGACGAAGTGCTCGCTCATGCTCGCCCCGGCGGACAGAGCCCGCGATTCTACCCGGCCGCGGCGTGCGCAGCGTGCGATTTCCGGCCGTTGCGCCGCGATACGGCGCTCGGTCCGGACCCCGTGCCGGCGCTAGCCTCCTGCTCGAGGAGGACGCCGGTGCCGAAGCACATTCACGAGGCGCGGTTCGACTGCGCGATGACGACACTCTTCGCGGCGGCCGTGCTCGCAGCCGCACGCGGCCGCTGGGACACGCAGGCGCTCGCGGAGCGGGGGGTGCCGGTGCCGAGCGCCGGCTGCGCGTACGCCCGGACGCGGGGAACGGTCTTGCGGCGCGGCCGCGTCGTCGAGGTGCTGCGCCCGGTCGGGCTGACGCTCCAGGAATCGCTGCTCGACCCGCCGTGCTGTGTCCGCTTGCGGCTGCGCTGGCGGCTCGAGCCGCTCGAGGAAGGCTCGCTCGCACGGCTCGACGCCCGCTACACGTTGAACGGCGCGGCGACGCTCCGGGCGCGCCACTGGCGCGCTCGGATCGAGCAGCACTGCGAGCGGTTGCTGGCCGCGATGCGCACGCACGCGGCGCGCCTGTCGCAAGCTCAGGACAGCGGCTCGAGCGGCCAGAGCACGGGTAACGTCAGCATCACGAGCGCGAACAGGATCACGGTCAACGGCAAGCCGAGCTTCAGATAGTCGGCGAACCGGTAGCCGCCGGGACCCATCACGAGCAGGTTCGCCGGATGCGAGATCGGGCTCGCGAGGCTCGCGGCGCCCATCGCGACCGCCATCATCGCCGTGTGCGGCGCGACGCCGAGGTCCGTGCAGACGGACAGCACGATCGGCGCCATCAGCACGACGAGCGCGGCCGACGGAATGACGATCACCGCGAGCGCGGTGATCACGTAGAGCCCGCCGATGACCCACCACGGCCCGAGCGGCGCGAGCAGCGCGGTCGCCTCGTTCGCGAGGAGCTGTGCGGCGCCGCTCTGGTCGAGCGCGGTGCCGAGCGGCAAGAGACCGGCGATCAGGAAGATCGCGCGCCAATCGATCGCGCGGTACGCGTCCTCCATCGTCATGCAATTCGTCAACACCATCGCCGTTGCGCCGATCACGGCCGCGATGTAGATCGGCAGCCAGCCGGACAGCACGGACACGACGACGGCCGCCATGATTCCGGCCGCGATCGGCGCCTTGCGCGTGTCGACGATCCGCTGGCTGACCGGCGTGAGCAGCAGGAAATCCGGATCGCGCTCGAGCACCTTCAGCTTCTCCCGCGGTCCGAGCAGCAGGAACGCGTCGCCGAGCTGCAGCCGCAGCTGATCCAGCTGCGTCCGGATCGCCTCGCCGTTGCGCCAGACCGCGACCGGCTCGAGCCCGTACTTCTCGCGCAGGTTCAGCGCGCCGAGCGGCTGTCCGACCAGCCGCGAGCGCGGCTCGAGCGTCGCCTCGACGAGCCCGAGCCGCTCGGACTCGAGCACGTTCACGCTGCGCTCGCGGTCGCGCACGATCTCGAGCTCCTGCAGCCCCCGCAAGACGTCGAGGTCCTCCTGCCGCCCCTGGATCAGCAGCAGATCGCCGCCGTGCAACGGCAGATCCGCCTCCGGCATGATCGTGAGCTCGCCTTCGCGAAAGAGCGCGAGCAGGCGGAAGTCGAACGCGTCGGCGAAGCGGCTGCGGGCGAGCGTGTCGCCGGACAGCACGGAGTCGCGCGGCACGCGAACGACGAAGATCCGCTCCTGCAGGCGATAGACCTCCGAGAGCTCCCGTTCGCCGACCTCCCGGATCTCGGCGAACTCGCGGCTCTTTTCGATCTCCGGCACGCCCTCGGGCTTCGTCTGCAGCAGCAACACGTCGCCGACGCGCAGCGGCACGTTCGCGAGATTCACCCGGCGCACCAGCTCGCCGCGGCGGATCGCGAGCACGTTCGCCGAGAACCGCCTGCGGAACTCCGAGTGCTCGAGCAGCTGACCGACGAACGACGATCCCTCGGCGACGATCGCCTCGAGGAAGCGCACTTGCCCTGCCATCAGGCCCTGGAGCACCGGCGCCTCGCGCTCGATCACGAGCTCGCTCCAGCGCTGAAACTCCCGGAAGCGGTCGAGCCGTCCCTGCACGATCAGCCGGTCGCCGCCCTGGAGCTCCGTCTGCCGCGGCGGCATCAGCTGGGTTCTGCCGCGGCGCTCGAGCGCCATGATGATCAGTCCCGCGCTGCTGCCGATCCGGCTCTGCGCGAGCGTCTTGCCGACGAGGATCGAGTCCTCCGGCACGCGCATCTCGAAGCTTCGGGCCTGCAGGCCGTACTGCATCCGCAGATTCCGCTGGCTGCGGCGCGCCGAGCTGTCCTCCATTTTTTTCATCGGCAGCCAGTGGCGGCCGACGAGCGCGACGAACACGGTGCCGGCGACGAGCAGAATGCCGCCGGTCGGCGTGAAGTCGAACATCCCGAACGGCGCGAAGCCGGCGCGCGCGAGGGCGTTGCTGATCAGCAGATTGGGCGCGGTGCCGATCAACGTCGTGAGCCCGCCGAGCAGCGTACCGAACGTGAGGGGCATCAAGAGCCGCGACGGCGAGAGGCGGGTGCGGCGAGAGACGTCCATCACGACCGGCAGCATCAGCGCGACGACGCCGATGTTGTTCATGAAGAACGACATCGCGCCCCCGGTCAGCATGATCACGACGATCATCCTGAGCTCGTTTCGGCCGGCGAGCCGCAGGACGTTCGCGCCGATGATCTTCGCGATGCCGCTGCGCGTGAGCCCGTCGCTCAAGATGAACATCGCCCAGATCGCGATCACCGCGCCGTTCGAGAAGCCGGCGACCGCTTCCTCCGGCGTGACGAGCTCCGTCAGCACGAGGCTCCCGAGCACGAGGAGCGCGATCACGTCCACGCGGAGCTTCTCCGTCACGAGCAGGACGAGAGCCGCAAGGAGGATGACGAGAACGAGCGCGATCTCGACGGTCACGGGCTAGGGCTCGGGAGAAGACGAAAGCGCTAGTATGAGGCGCGCGCGTCGGCGAGACCAACGGCGGCTTCACGTCCGCGACGCCGCGCTATACTGGATGCGTCGGCGCCGTATGGCCGATGGGACCGTGAAGCGCTTCACTCGCGCTGTCCAGGTCGACTCGTATACTCGGGCTCTCGGCGCCGGCGGTTGTTGCAGCCGGCGCTGCCGGCGTTGAACGAGGGACCGCTATGCGAGCTGAGCGTGTGACGCCCGTTGCAAGCCTGACGGAGTTTTTCAAGGACGCCGTGGCGCGCGCGATGGAGCAGCAGAACGTCAGCGCCGCCGATCACACGTCCTACTACATCGTCAATCTGCTCACGTTGTTCGCCCGTTCCGAGGCGCTGTTCGATCCGGCGGACGAAGGCCCTACGCTGCGTCCGCTCGCGGCGATGCTCGCCGACGCGCTGTCCGCGAGCGACACGCAGGAGCGCAACTTCGCGCTGCAGCGCCTCGGCGACGTGTCGCTGTTCGTCGCGGGATTCTTCGGCGAGGGGCTCGGCACGAAGCCGGTCGACGTGGACTACTACGTTCAGATGGGCGGGTCGGCCTACGGCTCGCTGTCCGCGAGCGTCCGCGGCACCGCGCGCGGCCGCGCGCTCGGCGAGATCTTCGCGGAGCTGGCCGTGAAGTTCCAGGCCTTCGTCGACGTGCTCGCGCAGGTACGGGACCAGGCGCAGTCGGCTCAGAACGTCGACGTGCTGCGGCTCTACGAGATGTGGCTGAAGACGGGCAGCGCTCGAGCGGCGTCGCTGCTGCGCGCGGCCGGCATCGAGCCGAATCGGCTGCTCGACGTCGATTTCAAGCACTAGAGGCGATCGCCTTGCTCGGTGACCTGCAGACGCTGCTGAAGGACATCTACGCGCTCGACATCGCGCACGACGTCGACGACTTCCTGATCACGGATCCGGAGGTGGCCGCTTCGCTCGACGCGGGCGGACGCCCGACCGAGGAGAAGCTGCTGATCGAGGAAGCGGACGGGGAGGCCAAGGTCGCGCTCTACCTCGCCCAGGAGCTCGTGCGGCGGCTGCAGGAGAACGACCCGACCGCGCGGCTCGACGAGCGCAACCTCGCGGATTTCTGGACGGCGTGCGAGGGCGTGAGCCACTTCAACTACTACGCCTGGCGGGCGGCGGCGAACCGCTCGGTGACGCTGCTCGAGATGGAGCTGCAGGCCGAGGTCGACAAGTTCGTCGCAACCGCCGCGCTGCTCGCGCGACAAGGCGAACGGCTGCCGCAGCGGCTGCACCATTGGCTGTTCGACATGCCGACGTTCGACGAGCAGCTCACGGCCGGCGAGCTCGAGCGCTATCGCCGCGCGAACCGCTACGCGGGCAAGTATTGCCGGCAGCTGCTCGCGCGGCTCGGCGACGGCATCGAGAGCGAGGAGCTCGTCCGCGAGCTTCGCCACTTCTACCGGCTGCCGCAGCCCGCGAAGATCGAGCACATCGAGGCCGGCTAGCCAGGGCGGGCACACCGTCGACGCCCTCCTGATCGACGGCCTCCTGGGTCGGCGCCACCCGTGTAGGAGCGGCTGTCCAGCCGCGACTGCCGCGCCGCCCGCACGAAGCCGCAGTCGCGGCTGGACAGCCGCTCCTACACGGCGGCGTCGCCGTCAGGCGGTCGGGCCGAGGAACAGGCGATAGGCGGGGTTGTCGGTCTCGTCGTGGTGCTCGTAGCCGAGCGTCGCGAGGTGCTCGGCGAACAGTGCGCGGTCGGCGGGCGGCACCTGAACGCCGGCGAGCACGCGGCCGTAGTCCGAGCCGTGGTTCCGATAGTGGAACAGGCTGATGTTCCAGCGCTGCCCGATCGCCTGCAGGAACTGGAGCAGCGCGCCGGGCCGCTCCGGAAACTCGAAGCGGTAGATCCGCTCGTGCTCGAGCGACGGCGCGAGCCCGCCGACCATATGCCGCACGTGCAGCTTCGCGAGCTCATTGTCGCTCAGGTCGAGGACCGGGTAGCCGGCCGCCGCCAGCGTTTCGAGCACCTCCTGCGATTCCTGCCGGCCGCGCGTGAGCGACACGCCGACGAAAATGCGCGCCCGCGGGGCGCCCGGCGCGAAGCGGTAGTTGAACTCGGTGACGTTGCGCCGGCCGAGCACGCTGCAAAAGCGCAGGAACGCTCCGCGCTCCTCCGGAATCTCGGCGGCGATCAGCGCCTCGCGATGCTCGCCGATCTCCGCCCGCTCGCTCACGTGGCGCAGTCGGTCGAAGTTGATGTTCGCGCCGCTCGCGATCGCGATCAGCGAGGCGTCCTGTCGGCCGGTTTCCTCGACGTAGCGCTTCAGCCCGGCGACCGCGAGCGCGCCGGCCGGCTCGATGATCACCCGGCAGTCCTCGAAGACGTCCTTGATCGCCGCACAGATCGCGTCCGTGCCGACGAGCAGGATCCGGTCGACGACCT
>CAYWGQ010000069.1:18168-18402 GCA_964457725.1 uncultured Gammaproteobacteria bacterium
AACGTCCGCTCGCTGACACGCCGAACCGCGACGCCGTCCGCGAAGATGCCGACGTGCTCGAGCGAGACCGGCCGGCCGTGCGCGAACGCGTCGTGCATGCTCGCGGCCTCGACCGGCTCGACGCCGACGATCTCGACCTGCGGATGACGGCTCTTCACGTACGCGCCGATTCCGCCGATCAGCCCGCCGCCGCCGATCGGCACGAAGATCGCGTCCGGCGGCTCGTCCCACTGC
>CAYWGQ010000070.1:0-18143 GCA_964457725.1 uncultured Gammaproteobacteria bacterium
CTGCTCGGCCGCGCGTGGGCCTATGCGCTCGCGACCGGCGGCCGTCGATCCGTCGCCGCCGTGATCGAGACGTTTGGTCGCGAGCTCGCAGCGGCGATTGCGATGGCCGGCCGCACGAGCATCGCGCAGATCGACCGTTCGGTCCTCGACGTCTGACCCGCGGGGTGCGGCCGGACGTGCCTCACGGCGGCACGGCCCGAAGCTGCCGCCCGACCGACGCGCGGCCCTCGACATACCTCGGTCACGTTACTCAACGTTCCACCGCGCGTCGACAATGCCGCTTACGAGTCTGCCGGGCTTCCCTTGCGAGGACCGCTTGTCCGGCGCCGAAAGGCGTCTAATGAGGTACTTCATTAATGTTGGATAAGGCACAGAAATTACAATAAAACAACCGGCCGGAACCGCATCCCCGAGTCGTGCAGCGGCGCTGGCCGAACCACCGTGCCCGACCGGCCCCAGCGCTCACGCCGTCAGCGGCCGATTCAGCTCCGTCTGCCAGGCCGCCGGGTCGGCGTCGGAGTCGGGGCCGCGGACGTAGCACTCCCAAATGTCGGGCGCGTAGGCGTAGCCGTTCTGCTCGATCCACGCATGGAACTCGCCCCAGGCTTGCGGAAGCCCTTCGTATGGGCCGTGATAGATGGTCCGCGCGACTTTCGCGGCCGGTCGGACGCCGGCCGCGACGCGGCCCGTGGGCTCGACCGGGCGTCCGACCGGGACGCCGACCTCGAAGTCGAAGGTCTGCGGATCCATCGCGAAGTGATGCGCGAACACCGGGCCTGCCGGCGCGATGCCTTGGCGCGCGAGCGTCGTCATCAGCTCCTCGATCGCCGGTCCGATGGCCTGCTGCATCTCGGCGCGCGGAATCTTGAGCCGGATCACCGCCGTCGGCGACGCCTCGAGGCGAGTGACGTGAGGTTGGTCGATCATCTGCATGCCTCCTTCTGCAGGGATATGTCCGCCGCAACGGGCGCGGTTCACGTTCGGTGGTCGTTCCGGCGCCGCGGGAATCGACACCGGCCGTCCTGCGCGGTTTGCGCCGTGCGCGGCGGCCGATTAACGTTTGCGATATGCGACGACCTCGAGGCGTGGTGGGCTCGGCATTTTTCGTCCGCTGGCTGGCGGCTGTCCTCGGCGCTCTCGCCGCCGTCGTCGGCGCAGCGCAGGAGCTGCCGACGTTCCTCGAGCGGCTGCCCGCCGAGCGGCTCGACGTTGCGCCGCCCGCGAGCCGCGTGCGGGGCGAGCCCGGGCGGTTCGCCGTCGCGCAGCGCGAGTGCCGGGCAGAGCCCGCGCCGGACGTGCGCAGGCGAATCGTCGACCTCGTCGTGCAGGAGTGGGCGTTCTTCGGCTTCCCGGTGTTCGACGAGCGCGATCCGTCGAGCTGGGTGCGGCGTCGCCGGCAAGCCGAGCTCGAGGCGCTGCTCGAGAGTCCCGAGCGCCTGCGCGAGATTCTCGAGGAGCGTGCGCGGGAGGCCGCTCGCGTCGCTCCATCGATCGCCGGCTACTGGGCCGTCACCGCGGAGGGCGGCTGGATCGTCGAGCGGCACAACGCCGACTGGCGTGCGGCCGGAGGGCTCGTGACCCGCTGGCGGGACGCCTGGTCGGCCGCGTTCATCTCGTGGGTCATGTGCGAGGCCGGGCTCGGGAACCCGGAGCGGTTCCAGCGCGCGATCGCTCATCACACCTACATCGATCAAGCGATCCGTGCGCGCGACGGCCGCGCGCCGGAAGCCGTGCTCGTCGCCTACGAGGTCGGCGAGCAGCCGATCGTGCCGGGCGACCTCGTCTGTCTCGCGCGCCGACCGGCGTACCGGACGCTCGAGGACCGGCGCCGCCAGATCGGCGTCGGTGCGCGAACGCATTGCGACTTCGTCGTGAAGGTCGACGAGGAGCGCGAGGTGCTGCTCGCGATCGGCGGGAACGTCCGCGGCACGGTCGGGCTCAAGCTCCTGCCGGCCGAGCGCCGCGGCGCCGGACCGTTGCGGCCGGTCGATCGCTCGTCCGTGCCCGGCGCCGCGACGACGTTCGTCCACCTGAAGCTCCGGGCCGAGCCGATCGAGGCGAACGCGTTCGACCGCAGCGCGACCGTTGCCGCGATGACGTGCGCGAGCGCTGCACCGGCGCCCGCCCACGTCACGGCCGTCGGGCTGTTCGAGCCGGCGTCGTCGTCGCTGCCGACGGCTTGCTGACGATCCTCTGCCGCGAGCTCGGCTAGAACCGATACGTCGCCTCGTTGCTACTCGGTCGGGCGGTACGCGCGCCGGTCCAGTCGGAAGACGAAGCAGTCGCTGTCGGCGAAGCGCCGCCGCTCGACGAGCTCGAAGCCGAGCCGCCGATAGAAGCGGTGAGCGCGCACGTTGCTCGCGAGCGGATCGAGCAGCACGGCGGTCACGGTCGGATCGGCGAAGCAGCGCGCGAGCGCGAGGTGCATCATCTTCGTCCCGTGGCCTTTCGCGAGCGCGTCGGGCTCGCCGATCCAGATGTCGATCGCGCGCAGGTTCTCGGGCACGTCGCCCCAGTAGTGCGTCTCCTCGCGGCCCGGATCGATGATCTGCACGAAGCCGATCGGGCGCCCGTCGAGCTCCGCGATCAGCATCTCCTGCCACGGGGAGCGGCGTGCGAGCTCCGTCTCCCAGTCCCAGCGATCGCCCGGCACGCCGGCGACGACGTGCGGCTCGCGGTCCCATCGCTCGAGCAACGGGCGGTCTGCGGGAACGGCGGGGCGGAGCGCGATCACGAGCGGAACGACCGATGCGTCGAGCCGGGCTGAGATTGTATTCTTCGCGCGTCGTCGGCTGCAGAAGGGAACACGGGATGGGATCGATCTCGGCCGCGCGCCGCGCTCGCGGGCGCCGCCGCTTCGTCGCGTCGGCGCTCTCGGCGATGTCGGCCGCGCTCCTCGCGCCGCTCGCGCGCGGACAGAGCGGCGGCGGGAGCGCGGAGCGCCTGATCGTCTCCGGCGCGTCGGGCCAGCTCGGCGGCCGCGTCGTCGAGGAGCTGCTGCGCCTCGGCGTGCCCGCCGACCGCCTGATCCTCGTCAGCCGCACGCCCGACGGGCTCGGCGCGCATGCCGAGCGGGGCGCGGCCGTGCGCTACGGCGATTTCACGGAGCCCGCATCGCTGCCGGCGGCCTACGAAGGCGGAACGCGGCTGCTCCTGATCAGCATCGGCCGAACGCGTCTGCCGAGGCCCGAGGCACACCGCAATGCGATCGAAGCGGCGGTCGCGGCCGACGTTCGGCACGTCGCGTACACCTCGTGGATCGGCATCAGCCACGGCGAGACCGGCGGGCTCGCGCCCGATCACGCCGCGACCGAGGAGATCCTGCGCGGCAGCGGCGCAGCGTGGACGATGCTGCGCAACTCGATCTACATGAACGGCGTCGTGCAGGAGGCGGCCGCGATGCTCGCCGCCGGCCGCGTGTCGGTGCCGGCGAACGCGGCCCGCATCACGTACGTGACGCGCGAGGATTGCGCGGCTGCGGCCGCGGCCGTGCTCGCGGGGGCAGGGCACGAGAATCGCGCCTACGACATCACGGGGGCCGAGGCCGTCGGCCCGCGGGAGATCGCGCTCGCCGCGACCGCGGTGACGGGCGAGGCGATCGAGATCGTCGCCGCGCCGGCGGGGCCGCCGTCGCCGTTCGACAGCCCGGGCGTCGCGACGCCGAGCGACGACTTCGCGCGGCTCACCGGCCGTCCGCCGACGACGGTGCGCGAGTTCCTCGCAGCGCATCGCGCCGCGCTCCTCAGCGCCGCTCGAGCGCCCGCTTGATCGCGAGCTCTACCGGCGAGTAGTCGCCCGTGGGCCGCTCTAACGCGAGCGGCACGGCCGGCAGCAGCGGAGGCTGCGCGAGGAACCGCGGCCGGGTGCCGCGATGGCGCTGTGCCGCGTGCACGAGGAACGGATGGCAGAGGTAGACCGTGCCGGCCTCGCCGGTCGCGGTCACGACGTTCCGGTGCGCGCTTTCCGCGAAGCGGTTCGCCGCGAGCTCCCCGAGCGTCAGGCCCTGCTCGCCGGCCGGAGCGAGCATCCGGGCCACGTCGTGATGCGAGCCCTCGCGGAGGCGGGTCGGCGCGTCGTCGGGACCGACGTCCGAGAACAGGAACAGCATCAGCAGCGCTCGGCCTTTCGAGACGACGTTGAGCCGCCACGACAGGAAGTCCTCGCTTTCGGTATCGAAGCTCGGGTCGACGTGCCAGCCGGTGTCGCCGGGATCGGTTCGCGTCGGGAAGCGCACCGGGAACGTGCCGAGCGTGCCGCGCGGCATCCACCGGCCGAGACCGACGAGCCGATCGAACGCGGCGTGCAGCGCGCGAGTGTTCGCGGCTTGCACGAACGGCGGCTCCGAATAGGCGCCTAGCCGGACGACGGGCTTCGTCCAAGTCGATCGGTCGAGCCGCTTACAGCCCGTATCGCGCCAGAGGATGTCGAGCGCCTCGTCCGCGAGGCGCCGCGGGAATGCGCCGTCGATGCGGACGAAGCCGCGCTCGATGAACTCGTCGACGTCGCTCGACGTCAACCGCGCGGAGGGCCGAACGTCCGTCGTCATCGTCGATCCTCGCCTCGCGCTGCGCGCGGTCAGCTCGCCGCGCCGGCGGCGAACCTGTCTTGCCCGGCCGACCGTGCGCCCGCATAGATCACCCGGTAGCGCCGCAGCGCGCCGTTCCACATCTCGGCAATCTCGATCTCGACGCCGTCCGGCGCCCGGACGTAGAGCGAGCGGCCGTTCGACCACTGGAAGATCTGGTCCGTCGCGCCGCTGTCGCGAGCGATCGGGACGCCGAGCTCGCGGATCCACGCGCGCGCGTCGTCGACGTTCGAGACGACGAACCCGAGCTCGCGGACGAACGCCTCGGGCCGCGGGGCGCTGCCGCCGACGTCGTGAAAGACCAGGTCCGTCCGCGCGGTCGCCGGCACGATCACGAGCCCGTCGTCGTCCTCGGCGATCGCGCGCAGGCCGAACACGTGCTCGTAGAACGCGAGTGTCGCGGCCATGTTGCTCGTCGCGATATGGATCTCCGGGCTCGGCAGCTCCTCGTACGTCTGCCGCTCGGCGGCCGACCAGGGAATGACACCGTGCACTCTGATCATAATCTCTCTCCTTACGAGCAGGCGCCCGCCGCCTCAGCGGCGCAGCCGGTAAACGCGGGACGAGCGCCGGCTCGCCGCGTCGACGTCGCTGATGACGAGCAGCACGTCGTCGCTGCCGAGCCGCACGGCCTGCTCGACGCGCGGATCGGTTAGCGAGACCGGTGCCGAGAGCCGCCAGACGGCGGTCCCGTCCGTGCTCGTCTCGAACAGTGACAACACCTCGTTCGTGCCGTTCACGGTGCCGCCGAAGAGCACATGACGGCCGTCTGCCGAGAGCGGCGCGATTGCGCGGACGTACGTGTACGGCATGCTCGCGCTGTCGCCGGTGCTTCGGTAAACCCAGCTCGCCTCGATGCGCGTGCGATCGCGCCAGCTCGGATCCATGGAAGTGATCTCGAGCAGTGCGCCTTCGACGCCGACGAGGAGGCGATCGTCGCGCCCGCTCGGGCTCGCGATCGCGTTTATGCGCCGGTTGCCGAGCTCCTCGGCGTGCGGATAGCCGCGCAGATAGCGGAAGTCGCTCAACGAGAAGCGGTCGTCCTCGTCGACGTCGTACGCACCGACCCATGCGAAGTCGAGCGGCAGCTCGCAGCCTTGGAGCAGCACGGGCGCCGCCCGGAGCCGGTGCGGGACGCACGGATAACCGAAGCTAGGGGAGAGCGCGCCGTTCGCGAGCAGCCAGGTCGCGCCGCCGTCGACCGTGACCGCGATGCTGTCCGCGTCGAGCCCGCCGTAGACGACGTAAGGGTCGTGCGGATCCGGCTCGAGGGTCGCGAACCGGAACGAGCGGCCCGCGTCGGGCTGCCCCGGCGCGCCGCGCGGCCACGTGGACGCCGGGACCCAATCGATCCCGCCGCTCGTCGAGTACCAGACGGTCGGCGCGGACTCATCGCGCGGGTCGAAGCCCGCCGCTACGATCCGGCCGCCGTCCGCGGTCTTCGCGAGAGCGTGAATCGTCCGCTGCTCGAGCCCGCTACGCTCCCACGGCCCATCGCCGCCGAGCGGGCGGCGCCAGACACCGTCCGCGGTGCCGAGCAGGAGGTCGGAGCCCGCGACGACCAGCGTCTCGTGATTGGCGACGAGCTCGGGCGTCGCTGCGTCCGGGCCGCCGAGCTCGGTCCATTCCCACGTCCTCGGCGCGGGCGGCAAATCGGGGTCGCTGCCGCTTTCGCACGCGGCGCCGAGCGCGGCGGCGAGGAGCGCGCAGCTCCTCGCCGCCGTGCCGCCGATGCGGGGTATGCGCATCATCGGACGACGCCTCAGAAGCGATACGTCGCGCCGAGGCCGGCCGACTCGAGATCGAAGTCGACCCGCTCGAGCTGCAAGTTCAGCCGCCAGCGCGGCGTCAGCGCGAAGCCTGCGCCGATGCCGACGATCCCGTCGTTGCCGGAGTCGTCGAAGCCCGCGGCTTGGAAGTCGGCGTCCCAGCCGAGCACGCCGAGCTTGCCGAAGAGGTCGATCTTCGGCGTGACCTGCCACGTGCCGACGACGGCGAGCGACAGCCCCTCGAGATCGACCAGATCCTCGTGCGGCACGGCGGTGCAGACGGGGCCCGGGCAGTCGGTCGCGAAGTGCTCGCCGAACCGGTGATAGGTCGCCTGCAACGCGAGGTGACGGTTGAAAGCATAACCGCCGCCGATCGTCCGGCCGGGCTCCTCGCCGTCGTAGACATAACCCGACTCCCGGCCCGAGGACTCGACGGTGAGCGCGCTCGCCTCGACGAACCAGCCACGGTCCGAGGGCTGGTCGGCCGCGAGGATCGGGGCCGCTACGGCCAGTGCGCCGCCGATGGCGACGCGCGACAGAGTAGTGCTCATCTCACGAATCTCCTGTGCATCCATGGCATGATCCGGACGCTGCAAACGCTACCGCCCGGGCGCCCGCGGATCTGTGGGGATTGTTCGGCGCGTTTGTCGTGCGTTCGCGCACGGCGGGCGGTCGTCGTCTGCGGAAAAGGTTCTATGAAACAACGGGTTGTATCTGCCGCCCGGCGGCCGATCGGGGCGGGCGTGCACAAATTCGCTACAGATTCGGGTCGGGTTTTCGGAGATCGTGGGCACACGAAGGCCGGACGGAACCGACCGTGAAGAGGACGAAACTGGCGACATGAGCAGGAAGGGCGCAGCCGCGGTCGCGGCGATCGTGCTCGCGGCGGTGCCGTTCGGCGCCGACGCGGCGGACATCGTCGACATCGCGGACGATTCGCCGTGGAAGATCGGCATCGCCTTCGGCTACGGCCAACGCACCAACCCGCTCGTGCGCGCCGACGACATCGACATCCTCGTCGACATCGACATCGCGTGGTTCGGCAAGCGCTGGTTCTTCGATAACGGCGACGTCGGCCGCACGCTCCTCGACCGGGAGCGTTTCACGGTGAACGCGGTCGCGCGCTTGAACAGCGACCGTGTGTTCTTCAGCAAGACGGACAGCGACTACGTCTCGCTCTTCTCCGAAGGCTTCGGCGCGAGCATGGTCACGCTGCAGCCGATCGAGGTGCCGGATCGCGACTACGCGCTCGAGGCCGGTATCGAGCTCCTGAGCGACGGCGACTGGGGGTTCCTCCAGGCGGCGATCCACGCGGACGCGAGCAACACCCACGGCGGTTACGAGCTGTACGCGAGCTACGGGCGCACGTTCCGCCGGCAGCGATGGTTCTTCGAGCCCTCGATCGGTTTCGCCTGGAAGAGCCCGGACATGAACGACTACTACTGGGGCGTGCGGCCGGAGGAATCGAGCATCGGCCTGCCCGAGTACCGCGCCGGCGCGGGCGTCAACGGCGAGCTGCGACTCGCGGCGAGCTATCAGCTGACGCGCCATTGGACGTTTCTGATCGCGGCGCAGTACGAGCGGCTGAGCCGCGAGGCGGCGAAGAGCCCGCTCGTCGAGGAACGCTCGGTCCGCGGCGGCTTCGCCGGCTTCAACTACCGCTTCTGATCTCTCTCTCCGCCGCGCCTACCGCTACTGTTCGTGCGTGGCGGTCGCGGCTGGACAGCCGCTCCTACCGCTACGTTCGGTGCGTGGCGGTCGCGGCTAGACAGCCGCGCCTACCGCGCGGCGGGCGGGTGGGGCCAGGAGAGGACGATGCGGGCACCGCCGAGCGACGAGGACTCGGCGCGCGCGCGGCCGCCGTGCAGCGCGGCGACCCGCGCGACGATCGCGAGCCCGAGGCCGTAGCCGCCCGTGCCGCGGCTCCTGCTGTCGTCGAGACGTGCGAACGCCTTGAAGACGGTCTCGCGCGCTTCCTCCGGTATGCCGGGGCCGTCGTCCTCGACCGCGAGCCAAGACCCTTCGCCGTCCGTTCCGAGCTCGACGGCGAGCGTCGTCTTCGCGTAGCGGCTCGCGTTCACGAGCAGGTTGCTGAGCGCGACGGCCATCAGGTCCGGATCCATCGGCACGGGCTCGTCCGGCGCCGAGTGCCGCAGCGTTTGCCCTTCCTTCAGCAGGGCCTTGCCGGCGACTCGCTCGAGCCACGCGTCGCCGGCGGTCGCCTGCCAGCGCGCGCGCACGTCCGGGCGGTCGAGCCTCGCGAAGTCGAGCATCGCGCCGATCAGCCGGTCGACCTCGCGCACGTCCTCCTCGATCGCACGAAGATCCTCCTCGATCGGCGCCTTCGACGCGATCACCGCGAGCGCGAACTTGATGCGCGCGAGCGGCGTGCGAATCTCGTGCGAGATCGCGCTCGTCAGGTCCTTCTGCGCCTGGATCAGCCCGCGGATGCGCGCGGACATCTCGTCGAAGCTCGCGGCGAGGTCCCTCAAGATCGTCGCCTTGTCGTGCGTCGCGGTCGGCCGCCGGGCATCGCGCGCGAACTCGCGGGCCGCGTGCGTCAGCAGGTCGACGTCGCGAATCAGCGGCCAGAGCCAGAGCCCGACCAGCACGAAGATCGCGAGATAGAAGAGCGGCGGCACGAAGTCTAGCCATTGCGCGTCCGCGTGCTCGTCCGGCAGCGGTCCGACGTGCAGCGCCGCGTTCAGCCGCTCGGATTCGCGGAAGTACGACGCGCGGCCGGCGTCGTCGAAGATCTCCTGCGTGCGCCCGGCCGCATCATCGTCCTCGCGGATCACGTGATCGAGCGGCAGCAGCCGCACCGGCAGGCCGAGCTCGCGCTCGAGCGCGCGCGCGAGGTCGTCGCGCGCGTCCGCATCGGCCGCGGCGAGGCGGGCCTCGACGAGCGTCAGCGTGCTCTCGACCCAGGCGTTCGGTTCGAGCTCGGCCGGCGCCTGCAGGCGCCCGAAGCCGTAGTCGAGCAGCGCCGCGGTCGCCGCGAGGCCCCCGACCAGGATCAGGTACGTGCGGAACAGCAGCTGGCCGTGCGGCCCCCGCGGGACGAGTTTCATTCGCCGGCTACCACGCGTCGGGAACCAGCAGATACCCCTTGCCCCAGACCGTGCGAATGCGCTTCGGCGCGTCGGCGTCGTCGCCGAGCTTCTTGCGCAGCTTCGAAATCCGTCCGTCGATCGAGCGGTCGAGCCCGTCGTAGTCGATGCCGCGCACGCGCTTGAACAGCTCGTCCCTGCTCAGGATCGTTCCCGCGGAGCGCGCGAGCACGCAGAGCAGCTCGAACTCCTGCGTCGTCAGCGAGATCTCCTCGCCGTCGAGCCACACGCGATGCGAGGCTTCGCTGATTCTGAGCGAGCCGAGCACGATGTCCGTCGGCGCGCGCTCGGCCGTTTGCCGCTGCTCGACGCGGCGGAGCAGGGCCCGAATCCGTGCGAGCAGCACCATCGGCTCCGCAGGCTTCGCGACGTAGTCGTCCGCGCCCGCCTCGAGCCCGATGACCTGATCGATGTCCGCGTCCTTCGCGGTCAGCATCAGGATCGGCCCCTGGAACGTCTGCCGGAGCTCGCGGCAGATCGTGAGCCCGTCCTTGCCGGGCAGCATCACGTCGAGCAGCACGAGGCGCGGGCGCGCCTCGTGGAAGCGCGCGACCGCGGCCGCGCCGTTCGACTCGACCGCGACCGCGAGGCCGTTCTGCGTGAGGTAGCGGCTCGTGAGCTCCGCGAGGCGCGGATCGTCCTCGACGAGCAGCACGTCGACTCGCTCGTTGCTCATAGGAAGTCCCATACGTGGCGCCGGCGGCGGCTGCGCCGGCGGTCGTCGGCGTCGGTCGTCATCACGTCGAAGGTCGCCTCGGCGAGCCTTGCGCCGGATGCGGCGTCCGTGAGCCAGTAGCTGAACGTCTGCTGCACGACCAGTTCCTCCATCAGCATCCCCGATGCGGCGAGCTGCCAGCAACGCAGCGGCTCCGCCGCGAGCTCGCTGTGCAGGCAGTAGTTGCCGGCGCCGTCGCTGCGCCAGACGACGAGCACCGACGTCGCACAGCCCTCCTCGCGCCGATCCGTGATGCAAAGGACGGGCTTGACGCTCAGTGTCGCGCGCCGCGGCTGGCCGGTCGCAGTCGCGATCGCGGCGGCGAGCCCGAGCGCGGCGAGCGCGAACGCCGCGACGCTGGGGGGCGCGTGCAGCCGGCCGCGGCGAGCCACTTGCCCGGCAGCGGCCGCCGCATCATCGCAGAGCGTCGGCGGTCTGCTCTCGCCAATGTGTATCGACTTTGTGAACAAGTGTGACCGCCCCGCGATGAGTCCCCCGGCTCGAGCCCGCGTGTGACGCCGGCGATCGGGGCGCGGCGTGCGCGGGCCGGAATTGTTGCGCAGCGGATCGGGCATCGCAACGGCGGCGCGGCGGCCGCGCTCGGACCGCCCGGCGCACGTCGACGACAAATCTCGCAAACATTGCATACAGATCGGCCGCGTCACGGGCTCTACGCTTGCGCGACTTTCGACCCGCCGGCCGCCTCGCGGCAAGCGACGAACGCCGTCGATCGCGCGTCCCGCCGATCGACGATGTCTCGAGCGGCGGCGTCAAGGAGCGATAACCGTGGAACCGAACGAGAAGGGCAAGAAATGGCGGGCGGCGCTCGCCGGTGCGGTCGCGGCCGCGGCCGTCGCGGGCGCGATCGCCGCGGTGAAGGCGCAGCAGATTGCGACGATCACCGCCGTGTTCGCTGCGGCGGTGCCGCCCCCGGAGCCGGTCAACGCTGTCCCGGTCCGGCGCGAGCACTGGACGTCGAGCACGGCGTCCGTCGGGACGGTCGTCGCGGTGCAGGGCACGGTCGTCGCGACGGAGGCGGACGGCGTCGTCCGTGCGATCCGCTTCGAGCCCGGCTCGTACGTCGAGGCGGGTCAGGAGCTCGTACGGCTCGACGACGAGCTCGAGCAGAGCGAGCTGCGCGCGGCCGAAGCGAGCGAAGGGCTTGCGCGCCTCGCGCTCGAGCGGGCGCGGCGTCTCGTCGCCGATCGTGCGGTGTCGCAAGCGGACTTCGACCGCGCCGAGGCCGAGTGGAAGCAGGCGGCGGCACGAGTCGACAGCATCCGGGCCGCGATAGCGAAGAAGGTCGTGCGGGCGCCGTTCGCGGGCAAGGTCGGCATCCGGCGCGTCAGCATCGGCGATTTCCTCGCGAAGGGCACGCCGGTCGTCTCGCTGCAGTCGCTCGATCCCGTCTACGTCGAGTTCTCGCTGCCGCAGCAGCGGCTCGGCGCGCTCGCCGAAGGGCTCGCGGTCACTGCGGCCGCGGATGCGTACCCGGAGCGGCGGTTCGAAGGCGTCGTCAGCGCCGTCGAGCCGCAGGTCGATCAGGCCACCCGCAACGTTCGCGTCCAGGCGACGTTCCCGAACGGCGACGGCGCGTTGAAGCCCGGCATGTTCGTCTCGGTGGACCTCGCGCTCGGCCGCCCCGAGCCGGTGCACGTGATTCCGGCGACCGCGGTCGTGCACGCCCCGGGCGGCGATTCGATCTTCGTGATCGAGACCGACCGAGCGGACGACGGCACGGAACGGCTCGTCGTGCGGCAGCGGCCGGTGCGTCTCGGCTCGCGGCGCGGCGACTTCGTCGCCGTGCTCGAGGGAGCCGCGGCCGGCGAGCAGGTCGTCGCGACCGGCGTGTTCAAGCTGCGCCCCGGCATGGCGGTCGTCGTCGACAACACGCTCATGCCAGGTTTTGCGGCGGCGCCGACGCCCGGCGCCGGTTGAGCGGCGCTTCGGACAGGTCAAAGGAAGTCGCGCGATGAAACGCTTCACCGATCTCTTCGTCGAACGTCCGGTGCTCGCGGTCGTCCTGAGCGCGGCGATCGTGATCGCCGGGCTCTACGCGTGGACGACGCTGAGCGTGCGGCAGTACCCGCGCAGCGACAATGCCGTCGTCACGATCCAGACGGTTTACGTCGGCGCGAGCGCGGACGTCGTCCGCGGCTTCGTCACGAGCCCGATCGAGCGGGCGATCGCGTCCGTGGACGGCGTCGATTACGTCGAGTCGAAGAGCCTGCTGGGACTTTCGCTCGTCTCCGCGCGGCTCGCGATCAACTACGACACGACGAAGGCGCTCGTCGACATCACGACCAAGGTGAATCAGGTCAGGAACGACCTGCCGGCCGAGGCCGAGGTACCGTCGATCAGCGTGCAGACCGCGGATTCGGACTTCGCCGCGATGTATCTCAGCTTCTCGTCGCAGACGCGCTCGCAGGGCGAGGTGACCGACTACATCGTCCGCAGCGTGCAGCCGCGGCTCGCGGCGCTGCCGGGCGTCCAGGAGGTGCAGATCTTCGGCGGGCGCACCTATGCGATGCGGGTGTGGCTCGATCCGGACCGGATGGCGGCCTTGGGCCTGAGCCCCGCGGACGTCCGGGCGGCCCTCGCGGCGAACAACCACCTCGCGGCCGTCGGCAGCACGAAGGGCGCGATGGTCCACGTGAGCTTGACGGCGAACACGGATCTGCACACGGTCGAGCAGTTCGAGGCCCTCGTCATTCGGCACGAGAACGACGCGATCGTGCGGCTCGGCGACGTTGCGCGGGTCGAGCTCGGCGCCGAGGACTACGACGCGGCCGTCACGATGAACGGCGAAGCGACCGTGTTCCTCGGCATCCAGCCGCTGCCGAGCGCGAACACGCTCGACGTCGTCGCGCGCGTGCGCGAGGACCTCGAGCGGATCCGCCTCGATCTGCCGGCCGGCATCGAGGCGGCCGTCGCCTACGACGCCTCCGAGTACATCGAGGACGCGATCAGCGAGGTGCAGAGCACGCTCGTCGATACGCTCATGATCGTCGTCTTCGTGATCTTCTGCTTCCTGGGTTCGATGCGGTCGGTGCTGGTGCCGCTGGTCGCGATTCCCGTATCGCTGATCGGCGGCGTTTTCTTGATGCAGCTCTTCGGGTTCACGCTGAACCTGCTGACCCTGCTCGCAATCGTGCTCGCCGTCGGCCTCGTCGTCGACGATGCGATCGTGATGGTCGAGAACGTCGAGCGGCACCTCCGCGACGGGCGATCGCCGCGCGACGCGGCGCTGATCGGCGCGCGCGAGCTCTTCGGGCCGATCGTCGCGATGACGATCACGCTCGCGGCCGTCTACACGCCGATCGGGTTGCAAGGCGGGCTCACCGGTGCGCTGTTTCGCGAGTTCGCGCTGACGCTCGCGGGGGCGGTCGCGATCTCGGGCGTGGTCGCCCTGACGCTGTCGCCGACGATGGCGGGCAAGCTGTTGAAGCCGGGCCGGGCGAAGGAGGGCAGCTTCGCCGAGTCGGCGGACCGAACGTTCGCCGCATTGCGGCGGGCCTACGGCACCGCGCTCGACAAGACGCTCGCGGCGCGGCCGGCCGTCTACGCGGTCTGGGCGGTCTTGAGCCTCCTCGCGGTGCCGATGTACGTGTTCTCGGCGAAGGAGCTCGCGCCTCTCGAGGATCAAGGCTTCGCGTTTGCGATCATTCAGAACCAGGGGAACGCGTCGGCCGAGCAGAAGGCACACTACGGCCGCGCGGTCGAGCAAGTGTTTCTCGACGAGCCGGAGCGGGAGCTCACGTTCCAGCTGCTGTTCTCGCCGACCGACCCGATCAGCGTCGCGATGGGCGTCGGCGGCTTCGGCGGCATGGTCCTGAAGCCCTGGGGCGAGCGGGAGCGGTCGATCGGCGAGATCCTGCCGGGGTTGCAGGCGAAGCTCGCCGCGATCCCGGGGCTCCAGGTGTTCGCGGGGCGGCCGCCTGCGCTGCCCGGCGGCAGCAACTATCCGGTCGAGTTCGTCATTACGTCGACGGACGAGCCCGAGCGCATGCTCGAGTACGCCGAGCGCCTGCAGCGCGCGGCCGCGGAGAGCGGCGTGTTCTACTATCCGCCGGAGATCGATCTGAAGATCGATCAGCCGCAGACCGAGATCGTGATCGACTACGACAAGGCGGCCGCGCTCGGCTTGAGCAACGCGCAGATCGCCGCGGATCTCGGGGCGGCGCTCGGCGGCAACTACGTGAACCGTTTCAACGTGAACGGGCGCGCGTACAAGGTGATCCCGCAGCTCGAGCGCGCGGAGCGGCTGAACCCCGAGCAGCTCGAGGAGCTGTTCGTGACCGGTCCGGGCGGCGAGCTCGTGCCGCTCGCGACGATCGCGACGCTGCGGGACACGACCGTGCCGCGGTCCCTGAACCGCTTTCAGCAGCTGAACGCGATCAAGCTGTCCGGCATGACCGCGCAGATCGACGCGGGGCTGAAAGTCCTCGAGTCGGCCGCGCGCGAGATTCTGCCGCCCGGCTACACGATCAACTACACCGGCGAGTCGCGACAGCTGCGGAGCGAGGGCGGGAAGTTCCTGCCGGCGCTCGGGCTCGCGATCGTGTCGATCTTCCTCGTGCTCGCGGTGCAGTTCAACTCGTTCCGCGATCCGCTCGTGATCCTGCTCGGCTCCGTGCCGCTCGCGGTGTTCGGCGCGCTGATTTTCACGGTGCTGAAGATGCCGGACGTGGGTCTTCCGCACTTCACGGACGGCTGGACGACGACGCTGAACATCTACGCGCAGGTCGGCCTCGTCACGCTCGTCGGGCTCGTCGCGAAGAACGGCATCTTGATCGTCGAGTTCGCGAACAAGGCACAGGCGGCCGGCGCGACGAAGCTTGCGGCGGTCCGCGAAGCGGCGCTGACGCGCCTGCGGCCGATCCTGATGACGTCGGTCGCGACCGTGGCCGGGCACTTCCCGTTGACCCTCGTCGACGGGCCCGGCGCCGCGGCGCGCAACTCGATCGGGCTGGTGCTGGTCGGCGGCATGACGATCGGCACGCTGTTCACGCTGTTCGTCGTGCCGGCGCTGTACGTGCTGATCGCGAAGGAGCGCGAGGCAGCGAAGGCGCCGGAAGCGGCGCCCGACGCGGATGCCGGCGCGTTCTCGCTGCGGCCGGCGGTTTAGTCGGCCCCTGCGCGCGGCGCCGACCGCCACGGCGCCCGGTCCGCGGCGCCCGGACGCGCGTTGAGCCGCGTCCGGTGTGTCTCGGGCTTGACGCGCCCCGCTCGCGCTGTGATCGTCTCGGGGCGATGAACCTCGATTTCTTGAGCGGACTGTTGCTCGCCGCCGTCGTGGTGTTCGGGCTCGGTCTGATTTTGAAGGAATGGTTCGGCGCGCGGCTGCCGACGTTCGGACCGCGCGAGCGGCGCGCGGAGCCGCCCGCCGGCGCGAACGCGCATCTGATCGGGGCGATCGGACGGGTCGTCGAAGCGGGCGGCGCGAGCGGGGAGATGCGGGTGCGGATCGGCATGGAGCGGTGGAGCGCGAGGCTCCGCGCGCCCGCCGACGCGCCGCTGCCGGTCGGCACCGAGGTCGAAGTCAAGGCGGTCGACGGTCTCGTGGTCGAGGTCGTCGAGGTCCGCACGAGGTCGGCGGAGACGGCCGAGCGGAGCGCTTAAGCCGCGACCGCCGCAAAAGGTGGCGTCCCGAACGCGGGACGGGGGCGCAGGCCGAGGGCCGGGTCGAGCGGATCCTCGTCCGCGCGGGCGCGCCGGTCGAGCCCGACACCGTGCTCGTCGAGATCGAGGACGACGGGCCCAGGCTCGCGCGCACGGATAATCTCTGGGTGCCGTTCTTCACGACGAAGCCCGGCAGCTCCGGGATCGGCCTCGTGCTCTCGCGCGAGATCGTCGAGAGCCACGGCGGGTCGATCGCGCTCGAGAACCGCGCGGACGCGCGGGGCTGCATCGCGCGGATCGCGCTGCCGCTCGCCGTTGTCGATCGCGCCGCGCCCTGAACGACAATCGGCTACGGGGGCGCGGATCGGCGCCCCACGGCGTAACATCGCGGATTCACCGGACTGGACCGATGACCGAGGACCTCGCCCGCTACAACCGCCAGATGCTCCTCGCCGGCTTCGGCGAGGAGGGCCAGCGGCGGCTCCGCTCGAGCACCGCCGTCGTGATCGGCTGCGGCGCGCTCGGCGCGACGGTCGCGGATCAGCTGGCCCGCGCCGGCGTCGGACGGCTCGTGCTGATCGACCGCGACTTCGTCGAGCTCACGAACCTGCAGCGCCAGGTGCTGTTCGACGAGCACGACGCGGCCGACGCGCTGCCGAAGGCCGAGGCCGCGCGGCGGCGGCTCGCGAGGATCAACTCCGAGGTCCGCGTCGACGCCGTCGTCGACGACCTCGATCACGGCAACATCGAGCGCTACGCGGCGGGCGCGGACGTGCTGGTCGACGGGCTCGACAACTTCGAGACCCGGTACCTCGCGAACGATTACGCCGTGAAGCACGGCGTCCCGTACGTGTACGGCGGCGCGGTCGCGACGGTCGGCACCGCGTTCGTGGTCCTCCCGCATACGCCGAGCGGCGACGCCGAGTGGGAGCGCACGGCCGAGGGCAATCGGGCGTCGCCGTGCCTGCGCTGCCTGTTCGAGGACGCGCCGCCGCCGGGCACCGGCGCGAAGTGCGACACGGTCGGCGTGCTCGGGCCGGCGGTCGCGATCGTCGCGAACTTCGAGGCGGCCGAGGCGCTGAAGATCCTGGCCGGCCGATTCGAGCGGGTCAGCCCGACGATGCTGAGCTTCGACCTCTGGGGCAACACCCTCAAGCAGTTCAAGGTGGCGGGGGCGTACGAGCGCGGCGATTGCCCGTGCTGCAAGCACCGGCGCTTCGAGTACCTCGAAGGGAAGCTCGGGTCCGGCGCGAGCACCCTCTGCGGGCGCGACGCCGTGCAGCTCAAGCACCGCGGCGCGGATGCGGCGATCGATCTCGAGGAGCTCGCCGGCCGGCTCCGGCCCCACGCCGAGGTGCGGGTGAACGCGTTCGTGCTCCGCGCCGCGCTGACGGACGCCGGCAAACCGTACGAGCTGACCCTGTTCCCCGACGGGCGCGCGATCGTGAAAGGCACGCGGGAGCCGGCCGTGGCCCGAGCGCTCTACGCCCGATTCGTCGGCGCCTGAGCGCTTGTCGATTTGGCCGGCGGCCGATCGACCAGGCTTTCAGGAACACCCACGAAGGAGATCGCCGTGACCGGAGTACGAGTGTTGGTCGGCACGAAGAAGGGCGCGTTCATTTTGACCGCCGACGGGAAGCGCGCCAGCTGGGACGTCTCGGGCCCGCATTTCGCGGGCTGGGAGATCTACCACATGAAGGGCTCGCCCGCCGACCCGAACCGGATCTACGCCTCGCAGACGAGCAGCTGGTTCGGGCAGATCATTCAGCGCTCGAACGACGGCGGTAAGACCTGGGAGCAGCCGGGCACGCCGAGCGGGCAGATGGAGATCGATCCGATCAGCGGAATGCCGAAAGGGGAGAGCAACAAGTTCGCGTACGACACGGCTGCAAAGCCGCTGACGACGCACCAGTGGTACGACGGCACGCAGCATCCGTGGGAGTTCGCGCGGGTCTGGCACCTCGAGCCGTCGCTGCACGATCCGGACCTCGTCTACGCCGGCGTCGAGGACGCGGCGCTGTTCCGGACGACCGACGGCGGCAGATCCTGGCACGAGCTTCCGGGGCTCCGCGGCCACGAGTCCGGCCCGAGGTGGCAGCCGGGCGCCGGTGGCATGTGCCTGCACACGATCCTGCTCGACCCGAAGGATCCGCAGCGGATCTTCATCGCGATCTCGGCCGCGGGCGCGTTCCGCACGGAGGACGGCGGCGAGACCTGGCAGCCGATCAACCGGGGCTTGCGCTCGCAGTACATCCCGGACCCCGATGCGGAGGTCGGCCACTGCGTGCACCGGATCGCGATGCACCCGTCGCGGCCGAACGTGCTCTACATGCAGAAGCACT
>CAYWGQ010000071.1:0-17948 GCA_964457725.1 uncultured Gammaproteobacteria bacterium
CGACGTCTTCTGCGAAAGCTCCCGGTACCACTCGGCGAGCACCATCATGTACTCGATGCCGCCGCGCACGGTCGTCGGCTGCCGGATATCGCCCGCGATGCAGTGCGAGGCGAAGATGTTGCCGAGCGTCGAGTCCTCCCAGCCCGGGACGAAGATCGGCAGGTCCGCCTCGGCCGCGGCGACGAGCCAGCTGTCCTTCGGGTCGATCTGATAGTGCCGCTCGAGCTCGCCCGAGCGGATGATGTCGTACATGAACTCATGCGGGAAGCGCCGCTCGCCCGCCTTGTCGGCGGCCTGCCAGTGCTTCAGCACCGCGTCCTCGATCCGGCGGATCGCCTCGAATTCCGGGATACAGGTGTCCGTCACCCGGTTCAGGTGCTGCTCGAGAAGCTGCTCCTCCTGCTCCGGCGAGAGGTGCCGGTAATGCGGGATGCGCACGTAGTGATCGTGCGCGACCAGGTTGAAGACGTCCTCCTCGAGGTTCGCGCCGGTGCAGCTGATCGCGTGCACCTTGCCGCGACGGATCATCTCCGCGAGCGACAGGCCGAGCTCGGCCGTGCTCATCGCGCCCGCGAGCGTGACCAGCATCTGGCCGCCGGAGTCGAGATGGCGCACGTAAGCCTTCGCCGCGTCGACCAACGCAGCGCTGTTGAAGTGTCGATAGTGGTGCTCGATGAAGTCGGAAATGGCGCCCATGGCAGCTCCTAGGGGTGGCGGCGGCCGCGGAAAAGACGCACAGCGTAGGGAATCGCCGTGCGCGCGACAAGCACGAGCTCGCGTCGGCCGCGGCCGCCGTTCGGCCGCTCTCGCTCCGCCGAGCGCCGCGGCCCGAATGGCGTTGCCCGCGTCTCCTCCATGAGACGACCTCCGTCCGTCGAGCGGCCTTGCGGCTCGTGCTTCGCCGCGGCCCGCGGCTACCGCCGCGGCCGGGGCAGACCGGTTGCCGGCGTCCGCATCAGACCGCGGGCACCTGCTGCGTCAAGCAATGGATCGCGCCCAAGCCGCCGACCAGCACGCGGCAGTCGATCGGCACGATCTCGCGATCGGGGAAGCAGGCCGCGAGCACCTCGCGCGCCTCGTCGTCGTGCCGGCAGCGGAACACCGGCAGCAGGACCGCCTCGTTCGCGATATAGAAGTTGGCATAACTCGCCGGCAGGCGCTCGTCGCCGTTCACGACCGGCTCCGGCATCGGCAGCTCGAGCACCTCGAGCCGGCCGACGCCGTCCACCTCGAACGACTCGAGCCGTTCGCGGTTCGCCGCGAGCGGCGCGTGGTTCGGGTCGGCGGCGTTCCGCTCGACGACCGTCACGACGCGCCCAGGGGCGACGAACCGCGTGATGTCGTCGATGTGCCCGTCCGTGTCATCGCCCTCGATGCCTTCGCCGAGCCAGAGCACCTGGCTCACGCCGAGCGTCGCGCGGAGCACGTCCTCGATCTCCTCCCGACCGAGCTTCGGGTTACGGTTCGGGTTCAGCAGGCACTGCTCGGTCGTGAGCACCGCGCCCGCCCCGTTCACGTCGATCGAGCCGCCTTCGAGCACGATGCCGGGCACGTAGCGCGGCACGCCGAGCTCCTTGGCCATCTGGCGCGCGACGAGCTGGTCGCGGTCGAACGGCGGGTACTTGCCGCCCCAGGCGTTGTAGTCGAAGTCGAGCGCGAGCAGCGGCTCGGGGCCCTGCCGCGTGACGAAGATCGCGCCGTGATCGCGGATCCAGGCGTCGTTCGTCGGGATGCCGAAGAACTCGAGGCGATCCCGCGGCGCGACGCGCTCGAGCAACCGGCGCACATGCCGCTCGTGGTCCCCGTCGAGCACGTTCACGAACACGGGCTCGCTCGGCGCGAGCGCGCGCACGACCTCGGCCATCGCGGGCTCGACGCCCGGGAACAGGCCGGGCCAGGTATCCCGGTTGTGCGGCCACGAGAGCCAGGTCGCCTGATGGCGCTCCCACTCGGCGGGCATGCGATAGCCCAGCGCGGACGGTGAATCGGTCTTCATACGAATACGGTACCATGCGCCGATGATGCGCAGAGCGAAGCTTTGGACAGCCGCGGCCCTGACGTTGCTCGCCGTCTCGGCCGGCGCGCAGACGCTCGAGACCGGGGCGCTGCTCGTCTCGAGCCCCGCCCTCGCCGATCCGAACTTCTCGCAGTCCGTCGTGCTCGTGCTTCGTCACGACGACAACGGCACGATCGGTGTCGTCGTCAACCGCGTGACGTCGCTCGAGCCGACCGAGGTGTTCGGCGAGCTCGACGGGCTGCTCGAGAGATACGAAGGACGGCTGTACCGCGGCGGCCCGGTCGCGCCGACGCAGCTCCTGTTCCTCGTGCAGGGCCTCGCCGCGGCGGTCGTCGACGGCCCGGTGATCGTCGACAACGTCTTCGTCAGCGGCAATCCCGAGATCCTGCCGGAGCTCGCTGCGCTCGCGGAGAACGAGGAAGGCCTGCGCCTGTACGCGGGACACGCGGAGTGGCGGGGCAACCAGCTCGCACGCGAGATCGAGGCCGGCAGCTGGCTGATCCTGCCGGGCAGCGCGGATCTCGTCTTCCACGCCGATCCGCCGCGGCTCTGGCGCGAGGCGCTCGCGCTGACCGCGGAGGCCGTCGCGGCCGCCCCGCGCTAGGCGGCAGCACGGCCGCGCCGAGCGCTCGCCCACCGATGCGCTACGCCTACTACTCGCGGCTGAAGCGCCGCGAGCAGGCGATCTATCGCCGCAGCGACGCAATCGAGCGGATCGTCGTGCCGCGCGCGGAGCGGCTCCACCCGCTGGTCACGGCTCTCGAGGCCGCGCTAGCGGCCGCCGACCGCGCCGCGGTCGAGCGCGCCGCGCGCGTGCTCGTCGAGGCGTTGCTCGCCGCGCTCGGCGTGCCGCCGGTGAAGGTGCGCGTGCTCTCGGTTCGGCCGGCCGACGGCGCGGGCGAGCTGCACGGGCTATACGTGCCGCGGAGCGGCCGCGCGCGAGCCGTGATCAGCGTCTGGATGCGGACGGCGCACCACAAGCGAACCGTCGCGTTCCGCACGTTCCTGCGGACGCTGCTGCACGAGGTCTGCCATCACTTGGACTACGAGCTGCACGGCCTCGAGGAGTCGTTTCACACGGAAGGGTTCTTCAAACGTGAGTCGAGCCTGTTCAAGCAGCTCGTCCCCGACCTCGCCGCCCGGTAGGAGCGGCTGTCCAGCCGCGACTCTTCTCTTTCCGCGTCAGCCGAGCGCCGCACGCGGCTTCGGCAGCTTCGTCAGATCGGCGTTGACGTAGACCTCGGTGACGTCGCCGCGCCGGGCGATCGCGACCGCCTTCTCGAGCGCCGCGTTCGGCTCGAGCTCCGCCGGCGGAATCAGCTCCTTGACGACGTAGCCGGACGGCCCGGGACGCACGACGTGGAGCGACGCCATCGTGCGCGCCGCGGCCTGCGGGCCGGCAGCCGTGCGCCACAGGCGCAGAACGAGGATCGAGCGGGTGATCGGGGCGGTCGGCGTGCCTTTGACGACACGGATTCCGTCCTTGGTGACCGTTGAGCCCTGCCCCATGGCTCGTCCCCGACGAATGGAAATGGCCATCCCTGGCCGAGAGCAAGTCTGCACCGGCCCGCCCCCGCGAGTCTGCGACGCAGCGCACGCTCCGCGCACGCGATGCGCGCCGCCGCCGCTCCGCCGTCGAGAGCCCCGGCTCGTTTGGCGTTACGGCCTTCGCGGCTGGACAGCCGCTCCTACGGACAGAATCACGCCGGAGTGACAGCGGCGGCCGCTAGGCGGCGGTGCGGACGCGGTAGTTGCCGCGCTGCTGATCGAACTCGAGGTGGATCAAGCCTTCGCGCTGCGCGTGCTCGAGCAGCTCCGAGAAGCTTCGATAACCGTAATAGCTTTCGTTGAAGCCGGGATACACGCGCTTCACCGTCTGCTTCACGAGCGAGCCCCAGACCGGGTCGTAGTCCGCCTCGAGCGACGCGATCGTCGTGGTCAAGCGCTCGAGCGCCTCCTGCTGCTTGTTGTCCGTCGTCGAGGTCTTCTTCGTGGCCTTCTTCCGCGGGCGCTTCGACGCTGCGATCAGGTCGTCGTAGAAAATGAACTCGTCGCAGTTCGCCGCGAGCAGGTCGGACGTCGAGCTGCGCACGCCGCAGCCGATGACGCGCTTGTCGTTCTCCTTCAGCTTCGACGCGAGCGGCGAGAAGTCGCTGTCGCCCGTCAAGAGCGCGAAGGTGTCGATGTGCGCCTTCGAGTAGCACAGGTCGATCGCGTCGACGACCATCCGGATATCCGCGCTGTTCTTCCCGGACACCGACGAGCGCGGGATGTCGACCATCTCGAAGCCCTGCATGTGGAACTCGCGGGTGAAGTTCTGGAAGCGGCTCCAGTCGCAGTAGGCTCGCTTGAACACCACCCGGCCCCGCTCGAGCAGCCGCTTCATCACCAGGCTCACGTCGAAGCGGCCCTTGTTGCTCTGCTCGGCACCGAGCGCGAGGTTCTCGAAGTCGACGAACACGGCAATCGTCAGCTCGAGCCGCTGCGACAGGTCGGTCATGCGAAATCCTTCAGGGACAGCGGGGTTGCGCGCATCTTGAGCGATGGTTCCGCGCGTGGCAAGGGAACGCCCGCTGCGGCGGGAGCGGCCTCCGCGCCGCGACGGCCGCATCGGCTCGCGGGTAGGCGCCGCCGCGGAGGGAAAGCGACGGCCGCGGCAACCGCGGCCGTCGTCAGGCGACTAGTTGCCGGCTTGCCGGTCGTCTTCTTCCCAGTCGAAATCCTCGTCGTCCCAGTCGGCGATCTGCTTGCGCAGCCACTGTTCCTCGTCGCGCATCTCGAGCCGCTGACGAGTCAACGCCACGTTGCGGGGTTTCGGCCGAACGAGGCCGTGCTCGTCGAACGTCTCGCCGGCATCGAAGTCGTCGCCGTCGTCGATGAACCTCGGCTCCTCGTAATGCTCCGCGCGCCCCTTCGCCTTTCTCATCTCACCGTTCCTCGATGTCCCTCGGCCGCCGTGGGGGCGGGCCAGAAGCGCACCACCCCGAGGCGTCGCGCCACTATATGCCTACGGCGGCCGCTGTCAATCCGAGAAAAATGTTTATGTTCAAACGCTTATGGCCCGCCAGATTCGGGCCGCCGGATCGGCCGGCGGCCCGGGACGTGCGCCTCGCCGCGGCCATGGACCGCCGCCGGAGCGAAAAGTGCCGGGCGCCGGGCGAGCGCCGCGCCGCCGCGCGCAGTTGCCGGAAATCGTTGCGACGGCCGACACGCCTTCGGAAAAGGCGCCGCGTAGAATAGCGCCGGCACGGAGGTACCCCCGCAATGACCAAGACCGCCACGCTCCACGCCGAAGGCAAGACCGTGGAGCTGCCCCTCGTCGTCGGCACCGAGCAGGAAGTCGGGATCGACATCGGCAAGCTGCGCGCGCAGACCGGCCTGATCACGCTCGACAGCGGCTACGCGAACACCGGCGCCTGCAAGAGCGCGATCACCTTCATCGACGGCGAGAAAGGCGTCCTCCGCTACCGCGGCTACCCGGTCGAGGAGCTTGCGGCGAAGTCGAGCTTCGTCGAGACGGCGTACCTGCTGATCTTCGGCGAGCTGCCGACCGCCCAGCAACTCGCGGATTTCCGCGCGCTCCTGATCGAGCACGAGCACATCCACGAGGACATGCGCCATCACTTCGACGGCTTCCCGGCGAACGCTCCGCCGATGGCCATCCTCTCCGCAATGATCAACGCCGTCGGCTGCTTCGAGCCCGTGTTCATGGCCGCGGAGGACAGCGATCACTTCATGGAGCCTGCGGCGCGGCTGATGAGCAAGGTGCGGACGATCGCCGCCGCGAGCTACCGCAAGTCGGCCGGCAAGCCGATGAACTATCCCCGCTCCGACCTGCGGTACACGGCGAACTTCCTGCACATGATGTTCTCGAACCCGCACAAGCTCTACGAGCCCGATCAGACGGTCGTCGACGCGCTCGACCGGCTGCTGATCCTGCACGCCGACCACGAGCAGAACTGCTCGACGTCGACCGTGCGGATGGTCGGCTCGTCGCAGGCGAACCTGTACGCATCCGTCGCGGCGGGCGTCTGTGCGCTCTGGGGGCCGCTGCACGGCGGCGCGAACGTCGCGGTGATGGAGATGCTCGGGCAGCTCCACGAGAGCGGCGAGAAGCTCGAATCGTTCGTCGCGCGTGTGAAGGACAAGGACGCCGGCATCCGCCTGATGGGCTTCGGGCACCGCGTCTACAAGAACTTCGATCCGCGCGCGAAGATCATCAAGGAAGCCTGCCACGCGCTGCTGAACAAGCTCGGCATCCACGACCCGCTCCTCGAGCTCGCGATGCGGCTCGAGGAAGTGGCGTTGAAGGACCCGTATTTCGTCGAGCGGAAGCTCTACCCGAACGTCGACTACTACAGCGGCATCATCATGCGCGCTGTCGGCATCCCGACGAACATGTTCACGGTGCTGTTCGCGATCGGGCGGCTGCCCGGCTGGATCGCGCACTGGCGGGAAGTGCGGATCGGCAGCGGCGCGCGGATCGACCGGCCGCGGCAGATCTACGTCGGCGCGCCGAAGCGCGCGTACGTGCCGCTCGACCGCCGCGGCTGAGCCCGCTCTGGCGCCGGCGACCATGCGGATCCTGATGGTCACCGCGGAGCTCGCGCCGCTCGCGAAGACCGGCGGGCTCGCGGATGCGGTCGCGGGGCTCGCGCGCGCGCTCGTTCGCCGCGGTCACGACGTGCGCGTCGTGCTGCCGCGCTATGCGCACCTCGAGACGCAGCCGGTGCAGGGCACGCTCGTCGCGCAGCTCCCGGCCGGCCGCAGCTTCCGCCTCGTCGACGCCGGCGCGGAGCTCGGCCCGCACGTCTATCTCGCGGAGCTCGCCGATCCGCCCGGCCCCGAGCTCTACTCGGGCGACGAGCGCGACGGCGCGCGCTTTCTCGAGCTCTCGGCCGCCGCGCTCGCGCTGCCGCTCGCCGCGGGCTGGGAGCCCGATCTCGTGCACTGCCACGACTGGCACGCGGCGCTCGTGCCGGTCATCGGCCGAGCGATCGGCGCGCGCCCGCCGTGCGTGCTGACGCTGCACAACGTCGGCTACCAGGGCTGGTTCGCGCCGGACGTCGTCGAGCGAAGCGGCGTCCTCGGGCTCGACGCCCTCGCCGAGACCGCGGGTCCCGTCGTGAACTATCTGCGCGAGGGCGTTCGCGCGGCGGATTACCTGACGACCGTGAGCCCGACGTACGCCCGGGAGATCCAGACGCCCGCGTTCGGCATGGGACTCGAGGATCTGCTCGCCGCACGGAGCGCGACGCTCGCGGGCATCTTGAACGGCGTCGACTACGACGCGTGGGCGCCCGAGACCGACCGGCACCTGCCGGAGCCGTTCGGCGCCGACAACCTCGCGCCGAAGGCGCGCCTGAAGCAGACGCTCTGCGCGACGCTCGGCCTCGCGGCCGACGCACCGCTCGTCGGCGTCGTCACCCGCCTCGTGCCGCAGAAGGGCATCGACCTCCTCGCGGACGCGCTGCCCGAGCTGCTCGGGACGACCGGCGCCGCGTTCGCGCTGCTCGGCAACGGTGATCCCGCGTTGAGCGAGCGGCTGCGCGATTTCGCGCGCGCTGCGCCGTCGCGCGTGTCGTTCACGCACGGCTACGACGAGACGCTCGCGCACCGGATCCTCGCCGGCAGCGACATGGTGCTCGTGCCGTCGCGCTACGAGCCGTGCGGGCTCACGCAGCTCTATGCGCTGCGCTACGGCACCGTGCCGGTCGTCCGCGCGACCGGCGGGCTCGCCGATTCCGTCACGCATTTCGACCCCGCGAGCGGCACGGGCACCGGCAGCGTGTTTCGCGACGCCGACGTCGGCGGCGTGCTGTGGGGCTTGCGGACGGCGCTCGAGTGGCACGGGCACGCCGAGATCTGGCGGCGGCTCGTCGCGAACGGCATGGCGTGCGACTTCTCGTGGGATCGTCAGGCGCTCGAGTACGAGAGGCTCTACCGGGACGTGACCGCCGCAGCGGCCCGGCGCTGACGCGCGCGTTGCGCCGTTCGGATAAAAAAAGGCGCCGGCGATTCGATCGCCGACGCCGAAAGAACGCCGCCTCGGCTTCAGCCCGTCAGAACCTGAACTGGAAGGTCGCACCGGCCTCGCGCGGCCGCGCCACGGTCGCGAAGTCGAAGCCCCAGATCCCGTGGAAGAAGCCCGAGTTGATCATGTACTCGTCGGTCAGGTTCGTCCCGAACACCGACGCCGACCAGTTGCCTTCCGGCGGCTCGTAGGTCAGCCGAAGGTTCACGATGCCCCAGTCGCCGCTTTCGTCGTGCCCCGGCGGAATGGACGGATAGGCGTCCATCCGCAGGAACGGCTCGAAGCGCCAGAACTGGTCCTGATACATGTAGTCGAGCCGCGTCCTCCACGAGCCGCCGCTCTCGAGGTTCGCGATGTGCTCGAGCCCCAAGCTGTACGACGTATCGGGAGCGCGCGAGAACTCGGTGTCGCCCGTCCACGGCAAGTGACCGCTCCTCTGGCCCGGAGGCAGGTCGGTGTACTCGGTATCGAGCAGCCCCAAGTTGAAGTTGACCATGAAGTTGTCCGTCGGCAGCCAGACGAGCTCGAACTCCATGCCCTGCGCAGCCGCGTCGCCGACGTTCGTCGTCTGCAGCTGCGGCACCTGCCGCCCCTGCGCGTCGTACACGACGCCGGCCGACTGGAAGTCCTTCCAAGCGGTGTCGAACAGCGTCGCGTTGAAGCGTATGCGGCCGCCCGCCAGATCGGACCGCAGACCGATCTCGAACGTCTCGATCGTCTGCGGCTCGAACGGGATCAGCTGGCGCACGCCCTGGATCGTCGGCGTCGCGACGCCGCCCGAGTTGAAGCCCTCGGCGTAGCTGATGTAGCCCATCACGTCGTCGTTGAACCGCTTCTGCAAGGCCAGGCGGCTCGTGACCTTGTCGTACGTGTGCTCCCACGGCACGCCCGGACCGACCGTCGCTTCGACGCCCGCGAACGGATCGCCGCCGACGTGCCACTGATTGGACGTGAGCGGCCGCGGCGCGGTGACGCCCGGAAGCGGGTCCAGCTGCTCCGAGAAGATGTTCTCCTCGTGGTAGCGCACGCCGAACGAGAAGTCGAGGCTGTCGGTGAACGCGATCGTCGCCTCGCCGAACACGGCGTAGCCGTCGCGCTCGGTGTGCGGGATCCGGTCGTAGCCGTTTCGCGCGAGCTGCACCGGACCGGCCGACGGATCGCCCGTCTCCGCGTTGAAGATGACCTGGTTGCAGCTGCGGAACCCGGTCGGCACCGGCGCCGTGCAGAGCGGCGAGTCGAGGACGTGCTGGAGATCCAGCTCGCCGTTCAGGAACTCGCTGACGACGTTGCGCGTCTCGCGGCGGTGACTCGACTCCTCCCAGTAGTACAGGCCGCCGACCCAGGTGAACCGCCCGTGGTCGCCCGAGAACTGGATTTCCTGGCTCAGGAGCTCGTTGTCCTGCTGATTGATGTCGTAGACGATGTCGTACTGGCTCGCGTCCCAATCGTTCGACAGCTTGTTGAACTGCTCCGTGTAGCCCGTCAGGAACTGCACGGTCAGCCTGTCCGTCAGCGTGAGGTTGATGTCGAGCGTCATCTGCTCGACGTCCATCTCGTTCGGCAGCCTGACGTTCGACCGGTTCTCCCATTCGCCGACCCGGCCGCCGGGGAAGCCCGCCTGATTGTTCTCCGCGCTGAACGGCTCGAGGCCCGGCACCGTGCCGTAGAACTCGGGCAAGCCGATCACGTCGTTGATGCCGGGATCGCCGAACGTGCGGTAGATCGCGTCGACGACCTTCGGCTCGGTGAAGACGTTCTCGACGTTCTGGTAGTTGAAGCGCAAGCTGAAGCGGTCCGTGGGCAGCCACAGCATGTCGCCGCGGAAGACCGTCTGATCGACGCCGCCGTCCTTCTCCCCGGTCGTCAGGTTCTGGATGTAGCCGTCGCGAAAGAGGCTCGCGCCCGTCCACTTCGTGAACAGGCTGTCCGTCAGCGGCACGTCCACCGACGCCTTGACGTCGCGCCGGTCGAGCGAGCCGGCCGTCACGGCAACGTCCCCGGCGAACTCCTCGCCCGGACGCTTCGTCCATAGACGGATCGCGCCGCCGGTCGAATCGCGCCCGAACGTCGTCCCCTGGGGGCCGCGCAGCACCTCGACGCGGTCGAGATCGACGAACTCGCGCACGAGCGCGCCGGCGGAGTCGATCTGCCAGATGCCGTCGATGTACATGCCGACGTTCGGGATGCCGCGAACGCTGAAGGTCGTCCCGGCCGTTCCTCCGCCGGCGCCCGTCGCGACGATGTTCGGAATCGCCTGGCTCATCTCCTCGATCGTGTCGAGGCCGCGCACCTCGAGGTTGTCGCCCGTGACGGCGACGATCGAGATCGGTACGTCTTGCAGATTCGCCTCGCGGCGGGTCGCCGTGACGACGACCTCCTCGAGCACGGCCTGGGCGTGCACCACGCCGGAAGCGCCAACAGTTCCCGTCAATGCCGCGGTGACCGCGACGTGTAGCGTTTTGATCTTCATCGTTCTCCCCTAAGCCAGCCTGCTGCCAAGTTGCGCTGGAACCACGCCGAATCGCACCGCTCGCAAGCAAAGCCCCCAGCCTTGCGGGCGGGAGAACAACACCAAGTCAAGCGCTTATTGTTAAGTTTTTTGAAGTCTGCGCCTGCAATCGTGGGTTAGTCAATCGCCGTCGGCGCGGGGACGAAAGAAATGCCGTTCGTGACGACCGCCGCTCGATGTAGCGCAAGCGCAACGCGAGCAACGGAGAGACGATTCGACGCATGGCCGCCACTAGGCGGCCGCTCGCTCGGCGCAACCGGTGCCGGCGGCGCACGCTGCGGATCGGCGGGCGCGGCAAGTCGCCGCCCGAAAAAAAGAAAGCGTCGACGACCCGCAGGTCGCCGACGCTCGAAGCGTTGCTCGGCGAAGCGGCCGGGCGGCTCACGCCGCCCGGCCTTTGCCGTCTAGAAGCGGAACGTCAAGGAACCACCGACCTCACGCGGGCGGCCCACGGTGGCGAAGTCGTAACCCCAGATGCCGTGGAAGAAGCCCGAGTTCAGCATGTACTCGTCGGTCAGGTTCGTGCCGAAGATCGCGAGCTGCCACGCGCCGTCCGACGGCTCGTACATCAAGCGCAGGTTCAGCACGCCCCAGTCACCCGCCTCGTCGAACCCGTCCGGCACGGCGTCGTACCCGTCCACGCGAAGGAACGGCGCGTCACGCCAGAAGTGCCCCTGGTAGTTGTAGTCGAGGCGCGTGGTGAACGTTCCGCCGTTGCGCAGGCTCGCGGTGTGCTGCAGGCCGATCGTGTAGCTCTCGTCCGGCGCCTGCTCGAACTCCGTCTCGCCCGGGCGGATCTCGATGTGCCCGGAGTACGTGCCCGGCAGCACCTTCGTGTACGCCGTGTCGAGCAGACCGAGACCCAGGTTGATCGAGAAGTTGTCCGTCGGCAGATAGGTCAACTCGACCTCGACACCCTTCGCCTCCGCTTCGCCGACGTTCTTCGTCTGCAGCTGCGGCAGCTGCTCGCCGGTCACCGGATGGATGACGACGCTGTTCGCCTGGAGATCGGCCCAGATCGTGTTGAAGATCGTCCAGTTGAAGCGCAGCCTGCCGCCGGCGAGGTCCGAGCGCATGCCGATCTCGTAGTTCTCGATGATCGACGGCCCGAACGGCATCTCCGTGCGAACGCCGTCGATGACCGGAGCCGAGATACCGCCCGGCCGGAAGCCCTCCGAGTAGCCGACGTACCCCATGATGTTGTTCGTGAACTGCTTTTGCAGCGCCACGCGCTGAGTCAGCTCGTCGAACTTGGTCTCGGTCTCCGGTCCGGCCGGCTCGAAGTTGAACGGGTCGCCGACGTGGTACTGGACCGGGTCGACCGGCTTCGGCGCCGTCACGCCCGGAATCGCCCTCATCGTCTGCGACGTGTTCGTCTGGTCGTGATGGCGCAAGCCGAGGGTGAGGTCGAGCGTGTCGGTCAGGTGAATCGTCGCCTCCCCGAACACCGCCCAGCCTTCCTGGCCCGTGCGCGACATGTTGTCGAACGAGCCGCCGACCGCCCGGTTCCACACCTGCAGACAGGTCGCATAACCGGCCGGCACTCCGCCCGGCGGATTGCACGCCGCGGAGTTCAGCACGTTGTCGACCGGGTAGATGCCCTTCTGGAACTCGTTGAGCTGCCAGCGGCCGTTACGGTTGTTCGCCTTCTGATCCCAATAGTAGATGCCGGCGAGCCAATCGACGCGGTCGTTGCCGCCGGTCAGCTGGATCTCCTCGGTGAACGTGTCCCACTTGCTGCGGTTCATGTCGAGCACGAGGTCGAACTGGCTGTTGTCCCAGTCGACGACGGAGTCGGAGTCCTGCTTCGTGTTCGCCGTCAGGAACTGCAGGTTCATCCTGTCGGACAACCGCCAGTTGATCTCGAGCGTGGCCTGCTCGGTGTCGTAGCGGCTCGGCAGCACGGTGCCCGAGCGATTCTCCCACTTGCCGACCTTGCCGCCCGGATAGCCCGCGACCTGGTTCACCGGATCGAAGAACGCCTCGACCGGATTGCCTTGGAAGTCGGTGCCGACGAGACCGTAGAACTCCGCCATTCCGACCCAGTCCGGCGCCCAGCCGAAGCTCGGCGCTTGGTTCCACGTCGGGAACATCGCGTCCTGCACGCGCGGCTCGATGAGCTCGCTCGTGTCCTTCTGATAGTTGAACCGCAAGTCGACGTTGTCGCTCGCGTCCCAGACGATGTCGCCGCGGAACACCTGCTGATCGATGTTTCCGCCTTTCTCGCCGGTCGTGAGGCTCGTGATGTAACCGTCGCGACTCATGCTCGCGCCGGTCCACTTCGTCCGCACTCGCTCGCTGAACGGCAGATCGAGGGAGGCTTTGACGTCGCGGCGGCTGTAGGAGCCGACGGTCGCCGAGATGTTGCCGCCGAACTCCTCGGCCGGCCGCTTCGTCCAGATGCGCAGCGCACCGCCGGTCGACTCGCGGCCGAACGTCGTGCCCTGCGGGCCGCGCAGCACCTCGATGCGGTCGATGTCGACGAATTCCTGCGTCAGGAAGCCGCCGGTGCTCGCCTGCAGCACGCCGTCGATGTAGGTGCCGACGTCCGGGATGCCGCGCATGCGGAAGCGCGCACCGCCCGTGCCGCCGCCGCCGCCCGTGATCAGGACGTTCGGAATGGCTTGACTGACTTCCTCGAGATTATCGATGCCGCGCATCTCGAGGTTCTCGCCGGTCACGGCGACGATCGAGATGGGCACGTCTTGCAGATTCTGCTCGCGGCGCGTTGCCGTAACGACGATTTCCTCGAGCGCGCTGCTCTGTGCGACTGCCGTCTCGACCGTGAGGCCGACAGCCCCCGTCAACGCTGCCGTCACGGCAACGTGTAGCTTTCTTGCCTTCATTGATTTCCCCCAACCCTGAATGGACACGTGGCCTTTCGACCGCGACCCGTTTGAACCCCAGCCGCAACACCCGGTCGCCTCCTTTCCCCCGAGCGAGCCGGCTAGACCGGAACCGATTGTCTAATAGCCTCAGTTGTAAATTTTTGTTAAGTCTGCAAAAGAATCATCCACGCGTCAATTGTCCGGACCGCCGGGAGGCTGGGTGCTGGTATCAGCAATAACTTGTATCTTTTGCACTACGGACGGCAGACTGCCCGAGAGCGTCCACGCGGAAACGTGCAATCGCCGAAGCAGTGGCGCCGATGCAGCGCCGCCGGAGACTCAAGCGCGCGCGCTCCGCCGCGCACGCTCGAGCGCGGACGCTGCGAGCTCGGGCGGAAGCTGCCGCCACTCGAAGCGCCAGCGCCAGTTGCCCTCGGTAGTGCCGGGCGTATTCATGCGGCTCTCCGAGCCGAGCCCGAGCAGGTCCTGGAGCGGCACGACGGCGAGGCGCGCGCGGGATTCGTAGCAGGCGTCGATCAGAAAATCCGGCACGGCGGGATCTTCGACGCCCAGCGCGTGCGCGACGTACGCGCGCGTCGGCTCGTCGAGCGACGCGTACCAGCCGACGGTCGTGTCGTTGTCGTGCGTCCCCGTGTAGACGACCGCGTTCTCGCGGTGGTTCGCGGGCAGGTGCGGGTTGTCCGGCTTGCCGTCGAACGCGAACTGCAACACGAGCATGCCCGGCAAGTCGTGCCGGTCCCGGAGCGCACGGACCTCGTCCGTGATGATGCCGAGATCCTCGGCGACGAGCGGCGGCTGGCCGAGCGCGCGCGCGACGGCGTCGAGGAACGCATCGCCCGGCCCCGGCCGCCAGCGGCCGTCGCGCGCGGTCGCGGCGCCCGCCGGCACCTCCCAGAACGACTCGAGCGCGCGGAAGTGGTCGATCCGGAGCAGATCGAAGCGCGCGAGCTGGCCGCGGAGCCGCGCAATCCACCAGCGGTACCCTTCGCGCGCGTGCGCGGCCCAGTCGTAGAGCGGGTTGCCCCAGAGCTGCCCGTCGGCGTTGAAGTAGTCGGGCGGCACGCCGGCGACCGCGAGCGGCTCGTCATCCGGGCCGAGCGCGAAGAGCTCGCGGTCCCACCAGACCTCGACGCTGTCGCGGTCCATGTAAAACGGCAGATCGCCGAACAGCAGCACGCCGCGCTCGTTCGCGTAGCGCTTCAGCCGCGACCACTGGAGGTCGAACAGATACTGCTCGAACAGGAACGCGCGAAACTCCTCCCGCGCCCGGGCGAGCAGCTCGCGAAGCGCCGTCTGCTCGCGGCGCCGGACCGCCGGCGGCCAGAACCACCAGGGATCGCCGAAGCGCGCGCGGCAAAGCCGGAAGAGCCCGTACGGCAAGAGCCAGCGCCGCTCGCGCCGCACGAACGCGGCGAACGCGCGCCGCTCCGCCGCCTTGGCCGTCGCCGCGAACGAGCGGTAGAGATCGAGCGGCGCCGTGAGCGCGTTCGCATCGAGCCCGCGCGGCAGCTCGGGCAGCGACGCGAGCTCGGCCCCGTCGATCATGCGAGGGTCACCGGCGTACGCGGAGCGCAGGCAGTACGGCGAGCCGTGCGCGTCGGGCGGGCCGAGCGGCAGCGTCTGCCAGACGCTGAAGCCGCCGGCCGCGAGGAAGTCGACGAATCGCCGCGCATGCGCGCCGAGCGTTCCGGTCGCGCCGCTGCCGGGCAGCGAGCCGACGTGCAGCAGAACGCCCGCCCTGCGCCGATCGAGGGCCGTCATCGGGAACCGTCCCTGGCCGCGCGTGCGCTCAGGCGCGCAGATACGGCCGGCCGGCCGCCCTCGCCGTCAGCATGTCGCGCGTGACGAGCACGACGCCCTGCTCGGTCACGTGGAAGCTCTTCTTGTCCGCCTCGCGATCGTGGCCGATCACGGTGCCGTGCGGGATGAAGCACCCTTCGTCGATGATCGCGTTCGCGATCCGGCAACCGCGGCCGATCTCGACGTGCGGCAGCACGACCGAGCGGCGAATCTCCGTCCCCTCATCGACGCGCACGTTGAAGAAGAGCAGCGACTCGCGAACCAGCGCGCCGGAGACGATGCAGCCGCCGGCGACCATCGAGTTGATCGCCATGCCGCGCCTGCCTTCCTCGTCGAGCACGAACTTCGCGCTCGGCACCTGCGCCTGCATCGTCCAGATCGGCCAGGCTTCGTCGTAGAGGTTCAGCTCCGGGCTGACGTGCACGAGCTCCATGTTCGCGTTGTAGTAGGCGTCGACCGTGCCGACGTCGCGCCAGTAGGCCTGCGCCTTCGTCTCGACGTCCTCGAACGGATACGCGAACACGCGATGGCGGCGCACCGCGTCCGGCACGATATTGCGCCCGAAGTCGTGCGCCGACTCTGGGTCGGCCGCGTCGCGCTCGAGGATCTCCCGCAGAAACTCCATCCCGACGACGTAGATGCCCATCGACGCGAGCGCGACCCCTTCGCGTCCCGGCATCGGCCGCGGGTTCGTCGGCTTCTCGTCGAAGCTCTCGATGCGATGATTGGCGTCGACCGCCATCACGCCGAACTCGTGCGCTTCCGCGAGCGGCACCTGCACGCCGCCGATCGTGATGTCCGCCTGAACCTCCTTGTGGAAGGCGACCAACGGCCCGTAGTCCATCTTGTAGACGTGGTCGCCGGCGAGGATCAGCACCATCTCGGGGCGGTGCTGCTCGATCAGGTCCAGGTTCTGATAGACCGCGTCGGCGGTGCCCCGGTACCAGTCCTCCCCCCGCTGCTGCTGCGCGGGAACGATGTCGACGAACTCGCCGAGCTCGCCGCGCAGGTAGCCCCAGCCGCGGTGCACGTGTTGGATCAGCGAGTGCGCCTTATACTGGGTCAGGATGAAGATTTGCCGAATGCCGGAGTTCACGCAGTTCGACAGGGAGAAGTCGATGATCCGGTACTTGCCGCCGAACGGCGTGGCGGGCTTCGCCCGATGATCGGTGAGCTGCATCAGACGCTGACCGCGGCCGCCGGCCATGATCACGGCCATCGTGCTGCGAGTGAGCTGACTGACGCGCCGCCGCGAGATAGGTCTCATTCTTGTGCGCCGCGATGCCAGTATCTTCCGCTCCGCTAGAACGTACTACTGAGCACGCTAGATGTCTAACCGCCGCGGCCCCGCGCGCTTGACGGACGATCTCCCCCACGACCCGGACGCCGAACGGCTGCTCGCGGGCCGCCTGCACGACCCGCGGCGCGTGCTCGGCGCGCATCCGCTCGGCGGCGGCGAGACGCTCGTCCGCGTGCTCCTGCCGCACGCGGCACAGGCGGAGCTCGTCGAGCCCGCGGCGCCGCTCGAGCGCATCGGCGGAAGCGCGCTCTTTCAGTGGCGGGGGCCGAGCGCGGCGCTGCCCGCCCGTTATCGCATCCGCTGGCGTGACGACCGCGGCGAGGTCCGCGAGCACTACGACCCTTACTGCTTTCCGCCGCTGATCGACTGGGCCGAGCTCGAGCGGTTCGGACGCGGCTTCTACGAGCGCGCGTACCGCACGCTCGGCGCACATCTCGACGAATGCGACGGCGTTCGCGGCGTGCGGTTCGCCGTCTGGGCGCCGAACGCCGAGCGGGTCAGCGTGATCGGCGAGTTCAACCGCTGGGACGGCCGCTGCCACCCGCTCGCCGTGCGCGGCGGGACCGGCGTCTGGGAGCTCTTCGTGCCGGGGCTCGACGCGGGCGCGCTCTATAAGTACGAGATCCGCCACCGCGAGACCGGCGCGTTGCGGATCAAGGCCGATCCGTTCGGGGAGCGGTTCGAGCACCGTCCGGCCACCGCCGCCATCGTCGCCGGCCCTTCGCGGCACGAGTGGCGCGACGCCGGCTGGCTCGCCGAGCGCGCGCGGCGCGACTGGCTCCATGCGCCGATGTCGATCTACGAGGTGCACCTCGGGTCCTGGCGGCGGGCCCCGGACGGCCGGTTCCTCGGCTACCGCGAGCTCGCCGAGCAGCTCGGCGCGTACGTCGAGGATCTCGGCTTCACGCACGTCGAGCTCTTGCCGATCACCGAGCACCCGCTCGACGACTCCTGGGGCTATCAGTGCACCGGCTACTTCGCGCCGACGAGCCGGCACGGCGAGCCCGACGACCTCCGCGCGTTCGTCGACGCGCTCCACGCGCGCGGCATCGGCGTGCTGCTCGACTGGGTGCCGGGACATTTCCCGAAGGACGACCACGCGCTCGCGCGCTTCGACGGCAGCCCGCTCTTCGAGTACGCGGACCGCCGCAGGGGCGAGCATCCCGACTGGGACACGCTCGTGTTCGACTACGGTCGAAACGAGGTGCAGAGCTTCCTCGTCTCGAGCGCGGTCTATTGGCTCGACGAGTTTCACTTCGACGGGCTGCGGGTCGACGCCGTCGCGTCGATGCTCTATCTCGACTACTCGCGCCGCGACGGCGAGTGGCTGCCGAATGCCTACGGCGGGCGTGAGAACCTCGAGGCGATCGCGTTCCTGAAGCGCCTGAACGAGACGACGCACGCGGTCTGCCCGGGCACCGTGACGATCGCCGAGGAAT
>CAYWGQ010000072.1:0-17515 GCA_964457725.1 uncultured Gammaproteobacteria bacterium
CGTCGGCGCCCGGCAGGTGACGGGCGCGATCATCGCGTCGACCCTGACGACGTGCGTGATCTTCCTGCCCGTGATGTTCATGCGCACGACGACGAGCATGCTGTTCCTCGAGCTCGCGGTCGTCGTCGTGTTCGCGCTGATCTGCTCGCTGTTCATCGCGATGGCGCTCGTGCCGATGCTCGCGAGCCGGTTCTTGACGGTGCAGCCGGACGTCGATCACGAGAACCGCCCGGGCCGCTTCGCTGCGCTCGAGCGCTGGTACTCGCGCAACGTGAACCGGGTTCTCGACCACCGCGGGAAGGTTTTCGCGGGCGCGGCGGTGCTGCTCGTCATCGCGCTGCTCGGCATCCCGCTCATCCCGTTCGAGCTCGCCCCACAGACGGACGGGGACCAGATCCAGGTGCAGATGCGGATGGACGACGGCACGAACATCGCTGTCATCTACGAGTACGCGCAGCTGCTCGACGCGGCCGTCAAGGAGGCCGTGTCGCCGAGCGACGTCGTGTTCATGACGAAGGACATCCGCAACAACCGGGCGGCGGTCGAGCTGACGCTGAAGCAGCCCGGCGAGCGCAGCGTGACGGGCTTCGAGCTCGCGGACCGCATCCGCGCGCACGTCGCGAACACGATCCCGGGAGCCGACATCCAGGTCTCGGCGCAATCGGGACTCTTCATTCTGCGGCGGCTATTCCAGCGCGGCGGCAGCGCCAACGGCGGCGCATCGCTGCAGATCGAGCTCCGCGGCTACGACCTCGACACGGCGGAGCAGCTCGTGCAGGACATCTCGCGCCGCATCGAGACGCTGCCCGGAGTCCAGGACGTCGACGCGACCAATCGCGAGCGGCGGCCGCAGCAGAACGTGACGTTCGACCGCGAGCGCATGTCGCAGCTCGGCGTGAGCGTCCGGGACGTCGCGGCCGCGATGCAGACCAGCATCGGCGGGCGGCGGGCCGGCGTGTATCGGATCGGCGGCGAGGAGATCGACATCACCGTGCGGTTCCGGCCGGAGGACCGCGTGAGCCCGCTCGACGTCGGCAACGTCTCGATCCGCACCGCCGAGGGCATCGTGCCGGTCTCGGCGCTGGTCGACCAGGAGCCGGGGCGCGGGCCGCTCAGCATCTACCGGATCGACGGTCAGCGGGTCAGCTACATCACCGCGAACCTCGAGGCGGGCGTCGCGCTCGGCGACGCGGTCCAGATGATCCAGCGCGAGCTCGCGGACCTGACGCTGCCGGACGGCTTCAGCCTGTACTTCGGCGGCGAGTACGAAGAGCAGCAGCGCGCGCAGCGCGACTTCCTGCTCGCGATCCTGATGGCCGTCGCGTTGATCTACATGGTCATGGCCGCGCAGTTCGAGCGCTTCATCGATCCGCTGATCGTGATGGCGGCCGTGCCGATGGCGATCGTCGGCGTGATCCCGGCCATGCTGCTCACCGGCACGACGTTCAATCTCCAGAGCTTCATGGGGATCGTGATGCTGATCGGCATCGTCGTGAACAACGCGATCGTGCTGGTCGACTACATCAACCTGCTGCGCCGCGAAGGCTACGAGATACGCGCCGCGGTCGTCGAAGCCGCGCGGCTCAGGCTGCGGCCGATCCTGATGACGACGAGCACGACCGTGCTCGGGCTGCTGCCGCTGTCGTTCGCGATCGGCACGGGCGCGGAGCTGCAGGCTGCGCTCGCGCGCGTCGTGATCGGCGGGCTCGCGGCGTCGACGCTGATCACGCTCGTGCTGATCCCGGTCGTCTACGTGACGGTCGCGGGTCTGATCGAGCGGCTGCGGCGGCCGGCGGGCGAGGGCGAGCGCTTCGAAGGCGGCACGCCGGTCGCGCAGCACTAGAAGCGGCCGCGCTCCTCGTATTGAGACGCGCGTCGTCGCGCTGCCGGCGGCGCGCCGCTATCCTGCCGACGGTTCCTTCAGAACGCGCTACCGATAAGCCAGTCGGCGGACGGCACGCGAAGCAAAGGCGCGTTTTGGAGGTGACCCCCGCGCCGTCACTCCCAGAACTTCCAGAACATCCACCAGGGACGTTCTTCGGCGGGCGCGGCCGGTGCGCCGTCGGGAGTCTGCGCGCCGGCGGCAGCCTCCGCCGCGTCGCGATAAGTCTTGTCCTCGCACGGCGTCGTGCCGCGATAGGGCAGGTCCGACGGATAGACGACGTCCATCCCGGTGTACTCGCCTTCGAAGTACAGCGGATCCACGGCGACGTACCGGCGCGTCAACGCGAAGGTGCCGGGATCGAGCGTGAAGCGCTCGACGACGTGCAGCTCGCCGCTGTGCGGCACGCGGCCGTCGGCCGACAGGATCCCGGGCGCGAAGCCGATCGTATCGACGACGAGCTCGTCGTACTCCCACCGCCCGATCGAGTGCCCGGCGACGCTCGGCTCGATCTCGGCCGGATGCTCGGTCAGATCGAGGCGGATCGTCCGCTCGATCCCCATCGAGCCGTAATACATCTTGATCTCGGTCTCGCTCTGCTCGATCCGGTTGACGTCGGTCTCGAACGCCCAGTCGAACAGGATGTTCGTCGGCTCGCAGCGCAGGCGCGGGTTGTCGGCCGACGCGCCGTCGAAGTCGGCGATCGCCGCGGCGCCGGTCGCCGTCAGCGGCATGATGCTCGGCCGGCGATTCCAGTAGGCGTCGACGGGATCGTCGGCGAGCGAGATCGTCGTGCCGCGGGCGCCCGGGAACGCCTGGCCGCCCTCCGGCACGTCGCCCGGGGCGAACTCGTCCGCGGTGCTGAGCGGCACGAGCGTGCCGCGCTGGCCGCGCGGATCCGTCATCACGCGCTGCTCTGCCGCCCAGTCGCCGGCGATGTTCGGATCGCCGTTCGCGAGCCGGAGCGGCCGCTCGGCCGGCACGACCGGCGCGGCCTCGCGCATCTGCCCGTAGCGGTCGATGCTGCTGCCGTCCGGGAAGATCGCGGTGCCTAGGTAGCAAGTGGTCGGGTCCCGCCGGTCCGGCGAGCCGGTGATCGTGAGCTCGAGGCCCGGCGGGAACATGTCCTCGCTCCAGCCGGAGCGGCGGAGCACGGTCGCGCCGCGCAGCTCGCAGCGCCACGCCGTCGTCGAGCCGTCGGCGTTGCGAACGTCGAAGTAGAGCCACGAATGCGGGTTGATGAACTCGACCCGGGTCACCGTGCCGCGAAGCTCGATGTCCTTGTTGTGGTCGAAGTTCGCGATGCCGTGATGGGCGTGGGCGCCGCCCGCGGCCGCGAGCAGGAGGCAAGCGGTCGTGCGTCTCATGATCGTTCTCCGTGCCGGCGGCCCCAGTCTACTCCGAGTCGTTCGCGGGCTGTAGGCGCGTCCGGCCGCGCTCGGCGGCCCGCACCGGATGCTCCCGGCTGCGGCTATACTGCGGCGGGGGGTAATCGAGGGCCGACGCGATGCGCACGTCTCAGTCTCGCTGCTTGCCGCTTCTCCTGTTGGCCGCGGCGCTGCCGGCGGCGGCCGAGCTGACGAACGAGGAGGCGCCGGTCATCGTCGGCCACTATCACCTGAACGTCTCGAGCGTCGACGAGCACCTCGCGTTCTGGGTCGACACGCTCGGCGGGCGCAAGACGGAGCTCGGCGACGCGGTCGCGGTCGAGTTCCCGGACGTCTACGTCGTGCTGCACGAGCAGACGCCGACCGGACCGACGCGCGGCACGACGTTCGACCACATCGGCTTCGCGGTCCCGGACGTCCCGGCGATGACGGAGCGGGTCGTCGCGAACGGCTACCAGCTGACCGTCGGCCGCGAGCCCCCGCCCGGCGAGACCGCGAGCCCGCCGACCGCCGGCAACTACGGCCGTTTCTCGTACCTCGTCGGGCCCGACGGGGTGAAGGTCGAGCTCGTGACGAGCTCCGAGCCCGATGCCCCGCCGATCGTCCACCACCACGTGCACTTCGTGAACCGCGAGTTCGTCGAGATGCAGCAGTGGTTCATGCGCGCGTTCAACGCCACGCTGCGGGAAGGGCAGACGGACTTCTTCATCGGCGCGGATCTCCCCGGCGTCGGCTATATGCTGAACTTCTTCAGCTGGCTGCCGGCGGAAGAGCTGGTCGGCACCGCCGGCCGCGCCGTCGATCACGTCGGCTTCGAGGTGCGCGGCCTCGAGGCGTTCTGCCGCGAGCTCGAGCGGAAGGGCATCGCGCTGACGGTGCCGTATCACCGCTCCGAGGCGTTCGGCGGCATCGGCCGCGCGGTGATCACGGACCCGTGGGGCACCGTGCTCGAGCTGACGGAAGGGCTGCGCTGAGCGGCGCCGCGGAGCTTCAGCGGCGCACGTACTTCTTCACCGTCTGCGACCAGACCTCGGCGCCGTAGATGTTGCCGGCGGAATCGACGGCGAGCCCGTGCGCACCGGTCTCCTGCGCGTTCGCCGGATCGAACTCCGGGTCCGGGATGAACGCCCAGACCGAGCCGTCGCGCGCGCTGCCGACGCGAATGCCGCGGTGCCAGCCCGGGTGGTTCGCGGCGCTCGACTGATTGTCGGCAACGTAGAGCGTGTCTTCCGCGTCGATGTAGAGGCCGCTCGGCCGGCCGAACTGCGTCCACTCGGCGAGGAAGTTGCCGTCCTGATCGAAGATCTGGATGCGGTTGTTGTTGCGGTCGGCGACGAACAGCCGACCGCGCGAGTCCATCGCGAGCGCATGCGGCACGAGGAACTCGCCGGGCGCGGAGCCGCTGCGGCCCCACGCCTTGATGAAGCGGCCGTCGGGCGCGAGCTTCACGACCCGGTTGTTCGATTCGACCTCGTGACCGTCCGCGACGAACACGTCGCCGTTCGTCGCGACGAGCACGTGCGTCGGCCCGTTGAAGCGGCTCTGCCCGCCGCCCGCGACGCCGGGCTCGCCCAACGCGAGGAGAAGCTCGCCCGTCGGCGAGAACTTGAAGACCTGATGCCCCTTGCCGTCTTCCGCCCGCGCGTCGGTCACCCAGACGTTGCCGTCGCGGTCGACGTGGATTCCGTGCGGCCACACGAAGAGGCCCGCGCCGAATGCACCGAGCCAGCGGCCGTCCGCGCCGAAGCGGAGGATCGGTGCGACGTCCGGCCGGTCCGTGCAGCCGTTCTGGCCGCAGCGCTCGGCGAGCCAGACGCCGTCCGCCGAGTCGACGGCCGCCATGCTGACGGAGCCGAGCGCGCGCGGCAGGCCCGTCATCCACTCGACCGGGGCGTAGGGGTTCGGCTGGGCCGCGGCCGGCGCGGCGCACGCGGCGAGCGCGGCGAGCGCCGCGGCGGCTCGCGCGGCATGCAGGCGAATCGTTTCGGCAAGCGGCATCGCACCGGCACCGTCGATTGACGGGCGCAGTCTGCGCGAAGGCGCCGACCCGCGGCAAGCCTCGCCGGGATGCGGCCGTTCCGGCTGGAGGAGTACCATCTCCGACGAGAGCGTTGAGCGACAAAGGGGGGCGACCATGCGTTCGATCACCGTCATCGCCGTCTTGGCCGTGCTCGTGCACGCGCCGCAAGCCGCCGCGCAGAGCGGCGCCGGCATCGAGGCGGCGGAGCCGTTCAAGCTCGGCACGTTCGCGATCGACGGCACGCCGGAGGTCGGGATCGTCTTGCGCGACAGCCTCGTCGTCGAGCTCGACGCCGCGAACGCCGCGCTCGAGCGGAACGCCGCCTATCCCCGGCTGCCGATGCCCGCGGACATGCTCGAGCTGATCGAGCGCTACGAGTACGGGGTGCAGCGGCGGCTCTACGAGATCGTGAACGACCTCGTCGCGGGCGAGCGCCTCGCGACGGGGAGGCGTCCGGACTACGTCCACGAGGTCGGCGAGGTCGACACGCTGCCGCCGATCATGTACCCGGGCAAGATCCTGAACGCCGCGGTCAACTTTTACTCCCACGTGAACGAGACCGGCACGCCGGAGGAGATCGCCGCGGCGCGGCGCGCACGCAGGGAGAACCGCGGGGTGCCGTATCTGTTCCTGAAGCCGAGCCGCGGCGCGGTGATCGGCGACGGCGATCCGGTCGTGCTGCCGTGGGGCCGCGACCGCATCGACTGGGAGGTCGAGCTCGGCACGGTGATCGGCCGCGCGGCGAAGTACGTCTCGGCGCGCGACGCGCAGGACTACATCTTCGGTTACATGATCTCGCTCGACATCTCCGATCGCGGCGGGCGGCCGCCCGGCGGCGCGCCGTTCACGACGGACTGGTTCGTCGGCAAGGGCCACGACACGTTCGCACCGATGGGGCCGTGGATCGTGCCGAAGGAGTTCTACGGCGATCCGATGCAGAACCTTCGCCAGACGCTGTCGGTCGGCGGCGAGCAGATGCAGGAGGCGCGCGCGGGCGACATGATCCACTCGCTCTACGAGCTGATCGAGTACGCCTCCTCGATCGTCACGCTCTTCCCGGGCGACGTGATCAACAACGGCACGTCGGGCGGCGTCGGCATGGGCACGGCCGTGCGCGGCGAGCAGCGCTTCCTTCGGCCGGGCGAGGAGATCGTCGCGTCGATCGACGGCATCGGCACGTTGACGATCCCGGTCGTCGCCGAGGAGCGGCCGCCGCAGGGCACCGGCGCGCAGCTGCCGCCGGTCTCGAGCTACGGGAGCGGTCAGTGATTCGTTTCGCGGGTCTGCTCGCCGCCGCGCTGCTCGTCGCGGGCTGCGGCGGGTCGCGCTCCGAGATCCCGTCCGGCGAGGTCACCGAGCTCGTGACCGTCGACGTGCGCGAAGGCGAAGGCCTGCTCGCCGAGCGCGGGCGAATCGCGATCGTGCATTACACCGGTTGGCTCTACGATCCCGAGGCGCCGGATCGCCGCGGTGCGAAGTTCGACAGCTCGCTCGACCGCCGGCAGCCGTACGCGTTCGAGCTCGGCGCCGGGCGGGTGATCCGGGGCTGGGAGGAGGGCGTGCCGGGCATGCGAGTCGGCGGCCGTCGGCTGCTCTTCATCCCGCCCGAGCTCGCCTACGGCGAGCGCGGCGCGGGCAACGACATCCCGCCGAACTCCACCCTCGTCTTCGACGTGGAGCTGGTCGACATCCGCCGGCCGTAGGCGGCGGCCCGCGAGCACGGGGCTCGGCGCCGTGGCGATCGAAGGCGCCTGCCTGTGCGGCGCGGTGCGCTTCGCGCTCGACGCAGGACGCACGGGCGTGCCCGCGTTCCGCTGGTTCGCGTACTGTCACTGCTCGATGTGCCGCAAGCAGCACGGCGCGCTCGCGAGCGTATCTGTCGGCATCGCTGCGGAAGCGCTCCGCTGGCGAGCTGGCGCCGAGGAGATCGCCCGCTTCAGCGCGGCCGGTCTGTTCGAGCGCCCGTTCTGCCGCCGCTGCGGCTCGAAGGTTCCCGCGGCGACGCAGGTGCCGGGCGTGCTGAACGTGCCGGCCGGCACGCTCGCCGGTGATCTCGGCGGCGCGCGCCCGCGTGCGCACATCTTCGCGGCGTCGAAGTCGCCGCTCTGGACGATCGGCGACGCTCTGCCGCGCTACGACGAGTATCCGCCCGGCTTCACCTCGCCGCTGCCGCAGTCGGTCGCCCCCCCGACGGTCGACGCCGACGGCGACGGCGCCGTGCGCGGCGGCTGCCTCTGCGGCGCCGTGCGCTACGCGCTCGATGCGCCGCTCGAGCGGCTCGTGCATTGCCACTGCGAGCGCTGCCGGCGCAGCACCGGCGCGGCGTGCCGCACGGTCGCGCTCGTGCCGGACGCGGGCTTGCGTTTCGTGCGCGGCGCGGCCGCGGTGCAACGCTGCGCGGTCACGGAGGGCGAACGCTACGAGACGCGCTTCTGCGCGCGCTGCGGCAGCCAGCTGCCGGTGCCGCTCGGCGGGTCCGGCGCGGCGCTCGTGCCGATCGGCAGCGTCGACACGCCGCTCGCGGCGCGCCCGCTCGCGCACGTCAACGTCGGCGCGAAGGCGCCGTGGCATGCGATCGAGGATTCGCTGCCGCGGTTCGCGGGGCCGCCGCCGGCGGACGCGCTCGGCGCGCGGCTCTCGGCCGCTGGCGTCTGAGCGGCCGCGTCGCCAGCGCGCTTGCCTGTACACTTGTCGGCACCGCGGGTGGGAGCGGGCACAGGCACGTGCCGCGGCGCGGCGAAATAGCGTATGGCGGCAGCAGACAAGCGCGGCGATCTGCCGATCGGCGTTTTCGACTCCGGCGTCGGCGGGCTCACGGTGCTCCGTGCGATTCGGGCCGCGCTGCCCGGCGAGTCGGCGATCTATCTCGGCGACACCGCGCGGGTGCCCTACGGCACGAAGAGCCGCGACTCCGTGCTCCGCTACTCGTTGAACGCGTCGAGCCAGCTGGTCCGCCGCGGCATCAAGCTGCTCGTCGTCGCCTGCAACACGGCCTCCGCGCTGTCGCTGCCCGAGATCCGGCGGCACCTCGCGCCGCTGCCGGTGATCGGCGTCGTCGAGCCCGGCGCCCGCGCGGCGGTCGCCGCGAGCGCCGCGCAACGGCATCTGGTGCTCGCGACCGAGGCGACCGTCGGGCAGCGCGCGTATACGCGCGCGATCCGCGCGCTCGCCCCGGAGGCCGCGGTCGAGGAGCTCGCGTGCTCCTTGTTCGTCGCGCTCGCGGAGGAGGGCTGGACGGACGGCGCGGTCGCTGCCGCCGCGGCCGCGGAGTATCTCGCGCCGGTCGCGGCGCGGCCGCGCGCCGAGCGGCCGGACTCGGTGATTCTCGGCTGCACGCACTTCCCGCTGCTCGCCGAGGTCATTCGTGCAGCGCTCGGTCCAGAGCCCGCGATCGTCGATTCCGCGTCGGCGACGGCGGCCGCGGTGGGGGAGCTGCTCGAGCGCGACGGGCTCGGGGCCGCCGACGGTGGCGGCCGCCTCGAGCTCCTCGTGACCGATGGTGCGGCCCGTTTCGCGCGGCTCGGCCCTCGCTTCCTGGGCGAGCCGTTCGCCGCGACGGACGTCGAGCTCGTGGACCTCTAGGCGGATCCGCGCGGCGATGCCGAACCGCGTTCTGCAGTACCTGCTCGACCTCGCCCGGATCGAACGCTACTCGGTGCTGAGGCGCTGGCACCACCTCGGGCGCGAACGGGCGTTCCTGTCGTTCGATCGCGATTCGGTCGCCCGCGCGGTCGCGATCGGGTTCTTCTTCGGGATACTGACGCCGGTCGCGCAGATACTGTTCTCGCTCGTGGTTGCGGTCGCGGTGCGGGCGAATCTGGTCGTCGCGGCCGGCAGCACGCTGATCACGAATCCGTTCGTGATGCCGTTCGTGTACTACTTCGCCTATCGGATCGGCCTGTTTCTGCTCGAGGGCGGCGGGACGCCGAGCGCGGCGGACCAGGCCGAGGTGCTCGCCGACGCCGCCGAGTCCGAGGAGGCGGCCTCGATGGCCCTCGAGGTGACGGGCTGGTTCGACACGCTGATCGATTGGGCGACGTCGGTCGGCCCCCCGTTCCTCGTCGGCGTCGTCACGCTCGCGGCGGGCACGTCGCTCGTCGGCTACGCGGCCGTGCACGCGGTCTGGGAGCTGGTCGAGCGCCTGCGGCGGTCGTCCCGCTAGGCCGCCGCCGGGGCGACGGCGACGGGGGTCAGCACGCTCGTGCGCCCTTCGGCTCGTCGACGCACGTGCCGTACTCGATCTCGATCGTCGCGTGCGCGATCGCGAAGCGCTCGGCGAGCACGCGCTTGATCTCGCGGACGGCCGTGCCTGAGTCCTTCGCGGCCTCGATCGAGGCATGCAGCGTGACGATCGGCCGCTCCTGGCTGATCGACCACGCGTGCACGTGGTGGACGTCCGTCACGTAGGGCAGCACGTCGCAGATCCCGTGCTTGATCGCGCGGACGTCGAACCCGGGCGGCGATCCCTCGAGAAGGATGTGCCCGCTCTCCGCGACGACTCGCCAGGCCGAGCGCAGAATGATCAGCGCGACCAGCACCGAGAGCAGCGGGTCGACTTGCACCCAGCCGGTCGCGAGGATCACGAGCGAGGCGACGACGGCCGCGACGGAGCCGAGCAGGTCGCCGGCGACGTGCAGCGCCGCGGCCCGGATGTTCAGGTTGTCGCGGTCGCCGCTCTGGAGGATCCAGAATGCGATCACGTTGACCGCGAGCCCGGCGACTGCGACCCAAAGCATCAGCCCGCCGAGCACCTCGACCGGCTCCGCGAGCCGCCGGAACGCCTCGACGACGATCCAGATCGCGATCGCGAACAGCGCGATCCCGTTCACGAACGCGACGAGCACCGAGAAGCGATCGAAACCGTAAGTACGCCGCCAGTCCGCCGGCCGGCGCGCGAGACGGAATCCGAGCCACGCGAGCGCGAGGCTCGCAAAGTCGGTCAGCATGTGCCCGGCGTCCGCGAGGAGGGCGAGGGAGCCCGCGAGCAGGCCGCCCGCGACCTCGGCGAGCATGAAGAGGCCGGTCAGGAGCGCGGCGATGCCGACCGATCGCTCGTTGATCGAATGGTGGTGCCGGTGGCCGTGAGAGTGGCCGTGGTCGTGAAGGTGCGCTGCCGCCTGCGGTGTTTCGTGCTGCATGCCGAGCCTCGGACGGCCGGGATTCTAGCATGCGGTCCGCGGGCGCCTCGGTGACGGAATGCCGATAGGACCGCCTCCGCGGCAAGCGCGTTCGCGCGGCGGCTCGCCGCCATTTCGTAGGAGCGGCTGTCTAGCCGCGACTCTTCGCGCGGCGGCTCGCCGCTCCTACCGAAGAGTCGCGGCTGGACAGCCGCTCCTACGATGTCGCGATCGCGGCGCGGAGGCAATTCGACCGGGTCGCGATCGCGGCGCGGAGGCCGCTCCGACGACCTTGTTTCTGTGCCTCCGCGGCTCCATCTGGAGTGTCCAGGCGGGACGCTTTCGAGTGAGCGCACCTCATTTGACCGATACGCGTGCGGAGCGGATGATTGCGCGCGCGGATTCATTCGAATAGACGCCGGACGCACCGGCGCACGCGGCTCCGGAACATTGCTGAAGGCGAGACAAAAACTCGGTAAGTACCGAATCGAGCGGCGTATTGCCGACGGGCCTTCTGCGGGCGTCTATCAGGCCCTCGACACGATCCAGCAGCTGCGCGTCGCGTTGAAGGTGCCGCACGACAGCGCGATGAACGACTACTACCTCGCGGACTTCAAACGCGAGGCCCGGCTCGCTCCGCTGCTCGAGCACCCGAACATCCTGTCGATTCGCGACGCCTCGTTCATCGACGGCCGCTTCGTCATGGCGATGCCGCTCGGGGAGCGCTCGCTCGCGAGCCGGATGCGCTCGAGGCTGTCGACCGAGACGGCGTTGCACCTGATCGACCAGGCGCTCGCGGCGGTCGCGCACGCGCACAGCCGCAACGTGATCCACTGCGACATCAAGCCGGACAACTTCATCCTGTTCCCGGGCAATCAGCTGAAGCTGACGGACTTCGGCTTCTCCAAGGTGGCCGAGCACACGCTGCGCGCGAGCGGCTCCGGCACCGTCGGCTACATCGCGCCCGAGCAGGCGGTCGGCCGGCCGATGTTCCAGTCCGACGTCTTCTCGCTCGGCCTCGTGATCTACGAGCTTCTGTCCGGGCACCTGCCGGAATGGCCGTACGACTGGCCGCCGCCGGGGATCAAGCGCGTCCGCGAGAGGCTGAAGCCGAAGCTCGTCGAGTGGCTCCGGCGGGCGATCCAGGTGCGCCCGGAGAAGCGCTACCGGAACGCCGTCTCGATGTACGCCGAGTTCAAGCGGCTCAGGAACGGTGCGGCGAAGAAAAAGAAGCGTCCGGCGCAGAAGAAGCGCGACGCGGTCGATCCGTCCCTGTGGCAGAAGGTGCTGTTCCGCCAGTTCCAGCGCCGCTACCGGTCGGTGCTCGAGACGAAGTATCAGTGCCGAAGCTGCGAAGGGCCGGTGTCCGAGCGGATGCAGACCTGCCCCTGGTGCGGCACGACGCCGCCGCTCGACCGCTTCGAGACGAGCTATCCGTCGCGCTGCCCGCGCTGCAGCAGAGGCGCGAAGCTCGACTGGCGCTACTGCCCGTCCTGCTACGGGCCGGGCTTCGTCGTCGAGACCAACCGCCGCTACAAGGACCGGCGCTATTCGACGCAGTGCACGAACATCCGGTGCCGCGGTCCGCTGATGCCGTTCATGCGCTACTGCCCCTGGTGCCGGCAGAAGGTGAAGCGCCCGTGGAAGCTGCCGTACAGCACCGACCGGTGCCCGGCCTGTCGCTGGGGCGTCGATCGGGACTTCTGGCACCACTGCCCGTGGTGCTCGAAGGTGCTCGATCGATGAGCGCCGAGGAGAGCTCCTCCGCCGCGGGCGGCGCGGGCCGGCAAGTCCGGCTCTATCTCGGCGAGTCCGACGTCGAGCAGCACGACTACGACCTCCCGCAGGGCTGGGTCTGCGTGCGCAGCTTGCGCTCGCCCGACAAGGACACGCCGAACGAGGACTCGGCGGCCGTGATCGAGGTCGGGCCGGACGCGCTCGTGCTCGCGGTCGCGGACGGCGTCGGCGGCACCCCGGCCGGCCGGGAAGCGTCGAACCTGACGCTGCAGACGCTGTCGCGGGTGCTGACGGAGCAGCCGCCGGACGTGCAGTCGTTGCGCACGCCGATCCTCGACGCGGTCGAGGAGGCGAACAGGGGCGTGATCGAGCTCGCGCGCGGCGCGGCGACGACGCTGGTCGTCGCCGAGGTGATCGCGCGCCGGCTGCGCAGCTACCACGTCGGCGACTCCGAGCTGATCGGCGTCGGTCAGCGCGGGCGGATCAAGCAGCGGGTCGTGCCACATTCGCCGACCGGTTTCGCGGTCGAGGCGGGGCTGCTCGACGAGGACGAGGCCGTGCAGCACGAGGCCCGGCACGTGCTGTTCAACGTGATCGGCACGCCGGACATGCGCGTCGAAGTCGGGACGGCGGTGCAGCTCGCCGCGCGCGACACGGTGCTGCTCGCGACGGACGGACTGCTCGACAACCTCTACATCGACGAGATCGTCGACATCATTCGCCGCGGGCCGCTGCCGCGGGCGGCGGACCGGCTCGTCGAGAAGGCGCGGCTGCGGATGGGCGGGGAGGCGAAGGATCAGCCGTCGAAGCCCGACGACCTGACGATCGTCCTGTTCCGCCCGCGCCCGCCCGCCAAAGCGTAGGAGCGGCTGTCCAGCCGCGATCTTCTGCGCTGTGGCGGCCGACCGCGCGGCGCTGGCGTTCGCGTCGCGGCGGTCGCGGCTGGACAGCCGCTCCTACCGAGGGCCGCTGCCACCGAAGAGTAACGGGCCGACTAGCCGGCGCGGGCGCTGCGCGCGCGCTGGCCGCCCTCGATCCGCATGAGCTCCTGCTCATACGCGTGGCCGAGCTCCTCGAGGAGCTGCGGCGGGAACTGATTCGGCGAGTGCTGCGTGACGACCTGGTACAGGTCCTTGTAGACGTCCCAGTACTTGAGCTTGTTCGCGGCGTTGATCAGCGGGCCGCGCTTGCCGCTCGCGTACTTGCTCTCGAGCTCGTCGGGATCGAGCCGTGCGACGTAGCTCTCGACGCCGCTCCGGACCGCGGCGAGCAAGGCCTGCTGGTGCAGCTTCAGGTCGACGAACGCCTCGCGGACGGCTTCGACCGCCGGCATGTATTCGCCCGCGTCGCGGAACAGCAGGTGGTCCAGCGCCTCGTCGACGCTCGCTGCGAACTTCAGCGGGTTGTTGCCCTGCGGCTGGATCGTCGTGTTCGGCACGCGCAGCGCGTTCTTCTGGTCGGCTCGGACGTGCAGGTTCTCGGCGAGCCCGACGATCATCTCGCGCATCAGCTGGCCGAGCCGGTGCAGCACGAGCTCCGCGCGCTTGTCGTCGAGCGAGCGGCCCTCGAGCCCCGCCCCGCGGAAGAACGACTCGAGCGCTTTCGCCGGCTGACCGCCGCCGGCACGGCCCGCGGCCGGGGGCGCCGGCTCGCTCCGTGCGGGCGCTTTCGCGCGGGCCGGCACGTCTGCCGCCGGCGAAGGCGCTCGCGCGCTCGCCGCCGCGGGATTCGTGCCCGCCGCGCGCTCGGCCGGACGGGTCGGTGCCGCCGCACGCTCCGTCGGGCGGCTCGCGCTCGGTGCGCGCTCCGCGGCACGGCTCGCGGCGGCTGCGGGCTCGCGCCCGCCGTCGAGCGGCTTCTCAGTCGCCGGTGCGGCGGCGGCCGGCTCGTCCTGAGCGGCGCGTGCGCGGAACGCGGGCGCCGCCGGCGGCGCCTCGGCCGCACGGCTCTTCGCCGGCGCCGGATCCTCGGCGAGCTCGAGCTTCGGGATGTCGTGCTGAGTGATCGTCTTCAGCTCGGGCGACCGGCGGCCGAGCGACGCCTGATCGTCCTCGTCGAGCAGCAGCTCGATGCCGACGCCGGTCATCTCGTGCTCGTCGATCAGCTTCTCGCCGGTCGGCTCCGGCGGCGGCACGCGCTGAGCGAGCTCGACCGGATCGACGTGGCTCTTGTTCAGCAGCTGCTCGCGCGTGTGATCGGCCTCGTCCTCGATCAGCACCGTCATCTCGTACTCGCCGATCCTGAGGCGGTCGCCGCTGAAGAGCCGCTGCGGCTTGCCGCGCCCGACCGGCGTGTCGGCGCCGTTCACGTAAACGCCGTTCGTCGAGGTGTCGATGATGTAGTAGCTGCCCGAGCGGTAATCGATGCTCGCGTGACGGTTCGAGAGGTAGCGCTGGCCGTCGGGGAGCACCCAGTCGCATTCGACCGAGCGGCCGAGCGTGCCGCCTTCCTGGCCGAACTCCTTGACGGCGCGCTCGCCCAGCGATTGGCGGTGTCGGCTGACGATCTCCAAGCGCAGCGGCATCGGCGAAGTACCTCGAGTGAGAGACGAGCGGGCCCGCAGCAGTCTAGCGGCGGCCGGGGCCGTGCCTAAGGCCGCGAGCACGAGTTTGTGACAGCTGTCTCAGGCATCGCGACGTCCGGTCCGCCGGCGCGCGCGCGTTGTGACCGGTGTCACGGCGCGGGTCCGCCGATCGCGGTCCGGGCACCCCCGGCCGGACGCCCGAGGCCTTGTGCTAAGCTCCGGCCATCACGCGCGGAACCACTAAGGAATGGCGGCAAAACCGATCTACAAGATCATCTTTCTGAACCAGGGCAAGGTTTACGAGTTCTACGCCCGCAAGGTGAGCCAGACCGGGGCTCTGTACGGTTTCGTCGAGGTCGAGGACATCGTGTTCGACGCCCGCAAGTCGATGGTCGTCGACCCTTCGGCCGAGCGCATCCAGCTCGAGTTCGCCGGCGTGAAGAAGACCTACTTGCCGATGCACTACGTCCTGCGGATCGACGAGGTCGAGAAGCAGGGCTCGTCGAAGGTCACGAGCGTCGACGGCGGCAACGTCGCCCAGTTCCCGATCCCGATGTATCCGCAGCAGGGGACGAAAGGCACTCCACAGGACCGCTGACGAGGCACGCGGGAGTGACACTCCGGTTCGCGTCGCTCGGCAGCGGCAGCCGCGGCAACTGCTCGCTGGTCGAGTTCGACGGCACGCTGCTGATGGTCGACTGCGGCCTGCCGCTCGCGGTCGTCGAGGAGCGGCTCGCCGCGCTCGGCCGCGACCCGCGCGACGTCACCGCGATCCTGGTCACCCACGAGCACGGCGATCACGTCCAGGGCGTCGGCCCGTTCGCGCGCCGCTACGGCACGGCCGTCTGGATGACGCCCGGCACGGCGAGCGCGAGCCGCAACGTGCGCGGGCCGAAGCTCTTGAGCAGCCACCGCGGCCTCACGATCGGGGCGATCGCGGTCGAGCCCTACCCCGTGCCGCACGACGCCCGCGAGCCGTGCCAATACGCGTTCGCGGCCGGCGGGCGGCGCCTCGGGATGCTGACCGACACGGGCTTCATCACGCCGCACATCTGCGAGCGGCTCGCCGCGTGCGACGCGCTCGCGATCGAGTGCAATCACGATCTCGAGATGCTGCGCCGCGGGCCGTATCCGGAGTCGCTGAAGGCGCGCGTCGCCTCGCGCTACGGCCACCTGAACAACGGCCAGACCACGGAGCTCCTGTCGCGGGTGCGGCACGGCGGGCTGCAGTGGGTCCTCGGCCTGCACCTGAGCGAGACGAACAACTCGCCGGCGCAGGCGCGGGACGCGCTCGCGGCCGCGCTCGACGGCGGCGAGCACGCGGTTCACCTCGCGGCGCAGGACACGGCGACCGACTGGCTCGCGGTGCTCTAGGGCGGAGCCGCCGGCAGCGCGCCGGGGCCGCATGCCGCGGCCGCGGCGATCCGGTATCATGCGCGCCTGCTCCTCCGCTTTAGCCCGGACCCTCTCGCGATGACGATGCTGCAGCTCGAAGGCCCTGCGGCCGAGACGGCGTTTCGCCTCGGCAAGCTGCGGCGCGAGCTCGGCACGCTCGTCGACGCGATCGAGGACGTCGGCGCGCGCTTCCGTCACTACGTCCATCTCGAGCGGCCGCTCGGCGAGCGCGAGCGGACGGTGCTCGACGCGCTGCTCCGCTACGGCGAGGACGCGCCGGCGGCCGCGCCGGGCGCGCTGCCGCTGTACGTCGTGCCGCGCCTCGGCACGATCTCCCCGTGGGCATCGAAGGCGACGGACATCGCGCGGCTCTGCGGGCTGCCGGTCCGGCGGCTCGAGCGGGGGCGGGTGTTCGAGCTCGCCGTGCGCCGGCCGCTCGCGCCGGAGGAGATCGCCCGGATCGCGCCGTTGCTGCACGACCGGATGACCGAGAGTTTTCTCACGGCCGCGCCCGACGAGGCGACGTTGTTCGGCGAGCACGACCCGCGGCCGATGCGCACCGTCGCACTCGGCGCCGACGGCCGGGCGGCGCTCGCGGCCGCGAACCGCGAGCTCGGGCTCGCGCTGTCCGACGACGAGATCGACTACCTCGCCGCGCAGTTCGCCGCGCTCGGCCGCGATCCGACGGACGTCGAGCTGATGATGTTCGCGCAGGCGAACTCCGAGCACTGCCGCCACAAGGTGTTCAACGCGGCCTGGACGATCGACGGCGAGCGCGCGCCGAAGAGCCTGTTCGCGATGATCAGGAACACGCATGCGCGTTCGCCCGAAGGCGTGCTGTCCGCGTACAAGGACAACGCCGCCGTCGTCGAAGGCGCGCCCGCCGCGTGGTTCTTCCCGAATCCCGAGACCGGCCTCTACGAGCACGTCGAGGAGCCGATGCATCTCGTGATGAAGGTCGAGACGCACAACCACCCGACCGCGATCTCGCCGTTCCCCGGTGCGGCCACCGGCTCCGGCGGCGAGATCCGCGACGAGGGCGCGACCGGGCGCGGCGCGAAGCCGAAGGCCGGTCTCACGGGCTTCACCGTGTCGCACCTCGAGATCCCCGGCTGGCAGCAGCCGTGGGAGGCACGCTCGCCGGGCCGGCCGTCGCGAATCGCATCGCCGCTCGCGATCATGCTCGAAGGCCCGATCGGCGGCGCGAGCTTCAACAACGAGTTCGGCCGCCCGAACCTCGCGGGCTACTTCCGCACGATGCTGCTCGACGCGGACGGCGAGTGGCGCGGCTATCACAAGCCGATCATGATCGCCGGCGGCCTCGGCAACGTCAGGCCGGCGAACGTCGAGAAGCGGGTGCCGCAGCCGGGCGCGAAGCTCGTCGTGCTCGGCGGGCCCCCGATGCTGATCGGCCTCGGCGGCGGCGCCGCGTCGTCGCTGAAGAGCGGCGAG
>CAYWGQ010000073.1:0-17391 GCA_964457725.1 uncultured Gammaproteobacteria bacterium
GCGGCGTCGACGGCGTGCGGAACGAGATCGTCGCGCCGTAGCTGCAGCCATAGTTCCTATCGCACGCGCCGCCGCCGACCGGCTCCTCGGTGGCGACCTCGAGCGACGGCAGCGGCGTGTCCTGCCCGATGTGCTGCGCGGCGATCTGGTCCGCCGTCACGCCGCCGTACGGATCGTGGCTGATGCGGGGCGTCACGCTCGAGAGCCACGTGCCGGGCGTGATCGCGTGCGTCGGCCCGTAGGCGTGCTTGTTCTCGAGCCCAGTGACGATCGTGAGCTGCCGCTTGAACGGCTCGAGCGGCTTCAGCACCGGCGGCAGATCGAACTCCCGGCCTTCCGTGCTCGGCGTCCACTTGCTCATGATCGCGCCGTGCGGGAAGTAGATGAAACCGAGCCGCGGTGCAGGCTTGGCCGCGGTCTGCGCGAGCGCCGTGCCGGCGGGGATCATCGCATCGAGCAGCGGCAGGGATACGGACGCGCCGAGGCCGCGAAGGACCGTGCGGCGGGACAGGTGCTTTCTCGCGATGAACATCCGGGCCTCCGCTTCGAGTGGAGCCGTCGCTCAATGATAACCGGTGCCTAGCCGGCCGGAGCGGCCAGCGGCCTCGGCGCCGCGGATTCTCTTTGGTGGGGAGCCTCGTCCGCGGCGCCGTGCTCGGGCATTTTGCGCTTGCGGAACGGGTCCGACAGCGCGATGCCGGTCAGGATCGCCGAGAACCGGTAGTCCTGGCGGGCCGCATCGCGCACGATCTTGCGAACGGCCGGCATGTCGTAGTGCTCGAGGCCCCGGCCGAGCGCGTAGATCATCAGCTTCTCCGTCAGCGTCTGGACGATCTGCCGCGGATTCGCGAGCAGCGCGTCGCGCAGCTCGACCGGCCCGTTCACGACGGTGCCGTCCGCGAGCTCGCCGGACGCATCGATCGGCTCGCCCGCGTCGCGGTCCACGGTGCGCCACGTGCCGATCGCATCGAAGTGCTCGAGCGCGAAGCCGAGCGGATCCATCACGCCGTGACAGCCGTTGCAGGTCGGATTCTCGCGGTGCGCCTCGAGCCGCTCGCGGACGGTCTTCGGCTGCACGCCCTCCTCGTTCTCCGGGAACGCCTCGACGTTCGGCGGCGGCGGAGCCGGCGGCGTGCCGGTGATCGCCTCGAGAATCCACGCGCCGCGCAGGACGGGTGCGGTGCGGTTCGGATACGAGGTGGCCATCAGGATCCCGCCTTTGCCGAACAGGCCGAAGCGGTTCGGATCTTCCAGGGTCACGCGGCGAAACGCGTCGCCGCGGACGCCGGCGAGCCCGTAGTGGAGCGCGAGCCGCTCGTTGACGAACGTGTGATCCGCATCGAGCAGGTCGAGCACGCTGCGGTCCTCGAGCAGGATGCTCTCGAGGAAGAGCTCGAGCTCCGTTGCGAATGCCTCGCCCAGGTCCGGATTGAACTCGGGGAAGATCACCGGATCGGGCACGATCGCCGGGACGCCGCGGATATCGAGCCACTGCGCCGCGAAGCTCGTGACGAGCGATTCCGCCTTCGGGTCCGCGAGCATCCTCTGCACCTGCGCGGCCAAAACGTCCGGCTCACGCAGGCGGCCCTCCTCGGCGAGCGCGAGCAGCTCCTCGTCCGGCAGCCGGCTCCAGAGGAAGAACGACAGCCGCGACGCGAGCTCGAAGTCGCCGATCTCGTAGATCGCGCCCGGCGGCAAGCCCTCGGGCTCCGCCTCGATCCGGTACAGGAACTCGGGGCTCGCGAGCACGATCGTCAGCGCGCGCTCGATGCCGGCGTCGAAATCGGCGTCGCGCCGCCCGAGCTCGTAGAAGCGGAGCGGCACCTCGAAGTCCGCGTCCGTCACCGGCCGGCGATACGCGCGGCGCATCACGCTCGCGAGGATTCGCCGCGCGCACGGCATCTCCTCCTCGGCGCGCTGCGGCGTGCAGACGAAAATGCGCTTCCGGCTCGGCGTATCGCCGACGCCGCTCGAGCCGAACGGCCCACGAATCTCGAGCCGCTCGATCTTGAGCGGGCTCTCCTCGCCCTCGATGATGCCGACCTCGCCGCCGCCCGGAACGAAATGCCGGAGCACCGAATCGGACTCGGAGAACGTCCGAGCGACGAACGTCGCCGCGATCCGATGCGGCCCGGCCGTGACCGGCACGCGGATGTTCTGGAAGCGCGCGTTGATCTCCTCGACCGCGGCGGCTTGGCGCAGATCCACGGCCGCGACGTCCTCCGGCCCGCCGATCTCGCCCTCGAATACCTTGACGTCGTCGACGGTGAGGATCAGCCGATGGCGGTATTCGAGCCCTTCGACGTAGCGCGCGCGGGCGAGCCCGCCCAGGTTGAACTCGTAGACGCCGTCGGCCGGGAACCAGTGCTCGACCAGCAGACCGCCGCGCGTGCCGAGCGGCATCCCGTCGACGTGGAAGTTCTGGTTCGCGTTCGGCTTCGCGTAGAAGACCCGGCTGTCCTCCCGCGCATTCTCGTCGCCGACCGCGAGCGTCGCGATCGTGCGCGCCGCCGCGATGTACTGGTCGAGGAACGACGGCGACACCTTCAGCACCTCGGCAACGTTGTCGAAGCCCTCGCTTTCGTCGTCCTTCGGCAGGAGCTGCGCCGCGTCGATTTCGATGCCGAACAGGTCTTCGATCGCGTTCGCGTACTCGGTGCGGTTCAGCCGATGCAGCGTCACGCGGCCCGGGTTCGGGTTCGCGGCGGCCGCGCTGTCGAGCGACGTCTCGAGTGAACCGACGAGCGAAGCGACCGTCCGGGCATCGGGGCGCGGCCAGCCCGGCGGCGGCATCATGTTGCCGCGCAGCTTGCGGACGACCTCCTCGAACAGCTCCGGGTGGTCGGCGATCGACTCGACGGCATGCCGCTCGAACGCGAGATCCGCGGTGTAATCGTCGCGGTTGTGGCACTCGACGCAGTAGCGGTCGAAGAATGCCCAGCGCTCCTCGGCGCTCGGCCCTCGCCGCTGCTCGATCAGGTAGTACGCGGTCGCGCTCACCGCGGCCACGACGACCGCGACGGAGAGACTCGTTCGCGACACGCCCTGTGCCTCCAAGCTAGATGATACCGCCGAGCGAGCGCACGTGGCCCCAAGCGCCTTCGTAGACCTGCGCGAGAAACAGGGCCGGATCGCCGCGCTCTTCCTCGAACTCGGCGGCGGGGCGCATCGCGACGAAGTCGGCGAAGCTCCCGCCCTTCCGGTACGCTTCGGCGACGCGCTCGCGGAGCGCGACCGCGAGCGCGAGCTGCTGCTCGAGCGCCGCGCGCGTCTGCACCGGGCCTTCGGCCGGCACGATCCGGGTCTCGCCGTCACAATGCTCGAGCAGCGCGCGGGTCGCGTCCGCGAAGCCCCCGATCCAGCCGCCGGTCGAGTAGTCGAGCACCGGGAAGCGGCCGACCGCCAGCAAGTCGCTTGCGACGAGCACGTTACGTTGCGGGAAGAGGACCGCGACGTCGCCGTCCGTGTGGGCGCGGGGCAGGTGCAGGCAGCGAATTTCCTCGCCGCCGAAAGTCACGGTCTCCGACGTATAGAAGGTTCGCGTCGGCCACGCGGCTTCGGCCCGCGGCCGATACTGCCGGTCCTCCCACTTCACGAAAAAATCCGCGCCGAGCCAGAGCTTGGTGTTCTCGTGCGCGAGGATCTCGCAGCCGGCGGCGACGAAGGTGTCGTTGCCGCCCGTATGCTCGGGCCGCCAGTTCGTGTCGATCAGCAGCCGCACCGGGCGGCCCGGGAAGCGCTCCGCTAACAGCGCGCCGAGGGAGCGCGCCCGACGCTCGAGGCCGGCGTCGACGAGCAACAGGCCGTCGCCCGAATCCGCGACGACGACGTTCGCACCGGCGCCGCGAACGAGCGCGAGACCGTCGTCGAGCGCAGTGATCGTGAGCTGCGCGGCCTCCGCCTGCGCCGCCGCGCGCCCGGCGCACACCGCAACCGCACCGGCGGCGAGGCTACACATCACATCGCGTCGAGTCGGCATCGCACCCATCTTACCCCGCCGCACGGCCCCCTCTTCGCACGGTCGCTTGCGCTCCGACGCCCCCCGCCGGTGATCGCGCGCGCTGCGCGCGGTCGTCGCTCTCCTACCGCGCCGTCGCGGCGAGCGACTCGAGGGCGGCGGTCACGCCGCCGGGACGGTGCGGCACACCGGCGAGCCCGAGCCCCATCTCGACGCCCGACAGCGTCCCCGCGAGCATCAGATCGTTGAAGTGGCCGAGGTGCCCGATCCGGAACACCTTGTCCGCGAGCTTGCCGAGCCCCGCGCCGAGCGACATGTCGAATGCGTCGAGGATCACCTCGCGGAGCCGGTCCGCGCCGTGCCCTTCCGGCATCAGCACGGCCGTCAGCGCGCCGCTGTGCTCGGCGGGGTTCGCGCAGAGCACCTCGAGCCCCCAGGCCTCGACCGCACGGCGCGTTGCCGCCGCGTGCCGCGCATGCCGCGCGAAAACGTTGTCGAGGCCCTCCTCGAGCAGCATCGCGACGGCTTCCTTCAAGCCGTACAGCAGATTGGTCGCCGGCGTGTACGGAAAGTACCCGCGCGCATTCGGGCCGAGCATGTCCTCCCAGCTCCAGTACGCCTTCGGCAACCGCGCCGTTCGGCTCGCGGCGAGCGCTTTCTCCGAGACGGCGTTGAACGCGAGACCCGGCGGCAGCATCAGCCCCTTTTGGGAGCCTGCGACCGTCACGTCGACTTGCCATTCGTCCATCCGGAAATCGATCGAGCCGAGCGAGGAGATCGTGTCGACGAGGAGCAGCGCCGGGTGGCCCACGCGATCGATTGCCTTGCGGATCTCGCCGATCCGGCTCGTGACGCCGGTCGACGTCTCGTTGTGCACGACGCAGACGGCCTTGATCGCCTTCGCGCGGTCCTCGGCGAGCCGCGCCTCGATCGCATCCGGGTCCGCGCCGCGCCGCCAGTCGGTCGGGATGACCTCGGTCTCGAGGCCGAGCCGCCGTGCCATCTTCTCCCAGAGGGCGGCGAAGTGCCCGGTCTCGCAAGTCAGCACGCGGTCTCCCGGAGACAGCGTGTTCACCAGGGCCGCTTCCCACGCGCCCGTGCCGGACGCCGGGTAGACGATCACCGATCCCGAGGTCTTGAAGATCTCGCGGACGGACTCGAGGAGCTCGCGGCCGAGCGCACCGAACGCGGGCCCCCGATGATCGATCGTCGGTTGCGCGATCGCGCGCAGGACGCGGTCCGGAACGTTGGTCGGGCCGGGAATCTGCAGGAAATGGCGGCCGGTCGGATGTGTCATGGGAGTGTCGTTCGCTCCTCGTTCTCGTGGTCCGCCATCGCGGGCGGGGGTCGCGACATTGTGCCGAAGCCGGCGGCATTTGTGGCGGGCTCCGCGACCTCGCGGCGCACGGTGCCTACAGCCGACGGCTGTGCCCCGGTATAGTGTCGGCCGTTCCCGGCCGTGCAAGGACCCCGAGCGTCCGTCGTGCGGCCGTGTCGCGTGAAGGGGAATCGAGATGACGAACACAGGAGCATCGCGGCGCAGCCTGCTGCGCTTCTTTGCCGGCAGCCCGCTGCTGGCCTCGATCGGCGGCATCGGGTCGCTGACGGCGCTCGGCCGCGCCGCCGCCCAGAGCGGCGCGCCGCCCGGCTTCGACGAGAACGCGATCATCCAGAGCGCGGCGGAAGCGCTGAACGTCTTCGACTTCGAGGCCGCGTTCCGCTCGCGCACGAATCCAGGCCACTTCGCCTATCAGGCGCAAGGCTCCGACGACTCGGAGATGCTCGCCGTCAATCGTGCCGGATTCGAGAAGTTCGAGCTCAAGCCCCGCCGCCTGGTCGACGTCGGCAACGTCGACCTCTCCGTGGAGCTCTTCGGCCAACGCTTCGCGACCCCGATCGGGCTTGCGCCGTGCGGCGCGCAGGGCGCCTTCAACCCAGAAGGCGAGGTCGCGGTCGCGCGCGGGGCGAAGACGGCGAACGCGCTCCAAATCTTGTCGACCGTCACGAACTTCTCGGTGGAGGACGTCGCCGCGGCGCGCGAGGCGCCGATCTGGTTCCAGCTCTACCCGACGAACAAGTGGACGATCACCGAGGGCATGATCAAGCGTGCCGAGCGCGCGGGCTGCACCGCCCTCGTCTTCACGGTCGATCTGCCTGCCCGCAATCTCGAGTGGATCAACCGGTTCCGCCGCGACGAGAGCCCTTTCTGCCAGACCTGTCATCAGCCCGGCTTCGAGGCGGCCTACGCGAGGAAGCCGATGTTCGACGGGGTGAGCCTGGACGGAATGCAGATGAGCGTGCGCGGGCTCACCTGGGACTACGTCGACCGGCTCCGCGACGCGACCAGCATGAAGGTGCTGCTGAAGGGCATCGTCACGGCCGAGGACGCCGAGCGGTGTCTCGAGCACGGCGTGGACGGCATCGTCGTGTCGAATCACGGCGGCCGCGCGGACGTGACCGGCACGTCGAGCATCGAATCGCTCGTCGAGGTGCTCGGCGCCGTGCGCGGGCGCGTGCCGGTGCTGGTAGACAGCGGCTTTCGCCGCGGCACGGACATTTTCAAGGCGCTCGCGCTCGGCGCGTCGGCCGTCTGCGTCGGCCGCCCGTACCTCTGGGGGCTCGGGGCGTTCGGTCAGGAAGGCGTCGAACGCGTCCTCGCGCTGCTCGCGCGCGAGCTCGGCATCGTGATGACCCAGATGGGCACTCCGAACGTCGCGAGCATCACGCGCGCTTCGCTGAAGATCTGACGCGCCCGACGCGCTACGCCTGCACCGTCACGATCACGCGTCGGCGGTGCGGCGCGTGGCGGTGCTCCCAGACGTACACGCCCTGCCACGTCCCGAGCGCGAGGCGCCCGCCGCGGATCGGCAGGGTCAGCTCGGACGCCGTCAGGACGCTCCGCACATGCGCCGGCATGTCGTCCGGGCCCTCCGCGGTGTGCACGAAGCGCGGATCGCCGTCGGGCACGAGATCCGCGAAGAACGTCTCGAGATCCCGCCGCACGTCGGGATCGGCATTCTCGCAGAGCATCAGCGACGCGCTCGTATGGGCGATGAAGACGTGGCAGAGCCCGGTGGCGGCGCCCGCGTCGCGTACCGCCGCGGCTACGCGGTCGGTGATCTCGTACGTGCCGCGGCCGCGGGTATCGACGACGAGCTCGCTCTGCGCGATCACGGACCGTTCACGGGGTTGGCCGCGGCAGCCGCTTCGAGCCCCTGCGCGTACTGCAGGCGCAGGGTCTTCACGCCGCTGAAACGCGGAATGGTGACGATGTAGACGTTGCCGTACTCGTCCGGCGCGATCGCCGGGATGCTCTGATGACCGTGAAGCTCCGCGACGAGCGGCGCGATCAGCTCGGCATCGGTGACGACGAGCACGATGTCGCCCGTGTGCTCGCGCAGCACGTCGCCCATGAAACCCTCGATCTCCGCATGGTCCGTCACCGCTACCTCGAGGCCGAGACGCTTCGCGAGCGGCGCCGCGGTCTCCTGCGTGCGCAGGCTCGGCGCGGCGTAGATCGCATTTACTCCGCCGAGCACGTCGACGCGCTCGAGAAAATCCGCGAGATGCTCCGCACGCAGCCGCCCGAGCGCATTCAGCGGCGGGTCGCCTGCCGCCTCGGCGCCGGGGGCGTCGGTGTCGGCGTGGCGGACGAAGATCACGGTCGTCGGCAACCGCAGCTCGAGAAACCACGCGAGCAGGATCGCAATGACGACGTAGCCGGCGATCGCGGCGATGCGCCTGCGCAAGCGCCTTCGCCGCGACTTAGCCCGGTTCGTCGTCTGCACCATTGTCGAGGTGTCAGTCAGGCTGCCGCCGCTCGACCTTGTGCTCGGCGACGACGTGGTATTCGGCCTCGATCAGCTCGCCGCGCGCGGCGCCGTGCGGCGGCGGGTTGCGCCGGAGCTTGCGGCGCAGCCACCAGAGGCGCACGGAGAACACGATCGCACCGATCGCCGCCAGGCCGAGGAACAGCGCAAGCAGCACGGCGCCCATGACGACGGCGCCGATCAGCACGAGGCCGAGCACGAGCAGCGCCGCGAGCTGGAGGAGCGGATTCGGACCCGCGCGATAGCCGTACAATCGGCCGCTCATGCCGCTCATTCTACCGCACCCGCCCGATCGCCCACGCGGCGGAAGAAGCCGTCGAACCACAGCACCCAGGTCTGCGCGGCGAGGTCGAATTCCTCCATCCGCTGGCGCACGCGCCCGTCCGCCCCTTCGGTCCAGCTCGCGCGAAAAGCGACCACGCGATTCTCGGCCGCGTACTCGACCGTGCCTTCCATTCGCATGACCCCGTCGACGAGCCCGCCCGAGAGGTCGATCAGCGTCGCGCCGGAGCCGACCCAGACGAACCGCCACTGCTCGCGGCTCGGAACGTAGAACGCGACGCTCGTCCCGGACGAGCCTCCCGCGCCCTCCCATTCCTCGACGATCGAGCAGCCGCCGTCGCGTTTCGTAATCGTGTCGTAGCCGACCAGCGTGCCGTCCGGGTGACGCACCTCCCAGCGCCCGACCCAAAAATCGAACTGCGCGGCTTCCGGCATCGCCTCGCACGGATAGACCCGGGAGCGGACGCTGCGGACGATGCGTGCGAACCGGGGCGTCTCGCGAAGCGCTGCGAAGTCTTCCGTCTCCTCCAGCAGAGCGAGCGCCCGCAGCCCCGCGTGATCGGCGGAATCGAGCGCGTCGAGGGCGGCGCTCCGCTCGCCGAGCAAAGCGTAGTTGCGTGCGCGCTCGAAATCGATCATCGCCTCCGGCGCGTTCGCCGTCCGCGCTTGCTCGAGGGTCGCGAGCGCGTCGCGGTGCCGGCCGAGCTCGCGCTCGGCCTGCGCGATCCTGAGCAGGCTCAATCGATCGTCCGGGAACTCCTCGAGGAACTTGCGGAACTCCGCGATCGCATCCTCCCAGCGGCCTTCCTCGAATGCGAGCGCCGCGGGGTCCGCGACGGAGGCCGGCGGGTCCTCGGCCGGTTGAGCGTTCGCCAGCATGGCCGCGCACATGCCCGCCGCGAGCATCGAGAGCCGGAACATTGTCTATAGACCTCCCTGGAGTGCGCGTATGGTCTTGCCTAAAGACCGTTCGTGCAACCGTGCGCCGGCGCCTGCAGCGCCGCGAGCGACGGCGCCGTTTCGCTCCGCGCGACGGACCGCCGCGCCGGCGGCGCGTCGCTTGCGCGCCGGCTTGCGCGTGCGAGAATGCCGAGGCCGGAGAGGTGGCAGAGCGGTCGAATGCGGCGGTCTTGAAAACCGTTGACCCGCAAGGGTCCGGGGGTTCGAATCCCTCCCTCTCCGCCAGAACTCCGCCGCCCGCCTTCGCCCTATGCGGCCGCGAGCAGCAGCGCGACGCCCGCGACGACGAGCGCCATGCCGAGCGCTTCCCGCCGGGTGGCGCGCTCGCCGAACAGCCGCCGGGCAACTGCATGCGCGAACAGCACCTCGACCAGCGCTAGCGTGCGGACGTTCGCGGCCGCGGTCAGAGAGAAACCGAGGAACCAGAACTGCGACGCGAGGGCCCCCATGAAGCCCGCGCCGAGGGACTGTCGCCAGTGCCGCAAGCTCGCCATGAGCGCCGCGCGGCGAAAGACGGCCATCCATGCGCCGAGCAACGACGCCTGGATGCCGAGCGACCACGCTAGCGTCGTCGTTGCCCGAACGTACGAAGCGCCGTCGCCGAGCGCGAGAATGCCGCCGCGGAACCCGACCGCCGCGAGCGCGAAGAACGCGCCGGAGGTCACGCCGAATACCACGGCCGCGGCGCTTCTGCGGCCGGCAGCGCCCGGTGCCCGCCACGCGGCGAGAACGACCCCCGTCGTCGCGATGACGATCGCGCCGACCGCGAGCGGCGTCAGCCGCTCGCCGAGCACGGCGAACGCGAAGATCGCGACCTGCACCGGCTCGGTCTTCGTGAACGCGGTCGCGACGGAGAACGACCCGGCGTGCATGGCCGCGAGCAGCAGCACGGTGCCCCCGATCTGCGCGAGCGCACCAGCGCCCGTGTAGCCGATGAACGCGGCCGTCGGCGCCGGCACCGGCGCGTCGGCGAACGCCGCGACCAGGACGAGGAACACGAGCGCGAACGGCAGCCCGTACACGAAGCGGACCTGCGCCGCCCCGAGCGTCCCGAGCGCGGCGGTCAGGCTGCTCTGCATCGCGTTGCGGGCGGTCTGGGCCGCGGCGGCGATCAGTGTCGCGGCGATCCAGAGCAACGGACTGCTCCCGAGTGCGCTCGCCCGTCAGGCGGGTGGCGGTCCGACGTAGACGCTCTGCGGGCGGATCAGCCGGCCCGACGCACGCTGCTCGAAGCAGTGGGCCGTCCAGCCGGCCGCGCGGCCGATCGCGAACGTCGGCGTGAAAAACGCCGTCTCGAGCCCGAGGCCGTGCAGCAGCAGCGCGGTGTAGAACTCGACGTTCGTCGCGAGCCGCCTGCCCGGCTTGTGCGCCGCGAGCAGCCGCAGCGCGGTCGCCTCGACGGCGCGCGCGAGCGCATAGAGCTTCGAGTCGCCCGCGTACGCGAACATGCGCTCGGCGGCCGCGCCGAGCACGTCGGCTCGCGGATCGCGCACCTTGTAGATCCGGTGCCCGAAGCCCATCAGGCGCTCGCCGCGCGCGAGCTTCGCCGAGAGCACGGCCTCCGCCCGCTCGGGCTCGCCGATCTCGAGCACCGTGTCGAGCGCGGGCCCCGGTGCACCGCCGTGGAGCGGCCCCTTCAGCGCGCCGATCGCGCCCGTCAGCGCCGAGACGAAATCCGACCCGGTCGAGACGATCACGCGGGCCGTGAACGTCGACGCGTTCAACCCGTGATCGGCGACCGTCGTGAGGTAGGTGTCGAGCCCGCGGACGAGCTCCGGATGCGGCTCGTCGCCGGTCGACATATATAAGTAGTTCGCCGCGAGACCGAGATCCTCGCGCGGTGCGAGCGGCTCCGCGCCGCGAAGCAGACGCGCGTACGCGGCGACGATCGTCGGCAACGCGCCGACGGAGAGCCGCGCCGCCTCCGCGTCGTCGGCCGCGACGAGCGTCCCGGCGGCCATCCGGAGCGCGTCCATCGGCGGCACGCGTCGCCCCGCGGCGTCGCGCAGAACCGCCGCCGTCGCGCTCGGCAGCGCCACTGCGCGGACCGGGCCGACGCCGGCCGCGCCGGCCGTCTCCCAAAGAAGCGCGACGACCTCCTCGAACGGCCGGCCGGCGAGCGACTCGAGCCTGTGCCCCGCGATGACGAGCTCGCCGCGTTCGCCGTCGACCATGCTGAGCCGGGTCGCGGCCGCGACGACACCCTCGAGCCCTTCGTTCACCGCTGCGGAAGATTGCGTCCTCATGGGCGGCAAAGTATGGTTTGTACACTTTTCAGTCAATATTGATGGCTAAATCAATATGAAATCGACGGAGCACGCCTGGCTCGAGACCGCCGAGGCGGCGCGGCTCCTCGGTGTGAGCCCCGCGACGCTCTACGCGTACGTCAGCCGGGGGCGCGTGCGCTCGGAGCCGGTGCCGGGCAGCCGTCGCCGCCGCTATGCGCGCGAGGACCTCGAGCGGCTGAAGGCGCGGGCGGCCGAGCGGCGCAACCCGGAGAAAGCGGCCGAGCAGGCGTTGCACTGGGGGCTGCCGATCCTCGAGTCGGCGATCACGCTGATCGCGGATGGCCGGATCTATTACCGCGGCCACGACGCCGCCCTGCTCGCGCGCGAGCGAGCGCTCGCCGACGTCGCGGCGCTGCTCTGGCTCGGGACGGCGGACGGCGCGCTGCTCGAGGCGCCGTCGCGGGCCTCCACGGGCGGCGCCACGCGCTCAGGTGTACCGTTCGTGCCGCGCGCGCAAGCCGCGCTCGCCCTCGCCGCCGCGCAGGATCCGGCCGCGTACGACCTGCGTCCGCGCGCGGTCGCGCAGACGGGATGGCGGATCCTGCACCTGCTCGCGAGCGTCGCGGCCGGCGCGAGCGCCTCGGGACGAACGATCGACGCCGCCCTCGCCCGCGGCTGGAAGGTGCCGGCGCGCGCGCCGCTGCTGCGCGCCGCGCTGATCCTGTGCGCCGATCACGAGCTGAACGTCTCGACGTTCACCGCCCGCTGCGTCGCGTCGGCCCGCTCCTCGCCGTACGGCGTCGTGATCGCCGGGCTCGCGGCGCTCGAAGGCACGAAGCACGGCGGCACGACCGCGCGGATCGAATCGCTGTGGGATTCGCTCGCGCGCTCGCCGGATCTCGCGAGCGCGCTCGCCGAACGGCTGCGTCGCGGCGAGCCGGTCGACGGCTTCGGCCACCCCCTCTACCCCGACGGCGATCCGCGCGCACGCCTGCTGCTCGAAACGTTGCCGCGGACCAAGGGCGCCGCGTTCGCGGCCGATCTCGCCGCCGCCGGCCGAGCGGTCCTCGGCGAAGCGCCGACGCTCGACTTCGCGCTGGTCGCGCTCGCGCGCGCTCTCGGGCTGCCGGACGGCGCGGCGCTGACGCTCTTCGCGATCGGCCGCACGATCGGCTGGATCGCGCACGCGATCGAGCAGTACGCGCAAGACGCGGTCATCCGTCCGCGTGCGCGCTACGTCGGCGAGACACCGCGCTGAGCTGCGCGCGACGAAGCGTGCGTCCGCGTTCCGCGGCCTTTGCTTCCTCGATCCGTCAAGTACAATCGCCGCCATGGGAAAACTGCTTGCCGTCGTCGTCCTGGTCGTCGCCACCGCCGGCGGCGTCGCGTCGTGGGTCATGGCCGGCCGGGCGGAAGGGCCGATCATCGAGATCGCCGAGCCCACCGCCGTCGGGCAAACCGGCGAGCTCGTGCTCGCGGTCGTCGCCCCGCGCGGCGAGCTCACGCGGCTCGCGGTCGTCCTCGAGCAGGAGGGCACGAGCACCGCGCTGTTCACGCTCGAGCCCGGCGGCGAAGCGTCGCTCGAGCCCGCCGGCGAGGACCGGCGCGCGTTGCGGATGCCGCTCGGCAAGCGCACGCATCCGGAGCTGAAGGCCGGCCGCGCCACGATCACCGTGACGGCGGCACGGCCGGTGCTGTTCGGTTACCGCGAGGCCGAGTCCGTCGTCGCGCACGAGTTCGACGTGCGGCTCACGCCGCCGCAAGCGGGCGTCCTGTCGCAGTTCCACTACGTGAACCACGGCGGCACCGAGATGGTCGTCTATCGGGTGAACCCGCCGGACGTCGAGTCCGGTGTGCGCGTCGGCGACTACGAGTACCCGGGCTTCCCAGCGTCGGGCGCGGGGATCGCCAACGCCGACCCCGGTCTGCGCGTCGCGTTCTTCGCGCTGCTCTGGAACCAGGACGTGAACACGCCGATCAACGTGTTCGCCCGGGACGGGCTCGGTAACGAGAGCGTTGCGCGGTTCGACTACCGCGTGTTCCCGAAGAGCTTCCGCGCGAGCCGGATCAACGTCGACGACGCGTTCCTCGAGCGCGTCGTGCCATCCATCGCGCACAACACGACCGACTTCACGCTCGAGAATCCGTCGGACCTGCTCGCCTCGTACCTCAGCATCAACCGCGACCTCCGGCGGCAGAACAACGAGCTGATTGCGGCGCTCGCGGAGCGCTCCGCGCCGCAGATTCTCTGGGAGGGCGCTTTCAAGCAGCTGACGAACACCGCGGTCGAGTCCGGCTTCGCCGATCAGCGCACATACGTGTACAACGGCCAGGAGATCGATCATCAGGTGCACCTCGGCTTCGATCTCGCGTCGACCGCGGCAGCACCGGTGCTCGCCGCGAACCGCGGCACGGTCGTGTTCGCGGGGTGGCTCGGCATCTACGGCAACTGCGTGATCGTCGATCACGGCATGGGGCTGCAATCGCTGTACGCGCACCTGTCGACGATCGAGGTGAACGTCGGCGACGCGATCGAGCGCGATCAGCGGCTCGGGCGGACCGGAGCGACGGGGCTCGCCGGCGGCGACCACCTGCACTTCACGATGCTGCTGAACGGCCAGGCGATCACGCCGATCGACTGGTGGAGCGCGCAGTGGGTCCAGGACCGCATCGTCCGCAAGCTCCGCGAAGCCGAAGCTCTCTGACCCCCTCCCCGCCGCCGCCGCAAACCCTCATCTTCGGTAGGAGCGGCTGTCCAGCCGCGACTGCTGCGCCGCGACCGTACAGGGACGTATTCACAGCGTCCCTGGAAGGGGCTATGTACGACGGCGTCGCGCGGTCGATTGGCACGATGCAGAAGATCGCGGCTGGACAGCCGCTCCTACCACCCGAGGGCCAAGAGTTGCGGCGCGGGGACCGCTCCCACGGCTAGGCCGCGGCGCGCAGGGTGAGCGATTCGAAGTAGGCGCGGACGTGAGCGAGTTGCTCGGCGCCCGTCGCGGCGCGGTTCACGGCGTCGCGAAACGCGGCTGCGTCCGGCCGTCCCTTCGCGTACCAGCCGAGATGCTTGCGCGCGACCCGCACGCCCGTTTCCTCACCGTAGAACGCGTGCAGCGCGCCCACGTGCTCCGTCAGGATCGCGCAGACCTCGGCGAGCGGCGGCTCGGGCAGCAACGCGCCGCTTCCGAGAAACGCTGCGACCTCGCGAAACACCCAGGGCCGGCCCTGCGCGGCGCGGCCGATCATCAGCCCGTCCGCGCCGGTCGCGGCGAGCACGGCCGCGGCCTTCCGCGGCGAGTCGACGTCGCCGTTCGCGATCACCGGCACGCGCACCGCCTGCTTGATCGCCGCGATCGTGTCGTACTCGGCCTCGCCGGTGTAATGCATGTCGCGCGTGCGGCCGTGCACGGCGATCGCAGCGACGCCGCAATCCTCCGCGATCCGGGCGATCGCGACGCCGTTGACCCGATCGCGCCGCCAGCCGGTCCGGATCTTGACCGTGACCGGCACCGGAACCGCCCCGACGACCGCCGCGAGGATCGCCGCGACGAGCTTCTCGTCCTGCAGCAGCGCCGAGCCGGCCCAGCGATTGCAAACCTTCTTCGCGGGGCAGCCCATGTTGACGTCGATGATCTCCGCGCCGCCGTCGACGTTGAAGCGCGCGGCGTCCGCGAGCATGCCCGGATCGCTGCCCGCGATCTGCACGGCGACCGGCGCGGGCTCGCCGGCATGGTCCATCCGCCGCCGGCTCTTCGCCGTCCCCCACAGGCGCGGATCGGCGGTCGTCATCTCCGAGATCGCATGTCCGGCGCCGAGGCGCCTGCAGAGCAGGCGGAACGGCTTGTCGGTCACCCCGGCCATCGGCGCGAGCACGAGCGGCGGGTCGATCGAGAACGGTCCGATCCTGAGAGGCGCGAGCGGCATGGCGCGCCAGTGTACCGGACGCGGGCACGCACGGCGCGGTTGCGCTTGGCACGGTAGCTGCAAACACGGCCGCCCTGGGTCGGCCGGCCCCCGCGGCCCGACCCGATCGCCGGTGAATGCGAATGCAAGGAGGCATCATGCGTGCGCTGGCTCTCTTCCCGAGCGTGCTGGCTTCGGCGGCCTGCAGCATGCTCGCGGGCACTCCCGGGCAGCGGCTCGATCCCGCGAAGGTCTATCTCGGCACGAGCGTGATCACGGTCAGACGCGGCGAGATGGACCGCTACGCGTGCGTGAACGGACGGCTCTGGTGTTACAGCGGCGGGAGCACGATTCTCTTCGAGTGCCGGTGCGCGTCACCGTGAGCGCGCGGCCGGGAACCCGACCCGACCAAGAATTGCGGCGCGATTTCGAGATTTGCGGCTGGCGGCGGGGCCCCGCTACACGTCCATGATCTCGAGGGCTTGCGCGATGCTCTCGAGCGGGTCGCGGCCGGGGCTCGGCCGCCACTCGTGACTGACGTAGCCGTCGTAGTCGAGCTCGGCGATCACCTCGGCGAGATAGCGGTAGTTGATCTCCTGCGTGCCGTCTATCTCGTTGCGCGTCGGCACGCCCGCCGTGTGGAAGTGCGCGATCCAGCGGATCGACTCGCGGATCCGACGAGCGAGATCGCCGTCCATGATCTGCAAGTGATAGATGTCGCAAACGAGCTTCACGTTCGGCGAGCCGACGCGCTCGCAAACTTCGACGCCCCAATCCCAGTGCCCGAAGATCTGGTCCTCTCGCCCGAACCGCGGATCGGTCAGCCGATTGTTCATGTTCTCGATCGCGATCGTGACGCCGCGCTCTTCGAGCTGGCCTTTGATGCGGTTCAGGAAAGCTACCGCGTTGTCCGCGCCTTCCGAGAACGACATCCCGCGCCGCTGCCCGCCGATCGTGATGATCGTGCGGATGCCTTCGGCCGCGCACATGTCGATGTACGGACGAATCGACTGCTCGATCTGATCGTGCACCTCGGGGTGGATGATGCCGTCCTCGAACGTGACGCCGCCCGTTCCCACGAGCAGCGGCTCGAGACCGTGACGACGGAGCGTCGGCCAATCCTCCGGGCCGATCAGGTCGAAGCCGTGAACGCCGAGCCGGGCCGCCTCGCGGCACATGTCGTCGAACGAGAGCGTCGTGCTCTCGCCGAAGTTCACGCGCCAAAGCCCCTGCTTGATGCGGCCTTTGCGGGTGACCGGCGCGCTAGACGCTCCCGCGCCGGCACGCTGCGCGGCAGCGTCGGCGCCCGCGGCGAGCGCCGCGGCTGCGCCCAGCGTGCGGAGGAAGGTTCTTCGTCTCATGCGGCGATTGTAGTCCCGCGCGCGGAAGACTCCTAGCGGGGAGACGGGGCGACCGCACGCGCCCCACGGACCCGAGCACGCAGCGTCGCCGAGCGAGCGCTCGGCTCGCACTCCGTCGGCCGGCAATGCCGCCGCACTTCTGCGAACGACGCTGCCGTTCAACTTTTCGTTACAAAGTACTTGCCACCTACGAAGGATAGGATAGCTTAGCGTCATGCCGACCGATCGAGCTTCGTCCGCAAACGCCGCGCGGCGCCGTGATCGCCGGCCCCGCATGCCGCGAGCCATGCGCACGCCGCCGCCGCTCGACCCCGAGGCGATTCCCGGGCCGATGCGGCGCCGTTACGCGCTCCTGATCAATCCGTTCTATCGCAAGGATCCGCACGCGAGCTTCGGCAAGCACGTGCTGACCCCGACGCTCGCGCTGACTGCGACCGCGGCGGCCACGCCGCCGAACTGGGAGGTGCGCTACTGGGACGAGAACCTGCTGCACGGCCCTCCGCCGCTCGACCCGTTTCCCGAGGTGGTCGGCATCACCGTGCACCTCACGTTCGCGAAGCGCGCCTACGAGCTCGCCCGGTGGTACCGGCAATGGGGCGCGAAGGTCGTGCTGGGCGGGCTGCACGTGCTGACGGCGCCCGAGGAAGCCGCAGAGCACGCGGACGCGATCGCGATCGGCGAAGGCGTGCAGCTCTGGCCGCAGATACTGGCCGACGTCGAGGCTCGCACGCTCGCGCGCGAGTATCGCGGCGATTATCGCCGGCCGTACCGCGACGAGCCGCCGCCGCGGCGCGACCTCCTGCCGCGCGCCGAGTTCCTGACGACGTCGAGCGTGATCGCGACCCGGGGATGCCACAATCGCTGCGGCT
>CAYWGQ010000074.1:0-17280 GCA_964457725.1 uncultured Gammaproteobacteria bacterium
CGGGCCGCGTACTCGAGGCACGCGCCCATGCAGCGGCCGGCGCGGAAGTCCTTGACCTCGCCTTCCTGGCGCATGCCGCCGTGATAGTCGTAGCCGCCCATCGTGATGCAGCCCGCTCCGGCGTAGCCTTCGATCACGAGCTTCATCACCGCCGCGGTCTTGCGGAACTCGGCGCCGTCGGTGCCGCCCGAGTTGTACTCCTCCTGGGTGAAGATCGGGCCGACGATGTCCGGATCCGCGCCCGGGTCCAGGTTCACGTCGCCGAACCGCTCGGCGACGTCCGCGGCCTTCAGGTAACCGCACTTCACGAGGTTCTCGACGATCTGCTCGTCGCTGATCGGCAGGCCCGTCGTCGCGGCGTTGTCCATCTTCTCGCGGCTGATCCGGTAGATCGACTCGAGCACGGCGGTCGCGTCCTCCGGGCCGAGCAGGCCGACCAGCTGACCGGTGTCGACGAGACCGACGACGTCGCTCGGCCGGTCGATCTTCGTCGGCCGGAACTCGGGATCGATCAGCCGCATCGGTGCGATCGAGTTGCCGCCCGAATCGGTCGGCCGCGAGCCGCAGAGCGTCAGAATCGAGCCGTCCGCGCCGGCCTTCTGGATGCCGTACAGCGGATTGTGGGGGTTGTTGCCCGTGTCGTTCTCGGAGCGCGCCGGGATCACGGCGCCGTTCACGTTCGCGGCGGCCGCGAGCGACATGCTCCCGAGCATGCCGCGCAGGAACGCGCTGTCGCTGTGGAACGCGAGCCCGAGCGTCGTGTCGGTGTGGTCGCCGTTGCTGGTCGCGCTCGGGTTCGCTTCGGTCACGCCCGGGACCATGTCGCCGGGCAGGCCGAGCTTGCGGTACCCCGCCGTCGAGAGGAGGTCGAATTGGCCGCCTTCCTTGCCGACCAGCACGTTCGAGCCCGCCATGTTCGCGCCGCCCGCGAGGTCGAAGCAGATGAACGGGATCTTGCCCGCGCCGTTGCTGATGCCGCAGTCGATCGCGATCTGCTGCAGGTCCGCAGCGAGCTGCGCGTAGGCGGCTCGCGGGTTCGAGAACAGCCCGAGCACGCCGCCGCCGAGCACCGTCGCGGAGCCCGCGAGGAAGCCTTGGCCGATCAGCTCGCGGCGCGTCATCGGCCGCCGATGGGCGTTGTGACGCTGTGGAGCGTCGGGATGACGGGGCTTGCGTTTGATGCGGATGATCATCGCTGTACCTCTATCGCAAGTCTGTTACGAAGCGCCGGCGCTCACTGGACGAGCATCGCCGCGCTGCCGACCACGGCCGCGCACACCGCCTTCGCGATGTCCTGAGTGCGCTCGGCGGTGCCGCCGCTGGTCGCTAGGCCCGGCCTCGTCGGATCTGGGGGGATGCGCCCATGGAGAAGCTGATCGATCTCCGCGCGCACGGCCGCGCGCTGCGGCTGCGTCGCGAGCTGCGGTTCACCGAGCACGCGGTCGAGCAGCGGCTCGATGAACGCGTCCTCGTTCGCATGACCGACGCTCGGCCAGGCAGTCGCGACCGGTGAGTTGAACGGGAACGCGCCGAACGGCCCTTGCGGCGGGTTGTTGTCGGCGAGCTCCTCGACCATCGCGTCGCAGTACGCGATCGCGAGCTGCGCGATTGACACCTGATGCGAGGCGAGGACCGCGGCCAGCGTGTCGACGCTCGGCAGCGACTCGCGCACGAGATCGAACGTGTTCGCGACGACCGGGGCGAGCGGGCTCACGCCGGTCAGCACCGCGAGCGACGCATGGATCTCGTCGAACGTGCGCACGCCGATCTCGGACGCCGGCGGCAGGTCCACCGGCGCGGGCGGCAGCGGCGTCGGCAGCGGCGGGCGGTTGTAGACGTTCGCGGCGAGCCGGTCGAACGAGAGGAAGAACTCGTCGTAGTCCGGGCCCTTCTCGAGCGGGATGACCGCGCCCAAGGCCGCGAGCGGCTGGCCCGTCTCGGGCGAGTACAGCGCGCTCGAGATCGTCGTGTCGATCTTCGCGAACGATTGGCCGACGCGCGCCTCGCCGCCGTTCAGCCCGATGCGGATGCCTTCGATGTCGATGCCCTCGGGCTGCGCCGTCGGATCGAGGCTCATGAAGAACGGATTACGGAACAGATAGGCGTAGGTGTCGAACTGCGAGCCCTCGAGCACGATGTAGCTCTGGGGCACGTTCGTCAGATGCTCGACGCCGAACAGCAGGAAGAACTTCTCGCCGACGCCGGCCTCGAAGTTCTGCAGGATCTGCGCCTCGTTCAACGCACGGTTGTGGATCGCGACGAGGCGGATCACGCCGGTGAACGCGCGGTCGTTCGAGACCTCGTTGCCGAGCACGAACGCGTACGTGTCGTCCCAGTCGGTCAGCACGCCGCCGGGGACCGGATCCTGCATCGACGCGAGCACGCCGTTCACGTAGATCTTGCGGCCTTCCGCCGGGTGATAAGTCGCGACGACGTGCTGGAGCGTGGCCTGCAGCACTTCCGCCGCATCCGGCGTGGACAGCTGCGGATTGCCGTTCTCGTCGGAGTTGCTGCTCCGGTTGAAGAAGTCGTAGTTGTACATCGTCTGGCCGAGCGTGAAGTTCCGGGCCATCGTGCCGGCCGAGTAGCTGACGATCCGCACGTCCTCCTGGACGACGTTACCGGGCGCGACCCACGCCTCGATCGAGTACTCGCCGGTCGCGGTGATCATCGTGCGCAGCTTCGAGCTCGCAGCCGTCGACGCCTGCGCCTTGCCGCCGGAGAAATTGAGCCCCCAGCCGCCGAACCACTCGACGCTGCCCGAGAGCGTCAGATCCATGGCGGGATCGACGCCGCTCGTGTCGAACGCGGTCGTGCCGGCGCCGGTCTTGAACTCGTAGAGCGCGATCACGCTCGACTCGTAACGGTTGCCGCCGGACGCGATCGTCCCCTCGTAGAGCGTCAAGGCCTTGCTCGTGACCAGGTTCGGATCGACCTCCGTCTCGGGAATCTGGCTCGCGAACGCGGCGATCGCCTCTTCCATGTCCTCGGCGTCGGCCGCGCAGCTCGCGGTCCAGCAGTTGTGGAACTCCTCGCCGAGCCGCACGACGAAGCGCGACAAGCCGGGGTCGTCGAGGTTCATCCTCGCCTTCGCCGCGGCATAAGCCGCCGCGACCGCGTTCGGATCCGTGCCGGGGCCCTCGGCGAAGAACGGCGACTGCTTCGCGGGGGCCGTCGACGAATGGCAGCTCGAGCAGTGCAGCGACAGGAGCGGATAGACCGTCGACTGGAAGAGGCCGGGGTCCTCCGGAAAGCTCTTGCTCGCGCCCGGGTCGCGGAGCGGGGGCGGCTCGAGCTCGATCTTCCGGCCGATGCTGCCGCCGACGGTGCCCGCCCAGTTCGTGATCCAGGTCGTCAGGATGTCGGCGCACGCGCTCGGGCTCGACAGCCAGCAGTTGTGGCCGCCCTCGACCTTCGTGACCATCAGCGAGTCCTGCGGCGAGCCGAGCGTGACGACGTCGTTCGCGTCGGCGTACGCGAGGTTGATGTCGTCGCGCCGCGCGAAGAACGGCGCCTGGCCGCCTTCGACGCTGTGGCACGCGCCGCAGCGGTTGTTGCCGGAGATGTTGTCCCAAAGGTTCAGCTTGAAGGATTGCACGTCGGCCGTTGCGGGGGCGGGGCCCGAGTAGCCGCCGCCGACCGGGCCGCCGTTGCCGGGGTTCTCCGTCGTCGGGGCGCCGCTGCCGCCGCCGCACGCGGCGAGCACGCAAGCGCCGAGCGCGACGAGTAGCCAGCGCGTGCGCGCGATCAGCTGCGCTCGCGCCGCGGGCATGGCTGCCGTGGCGATGCCGGGAGCGACCGCAGAGACCGCTCCCACGGTGGTCGTGCTGCTCATTGCGTCCAACATGGCGTCAAGCTCCAGTCGCTCAGTTGCCGGCGCAGTACGCCGCGGATTCCGCGAACACGCGGCGCAGGTTGAAGTTGTTGTTCCGGAAGCTCGTGACCATCGTGTCGACCTGCGAACGGTCGTCGGCGTCGACGGGGTCGCGCAGGCACACGTTCCTGAACACCTTCTTCACCTGGCACTGCGCGAACGCGTCGCTGCCGGCGAGCTCCTCGCCGAGCGACTTCGCGCCGCTGCCCGAGCCGGGCAAGCTCTGGTTCCAGCCGAGCAGCGCGTTCTGTCCCTCGCGCCAGTAGTTGTCCCAGGAGTCGTCCGGCGTGACGAAGCCGTCCGGAAACGTCTCCGCGTTGTTGAAGTACTTCGGCTGCACCTGACCCGGCGTGTACTCGATGCTGCCGGTCGCGTCGTTGAAGTTGTAGTACGCAAAGGCCTGCGCGAGCGGGTCCATGCCCGCGTGACAGCCCATGCAGCTGTTCAGGAAGACGCGGCTGTCGCCGCCGGGGCTGCGCGAGACGTCCTGCCGGATGCGGTCCGGCACGATGGCCGTGTCCTGCACCTGCTCGAGGTCCATGCAGAGGTGGTTGATCAGCGTGAAGCGGAACATCGCGCGGTTCGTGCCGGCGATGAAGAACGCCTCTGCCGCGGCGCGCGTCGTCATCGCGCCGGCCGTCGCGGGCGCGGGCACCGGATAGACGGCGGACTGCGTCGTCGCGACGAGCTGCGTCTCGGGATCGAACGTCGGGCCGAGCATCCGCCGCTCGAGCTCCTCGTAGTGGGCGTTGCTCGTCGCGGTCGGCAGCGGCTGGCCGGCGCCGACGTAGAGCAGATCGGCCGAGAGGATCTGATTGAACGGCACGTCGTCCTTCACCATGCCGATCACGAGCGTCGTGTAATCGTTCAGCGGCACGAACGCGGATTGGTCGCGGTTCGTCCACGGCGCCGCGAAGTTCTTCAGCGTGACCGTGTAGAAGTGCTTGTTGTGAGTCGCGTGCAGGGCGGCGCCGACCCGATCGTTGGCGTTGATCAGGGCCGTCATCGTCTGCAGGTCGCTCTCGCTGGCCGGCACGCCCGCGATCCGGTCGTGGATGCGCTGCGCTTGCTCGCGCGGTCCCGCGAGCGCGATCGCGGCGCCGCTGACGCAGAGCCCGGTCGCGATGAATAGCCACCACAGGCCCCGATAGCTCAGCTCGGCCGCTCGCCACTTCGTTCTGCTAATCATCGTCAGTGGTCCCGTTGGTAAACAGACACAGGTCGCTGAAGTGCGCGCAATACACCACAAACCCGGAAGCTCCGTAATGTGGAGAATTTGAGACGTCTCGAATTGGCGACGGTTTTTTCGGCAGCGTAGCGGCCGTGTAAAGTCGCCGCGGTGATCGAGCGCAGGTTTCCGCTGCGGCGCGAAGTGACCGTCGTCACGTACGACGCGTTAAGTGAAAAAGGTTGCGACGTCGCGGCCGATCGTGCGCTCGAGTCGAGAACTCGTTCACGTTTTCTCGCGCGCCGGGGACGCGGTCGAGTTCTGTGATTTTGTTAACGGCGGGCCGGAAGGCCCCCGCCCATGATTACGCGGCGCCGAGATTACGTCGCATAGAAGCGCTCGGCTCGCGGCCTCTGGGCGAAGGGGTCGAGGGCCACGTGGCTCGAGGCGCATGCAGCCTCGCCATGGAGCTTGCCGTTGACGATTGCACAGGACTCGCGGTGGATCCCTCGCGCGTCAGGACGACAGCCGAGAGGGAACTCCCGATGTTGAGCAGCCTTTCGACGAGTCGCGCGCGCATCGCGCGGGCTTTGACGCGCGCGGCGCTGCCGTGCGCCGCGCTGCTCGCCGCGGCCTGCGGCAGCAGCGGTGACGGCAGCGTCGGGGTCGGCTCCGGCCAGGATCCCGATCCGGTCGCGCTCGACTTCCCGATCTTCTATACGAAGGGGCCGCTGTTCGACGAGAACATGCAGCTGCAGTCGAGCGCGGACGTGCGCGACGTCGAGCGGTTCAACGTCGGCACCGATCTCTACATGCGGGACCGAGCCTCGCCGACGGCCGTCGAGCGCAACATCACGATTCGCGAAACCGAAGGGCTCGGCGACGTGATGGGCGTCGAGATCTCGCCCGACGGCCGCAAGGTCGTGTTCGCGATGCGCGGGCCGTTCGATCCGAACCTCGACGACGAGGATCAGCCGACCTGGAACATCTGGGAGTACGAGATCGCGACCGACACGCTCCGCCGCGTGATCGCGTCCGACATCGCCGCCGAGGCCGGCCACGACGTCGCGCCCCACTACCTGGCCGACGGCCGCATCGTGTTCTCGTCGACTCGCCAGCGTCAGTCGAAGGCGATCCTGCTCGACGAGGGCAAGCCGCAGTACGAGGCGCTCGACGAGGACCGCGACGAGCCCGCGTTCGTGCTGCACGTGATGGACGAGAACGGCGAGGGCTTGAAGCAGATCTCGTTCAATCAAAGCCACGATCTCGAGCCGACCCTGCTCGACAACGGCAAGATCCTCTTCAGCCGCTGGGACCACGCCGTCAACGCGAACGGCATCCATCTCTATCAAATGAATCCGGACGGGACGGAGCTCGAGCTCCTCTACGGGGCGGAGAGCCATCTGACCGGGACGGACGGCACCGTGGTGCAGTTCCTCTCCGCGCGCGAGACCGAGGACGGGCGGATCATGGCGATCGTCCGGCCGTTCGTGCATCCGGAGCTCGGCGGCGACATCGTGCTGATCGACACGAAGGCGTACGTCGAGAACACGCAGGCCGTCGCCGCGAACGCGGGTCTCCCCGGGCCCGCGCAGGTCTCGGCGACGACGAACCAGGTGCGCACGGATCTCGCACCGTCGCCTGGCGGCCGGTTCGCGTCGGCGTACCCGCTCTGGGACGGCACCGGCCGCACGCTCGTCACGTGGTCGATTTGCCGGCTGGTCATCGATACGGTCGTCTCGCCGTGCACCGAGGAGACGCTCGCCGATCCCGCGGCCACGATCGCGCCGCCGCTCTACGGCGTGTGGATGTACGACCCGCAGACGCAAACGCAGCTGCCGATCGTCGTCGGCGAGGAGGGCGTGCTGATCGGCGACGCGATCGCCGCGCAGCCGCGGCGCATCCCGCAGTTCATCCCCGACAAGCAGCCCGGCGCCGGGCTCGACCCCGACCTCGTCGCCGAGAACGCCGGCATCGTCAACATCCGCAGCGTCTACGACATCGACGGGACGGACGCGGCGAACCCGAGCATCGCAGCGCTCGCGGATCCGCTCGAGACGGCGGCCGCCGAGCGTCCTGCCCGCTTCCTCAGGATCCTCAAGCCCGTGTCGATCCCGGACGACGACGTCGTCGATCTCGACAACACGGCGTTCGGCCCGAACCTGCGGCTCGGCATGCGGGAGATTCTCGGCTACGCGCCGATCGAGCCGGACGGCTCCGTGCGGGTCAAGGTGCCGGCGAACGTCGCGTTCGCGATCGAGGTGCTCGACGCGGCGGGGCGGCGCATCTCGCCGCGCCACGACAACTGGCTGCAAGTGATGCCGGGCGAGGAGCTGAAGTGCAACGGCTGCCACTCGCCGCAGAGCGGGCTCTCGCACGGCCGCCGCGACAGCTTCGCGTCGGCCTACGCCGGCGCCGCCGCGAACGGGGTGCCGTTCCCGAACACGGTTCCGAGCCTCTCGCCCGACGCCGGCGAGACGATGGCGGAGACCCGCACGCGGATGCAGCCGGCGGCCCTCGAGCCCTCGGTAGACCTCGTTTACGAGGACGTGTGGACGGACCCGATGGTGCGAACGCCCGACCTGTCGTTCGACTACCGCTACGCGCGCTCGGGCGGCGGCGTGCCGGTCGTCCCGACCGCATCCGGCTGCCTGACGAAGTGGACGCCGGCCTGCCGGATAGTGATCCACTACGAGCGGCACATCCACCCGCTCTGGAGCCTGCCGCGGGTCGAGCTCGATCCGAACGACGCGACGATCGTGCTGTCCGATCGCACCTGCACGCAGGGCGGCTGCCACGCGCCGGTCGACGCGATGGGCGCGGCCGCCGTGCCCGCGGCGCAGCTCGATCTGACGGATGGGCTATCGCCGGATCAGGCCGACCACTTCAACGCGTACCGCGAGCTGCTGTTCGCCGACAACGAGCTCGAGCTCGTGAACGGGGCGCTGCAGGACCGGCAGATCCAGATCGGCACGGACGCGAACGGCAATCCGATCTTCGCGCCGGTGTCGGTGCCGCAATCGATGTCGAGCGCCGGCGCGCGCGCCTCGACGCGCTTCTTCTCGCGGTTCGACGCGGGCGGCTCGCATGCGGGCGATTTGTCGCTCGACGAGCTGCGCCTGATTGCCGAGTGGCTCGATCTCGGCGCGCAGTACTACAACAACCCGTTCGACGTGCCGGTGATGTGATGCGGAGTGTCCTGGTCGCGATCGCGCTCCTCGCTGCTCTCTGCTCGACGGTCGCGGCCGGCGCCGAGCGGCGTCACCGGGAAGTCGTGATCGAGGACCCGTTCATCGAGCTGCACACGGGACCGGGGCGCGGCTATCCGGTCTTCTACGTAGCGGAGCGCGGCGAGCAGGTGGCGCTGCTGAAGCGGCGCACGGATTGGTTCAAGGTGCGCATTCCCCGCGGCCAGGAGGGCTGGGTGCACCGCGCGCAGCTCGCGACGACGCTGACGCCCGACGGCGCGCCGTTCGAGCTGCCGGGATTTTCGCTCGACGACTACGCCGAGCGGCGCTGGGAAGCGGGCGTGCTCTACGGCGATTTCGGCGGCGCGAACGCGATCTCCGCGTACGGCGCGTTCGCGCTGACGCCGAATCTGTCGTTCGAGCTCTGGGTCGAGCAGGTGCTCGGGCGCTTCTCGGACTCGACGCTCGCGAACCTGAACATCGTTCACACGCTATATCCGGACCGTCGCTGGTCGCCGTACTTCACGCTCGGAGGGGGCAGCATCCACACCGAGCCGAAGGCGACGCTGGTCGCGACCGACGACCGTACCGACCCGCTCGCGCACGCGGGCGCCGGCGTCCGCGTCTATCTCACGCGGCGTTTCGTCTTCCGCGCCGAGTACAAGACCTACGTGGTGTTCACGAGCCGCGACGACAACGAGGAAATCAGGGAATGGAAAGCAGGCGTCTCGTTCTTCTTCTAGCGCTGCCGTTGCTCGCGGCGGTAGCAAGCGGCTGCGCGTCGCGGCGGCAGACGGTCGCGGAGGACACGAGCCGGCCGCCGGTGATCGAGCCGGACGTCGAGCGGCGCGACATCGAGCCCCCGAGGATCGACAGCGAGAACTTCGAGGTCGGCATCTTCGCGGGTCAGATGAGCGTCGAGGACTTCGGCGTCAACACCGTCGCCGGCGCCCGGTTCGCATATCACATAACGGAGGGGCTGTTCCTCGAGGTCGCGGGCGGCAGGACGGATACCGAGCCGACCAGCTTCGAGCGGCTCTCGGGCGCTGCGCAATTGCTCACAGACGAGGAGCGCGAGTATTCCTACTATAACTTGTCGCTCGGCTACAACGTTCTGCCGGGCGAAGGCTTCATCGGGCGGCGCCGCGCATGGAACACGGCGCTGTATCTGATCGGCGGGGTGGGGAAGACGAAGTTCGCGGGCGACGATCGCTTCACGTTGAACCTCGGGGTCGGCGCGCGGCTGATGCCGCTCGATTGGCTCGCCGTCCACGCGGACTTTCGCGATCACGTCTTCGACATCGATCTGCTCGGCCGAGAGAAGCGCACGCACAACCTCGAGGCGCACGTCGGGGTGACGTTTTTCTTCTGAGGAGGGACCCGCAATGACGAGATCGATCGCGAGCCTGATCGCAGCCTGTGCGCTTGCGTGGCCGGTTGCGGCCGAGCAGCTGTCGGGGCCGGCGCCGGATTTCACGCTCGAGTCGCGAAGCGGCGGCACGGTCACGCTGTCGGAGCTGAAGGGCCAGGTCGTCATGGTGAACTTCTGGGCCACCTGGTGCGGGCCGTGCCGGCAGGAGATGCCGCATCTCGAGGCGCTCTACCAACGCTACAAGGATCTCGGCTTCACGCTCCTCGGCGTGAACGTCGAGGACAACCGCGCGGGCGCGGACAAGTGGCTCGCGGAGCGGCCGGTCAGCTTCCCGATCCTGTTCGACCCGAAGAACGAGGTCAGCAAGCTCTACGACGTCGTCGCGATGCCGAGCACGGTGATGGTCGGCCGCGACGGCACGATGCGTTTCATCCATCACGGCTACCAGCCGGGCTACGAGAACGACTACCAGACGCAGATTCGCGCGTTGCTGCGCGAGTAGCGCAAAGGGGGGACAGATGAAGACGATCGGCAGGGTTGCGCGGCTCGCGGTCGCGGCGGTGATCGTCGCGGGCGCGACCGGTTGCGCGGTCGAGCCTTGGGTGAAGCCGTACGAGCGCGACGCGCTCGCGGATCCGATCATGTCGTTCGACCGGGATCCGGTCTCGAGCGCCTACCTGCACCACGTCTACGAGGCGCGCGAGGGCGCGCGCGGCGCGACCGGCAGCGCGGGCGGCGGCTGCGGATGCAACTGATGGCCAGACGGCTCGCGTTGCTGCTCGCGCTTGCCGCGGGCCCGGCGCTCGCGGGCGTGCTGCCCGAGGACCGCGCGGACGTCCTCTATCACTCCTACGACGGCGGCGGCGTCACGATCGAGGGACCCTCGCTCCTCGTCCGCAAGCAGTTCGCGGGCAAGTTCTCGGCCTCCGCGAACTACTACGTCGACAAGGTGAGCAGCGCGTCGATCGACGTCGTGACGACGGCGAGCCCTTACCGGGAGGAGCGCACGCAGCACTCGGTCGGGCTCGATTACCTCCACGACCGCTGGCTGATGAACATCGGCTTCACGTCGAGCAAGGAGAACGACTACGAGGCGAACACGTTCAGCTTCGGCGTGAGCCAGGACATCTTCGGCGACCTGACGACCGTCTCGCTCGGCTACTCGAGGGGGCAGGACGAGGTCGGCCGGCGCGGCGACTCGAGCTTCCGGGCCGAGGTCGATCGTCAACAGTACCGGCTCGGCGTCTCGCAGATCCTCACGCGCAAGCTGCTGCTCGGCCTCTCGTACGAGACGATCACGGACGAAGGGTTCCTGAACAACCCTTACCGCCTCGTGCGCTACGTCGATCCCGACAGCCCGCGCGGCTACAGCTACGAGCAGGAGGTCTACCCGAACACGCGGACGAGCGATGCGGCCGCGATCAGGCTCCGCTACTACCTCCCGTACCGGGCGGCGCTCCATGCCGAGTACCGCAAGTACGGCGACAGTTGGGACGTGAAAGCCGATACGTACGAGCTCGGCTACACTCATCCGCTCGAGCAGGGCTGGATCATCGAGGGGAAGCTGCGCTTCTACTCGCAGGACCGGGCCGAGTTCTACAGCGACCTCTTCCCTCGCGCGCAATTCCAGAACTTCATGGCGCGCGACAAGGAGCTGTCGACGTTCTCGAGCCAGACGGTCCGGGTCGGCGCGAGCTACGACATCGTTCGCGGCGGCTGGCGCTTCGTCGATCGCGGCAGCGTCAGCGTCGTCTACGACCACATCCTGTTCGAGTACGAGGACTTCCGGGACTTGAGGGTCACCGGAGGCGTTGCCGGGCAGGAGCCGCTCTACGACTTCGCGGCGAACGTCTTCCAGATCTTCGTCTCGTTCTGGTTCTGACGGCCGGCGGCGCCGCGCCAGCGGCGCCGCCGGCTCTCGCCGCGGCGCGTTCGCGCCGCGGGCGTTTACGGTTTATGCAAATCCATACATCTACCGCCACCATTACGGACCGCCGGCGCCGGACCGCGCCCGCCCGGCCGCGATCGGCGCCTCGTCCCAAAGCGGGACGCTCGTGGCACCGAGCTTGCATCGGGCCCGCGAGCCGCCAGCACACGCCCGGCGGAGGTCGCACCGCGCCGCCTGCGCGGGCGGAGACATCGAGAAGCGGCAACGGGAATGTCACGGATAGGGGATCTCTCACGGCTCGCGCGCACCGTGGGCCGCGTCGCGCAAACGCGGTACCCGGCGTTCGTGCTCGGCCGCCCGCTCGGCCGGGACGAGATTCCGGTGTTCACGTTCCACGACGTCGACGCGGAAGCTTTCGCCCGCGACCTCGAATATCTGCAGGAGAACGGCTACCGCACGCTCGGGCTCGACGAGTACCTCGCCGCGCGCGAGCGCCGCGCGCGCGTCGGCAGGGCGGTGCTGCTCACGTTCGACGACGCGCGCGCGAGCTTCTGGCGCGTCGTCCTGCCGCTGCTGCGTGCGCACGACGCCCGCGCGGTGCTGTTCGTTCCGACGTTCTGGGTGTCGCCGCCCGAGCCGCCGGAGCCGGAGCTGTTCATGAGCTGGCAGCAGGTGCGTGCGTGCGCGGAGTCGGGGCTCGTCGACGTGCAATCGCACGCGCACCGGCACGCGCTCGTCCTGGTCTCGCCGCGGCTCGTCGATTTCGCCGCGCCCGAGGCGCTCGAGCGCTTCGACGTCTACGACTGGCCGATGCGGATGATCGGCGGGACGGAGGAGCTCGGCCGACCGGCGCTCGGCACGCCGATCTACCGGGCCGAGCCGCTTCTCTCTGCGCGCCGCCGCTTCATCGAGGACGACGAGGCGACCCTCGCCTGCCGTGCGCTCGTTGCCGGCGGCGGCGGCGCGGAGTTCTTCGCCGACCCGGAGTGGCGGCGCAGGCTCGCAGCCGTCTTTCGGGCCGCGGGCGGCGGCAGGGGCCGCTTCGCGACGCCGGCCGAGCTGGACGCGTCGATCGCTTCCGAGCTCGAGTGCTCCCGCGAGCGGTTCCGCGATCAGCTGGGCTACGCGCCGGACTGCATTGCCTATCCGTGGCGGCTCGGCTCGCGGCGCTCGCTCGAGCACGCGCGGCGCTGCGGCTTCAAGGCGGCGTTCGGCGTCGGCCTCGACTTCGGCGCCGAACGGCGCGGCCGGCTGCCGATCCCGGTGTACGGCCGGCTGAAGTGCGACTGGTTGCAGTTCCTGCCCGGGCGAGGCCGGCGGGGCGTGCTCGACGCGCTCGGCCGCAAGCTCGCCGGGTGGCGCGAGATCCAACACTTGGCGCACTGACGCCGCAGCGAGGGACCATCGATGGCTCGACGTATCGGGGTAATGGGACGGCTACTCGATCAGGACGACGGCATCGGTATCTACGGCAAGTATCTGCTCCGCGCGCTGCTCGAGCTCGATCGCACGACGCAGTACGTCATCTTTCTCGATTCGCCGAAGTCGGAAGAGCTGTTCCGCGAGTTCCCGAATGCCGAGACGCATGTTGCCCCCTCGCGCTTCAAGCTCGTGTGGGATCAGGTCGTCGTGCCGCGGCTCGCGCGCCGGCACGACGTCGACTTGATCTTCAACCCGAAGTTCTCGGTGCCGTTCTTCACTCGCCGGCCGACGGTATTCGTCCATCAAGGGTCGGACTGGTATGTGAATCCGCAGAATTACCCTTGGTGGGACAATCTCTATATCCGGCTGATGCTGCCGCTCTACAGCCGCAAGGCCGCGCGCACGACCTCGATCTCCCAGGCGACGCTCGACGACCTCGCACGGCACACGTCGATCGACGTCCGCTGCTCGGTCGTGACGTATGCGGGCGTCGGGCCGAACTTCACGGCGCAGCGCGATCCGCGCGCGCTGGAGGCCTTTCGTGCGGAGTATCGGCTGCCCGAGCGCTACATCCTGACGATCGCGCGCACGCTGCACGGCGGTCACCGGCATCTGCCGCCGTATCCAGGCGGGAACACCGAGCGCCTGATCCGCGCATATCGCCGCTATCGCCGTGCGGGCGGCGAGCTGCCGTTCGTCGTCGCGGGCGCGCGCGTCGAGGAGTATCTCCGCGCTCGCGGCTTCGGCGACGACGACCTCGCCGACGTGCGCTTCCTCGGCTTCGTCCCGAACGAGCGGATCCACCTCGCTTATCAGCTCGCGGATTGCTTCGTGCTCGGGACGCTCTGCGAGAGCTTCGGCATTCCGATACTCGAGGCCATGGCGTGCGGGTGCCCGGCGATAGTGCCGCGCACGTGCGCCAGCCCCGAGGTCGCGGGCGGCGCTGCGCGGCTGATCGATCCGCTCGACGAGGCGGACATCGCCGCGGCGATGGCCGAGGTGACGGGCTCGGAGCTGCTCCGCCGCCAGATGCGCGAGCGCGGGCTGCACCGCGCGCGCAGCCTGACGTGGCAGGAGACCGCCCGCCGCACGCTTGCGGTGTTCGACGAGCTCGTGCCGCGCGGCGCCGAGGCGCCTCGGCCTGCGACGCTCGCCGAGCTGCCGGCGGTATCGAACGAGCAGGGTGGATGAAGCTCGCGCTGAAGATCGGTTTGTCGATCGCGCTTCTCGCGCTGCTCCTGATCTACACCGTCGACGCCCGGGAGGTCGGGCGGATGCTCGCCGCGTTCCATCCGGGCTGGCTGATCGCGGCGTTTGCGCTCGTCACGATCGACCGCGTGCTGATGACGTACAAGTGGCTGCTGCTGCTCGAAGCGCGCGGGCAGCGGCTGCCGCTCTTGCCGTCGGTCGCGATCTACTGCTCTTCCCAGGTCTGGGGGCTCGCGCTGCCGGCGACGGTCGGCGCGGACGCGATCCGCGCGGTGCTGGTCGCGCGCCGCGGCGTGGACGGCGCCGACGCCGCGGCGTCGATCGTCGTCGAGCGGATCGTCGGCTTCGTGCTCGCGCTCGCGCTCGGGGTCGTCAGCCTCTTCGTGCTGCGCTTCCTCGGCGTGCTGGACGAGCGCTATGCGATCGTGCTCTACGCCGGGGTGGGCATGCTCGCCGCGGCCGTCGCGGCCGTCGCGCTGTCGCTGAACGAGTCGCTCGCGGGCGCGCTCGTCGCCCGACTGCCCCGGCGCCTGCGCGAGTCGCGCCCGATGGGTCACCTGCTGCGCTTCGCCGCCGCGTATCGCGAGCTCGGCGGGGAGCGGCGCACGCTCGCGGCGTTCGCCGGTCTGACGGTGATCGAGCAGTTCCTGTCGCTGCTCCTGCCGTGGGTGCTCGCGCTCGGGCTCGGCGTGCCGGCGAGCCTGCTGCTCCTGCTCGGCGTGCTGCCGGTCAGCAACCTGATCGCACGGTTGCCCGTGTCGTTCGACGGCATCGGTATTTTCGAAGCGCTCTTCGTCGGGCTGCTCGTGCTCGGCGGGCTGTCCGCCGAGGGCGCGCTCGCGATCGCGCTCGCGAGCCGCATCGTGCAGCTCGCCGCGTTCCTGCCGTGGTGGCTCGCGCAGGTCGCGGGCACCGGCGCGCTGCGGCCGCCGGGGCTGTCGGCCGCGCGGCCGAGGAGCGTTTAGCTCTGCGAACGAACCCTTCCGCGCCCGGCGGGCGGGTCGCCGGGCGCGTCCCGCGAAATTCGCCGCGCATTCGAGCCCGGAATGCGATATCATCCTGCCCGTTACCCTTACCGTGAATCAGTCTACGGGCATGGTGCCCATATCCCCTGATAACGGTTGAAACCCATCAGGAGGACCTATGGGCAGGAAGTTATACGTAGGCAATTTGCCGTATGCGGCGACCGAGCAAGGGCTCGCGTCGAAGTTCGCCGAGCACGGCACCGTGGAATCCGCGAAGCTGATCACCGATCGCGACTCGGGCCAGAGCAAGGGCTTCGGGTTCGTCGAGATGAGCACCGAGGCCGAGGCTCGCGCCGCGATCGCCGCGCTGAACGGCGCCGACTACGAGGGCCGCCCGCTGCGCGTCAGCGAAGCGAAGCCGCAGGCGCCGCGAAGCGGCGGCGGCGGCAACCGCGGCGGCTACGGCGGCAGCCGCTGGTAAGCCGGCCGATTCCAACCCTTCGTTAACGATGGCCGCCCCTCCGGGCGGCCATCTTCTTTGTATTGGCGATCCCCGCTCTCCGCCGGAACGGCGCGCGCACGCGCGCGTCCCCGGGCGGCCGCGCGGCTCGCGGAGCTTCGATCGAATGTCTTTTGCTTCCCTGGGGCTTTCGGCCCCGATACTGCTCGGCGTCGCCGAGCAGGGCTACGACCAGCCCACTCCCGTTCAAACCCGCGTGATCCCGCTCGCCCTCGAGGGCCGCGACGCGATCGTCTGTGCTCGCACCGGCACCGGCAAAACGGCCGCGTTCGCGCTGCCGCTGCTCGAGCGGCTCGGCTCGGCGGAGCGCCGCGGCCGAAGCCGCGTGCGCGCGCTCGTGCTGACGCCGACGCGCGAGCTCGCCGCGCAGGTCGCAGACGATCTCGCACGCTACGCCAAGCACACGCCTGTCCGCTCGACGGCCGTATTCGGCGGCGTCAGCATCCGCCCGCAGATCGCGGCGCTCGCGGCCGGCGTCGACGTGCTCGTCGCGACGCCCGGGCGTCTGCTCGATCACCTCGGCCAACGCACGGTCGACCTCTCGGCGGTCGAGGCGCTCGTGCTCGACGAGGCGGACCGAATGCTCGACATGGGATTCCTTCCCGCGATTCGCCGGATCGCCGAGAGCTTGCCCGAGGAGCGGCAGACGCTCCTCTTCTCGGCGACGCTCGCCGAGGACGTCCGCGCGCTCGCGCGGCGCTTCCTGCGCGATCCGGTCCGAGTCGACGTCGGCGCCGAGGAGCCGCGCCACGAGCACATCGAGCAGGTCGTGCACCGTGTCGACAAGGCGCGCAAGCGCGAGCTCCTCGCGCGGCTGATCCTCGGCGGCGGCTGGCGGCAGGTGCTCGTCTTCACGCGGACGAAGCACGGTGCGAACCGGCTCGCGCGGCAGCTGACCGCGGATGGGCTCACGGCCGCGGCGATCCACGGCAACAAGAGCCAGGGCGCACGCACGCGCGCGCTCGCCGAGTTCAAGGACGGGCGGATCCGGGTGCTCGTCGCGACCGACGTCGCCGCTCGCGGTCTCGACATCGACCGGCTGCCGCACGTCGTCAACTTCGACCTGCCGGACGCGCCGGAGCACTACGTGCACCGGATCGGCCGAACGGGGCGCGCCGGCCGCGACGGCGTCGCGCTCTCGCTCGTCAGCAACGACGAGCGGACGCTGCTCGCGGGGATCGAGCGGCTGCTCGGCCACCGGATCCCGGTCGCCGCCGCGTAGGCGGCGCGCCGCCGAGCGGCGCCGTTTCGCGCGTCACGGGCTTCGCCCGGCCTCGTGCACGAGGCCGGGCGCGCCGAGCCCGCGGCGCGCGAGCTTCTCGAGCTCGCGGAGCCAGAGCACCGAGCTCGCGACGGCCGTGCAGAGCGCCCAGTCGGCGGGCGCGAGCGCGACCGTGCCGAACGCGCGCTGCAGCGGCGGCGCGTAGACGACGGCGAGCTGCAGCAACAACGCGAGCAGCACGGCGCCCCAGAGCCACCGGTTCGTGAAGAGCCCGCTGAACGCGCTCCGCTCGTCCGAGCGCGCGTTGAAGACGTTGAAGAGCGAGAACAGCACGATCGTCGTGAACGCCATCGTCTGCGCGTAGCGCAGCGTGCCGTTGCCCTCGATCAGGCCTCCGGGCAGGCTCGCGTCGATCACGAGCAGCGTGCCGGCCGCGAAGATCGCGCCGACGA
>CAYWGQ010000075.1:0-17210 GCA_964457725.1 uncultured Gammaproteobacteria bacterium
ACGCGATCGTCGTCCTCGAGAACGGCCACCGGCGCACGGAGCTCGGCGAGCCGCCGCTCCTCGCGGCGATCACCGGCACGCGCGAGATCGGTTTCGCGGTCATCGCGACGACGCTGACGCTCGCATCCGTGTTCGTGCCGATCTCGTTCCTGCCCGGCGACCTCGGCCGGCTGTTCCGGGAGTTCGGGTTCACGCTCGCGGCATCGGTGCTGTTCTCGGCGCTCGTCGCGTTGACGTTGACGCCGATGCTCGCGTCGCGGCTGCCGCACAGCGAGACGGGCCGCGGCCGCGTCGCGCGGGCGACGAACTGGGTCTTCAGCCGGCTCGCGGCCTTCTACGAACGGGTGCTTCGAGCGCTGATCGTTCGGCCGTGGGCCGTCGTCGGGGGCATCGTCGTGCTGGTCGCGCTCGGCGTCTGGACGTTCCGATCGGTGCCGGCGGAGTTCACGCCGACGGCGGATCTCGGCCGCGCGTTCGTCACGATCGAGGGCCCCGAAGGCTCGAGCTTCGAGTACATCGACGGCTACGCGCGCGAGCTCGAGGCGATCGCGCTCCGGCAGATGGAGCACGGCGACGTTCAGCGCGTGCTCGTGCGCGTGCCGGGTCAAGGCGGCGCGGATGCGCGGACCGGCGACGTGAACACGGCCCGGGCGTTCGTGATCCTGAAGCCGTGGCGCGAGCGCGAGCGCTCCGCGCAGGAGATCGCGAACGCGGTCATGGAGGAGGCGCGCAGGCTCCCGGGCGTGCGCGTGTCGACCGGCCAACCCGCGAGCCTCGGCCGGCGCGGCGTCGGCCGGCCCGTCCAGGCGATGATCGGCGGGCCGGATTACGAGTCGCTCGCGGCCTGGTCCGAGCGAATGGTCGCGCTCGCGCAAGCGAATCCAGGGTTGCGGAACGTCGACACGAGCTACAAGGCCCGCAAGCCCCAGATCCGCGTGTCGGTGGATCGGGACCGAGCGGCCGATCTCGGAATCTCGCTCGCGACGGTCGGCCGCACGCTCGAGACGATGCTCGGCTCGCGCGTCGTCACGACCTACGTCGACCGCGGCCGCGAGTACGACGTGATCCTCCAGGGCCGGGACGAGCTCCGCGAGACCAGCACGGACCTCACGAACATCCGCGTCCGCTCGACGCGGACCGACGAGCTGATCCCGCTTGCGAGCGTCGTCCGCCTCGAGGAGACCTCGGGGACGCTGCGGCTCGAGCGGTTCAATCGTCTGCGGGCGATCGAAGTCTCGGCGGATCTCGCACCGGGCTACACGCTCGGCGACGCCGTGCGCTGGTTCGAGGAGACGGTCCAGCGGGAGCTGCCGCCGGAGGCGGTGCTGATGTGGGACGGCGAGGCCGGCGAGTTCACGCGCACGGGACAGCAGCTCTATTTCACGTTCCTGCTCGCGCTGGCCGTCGTCTACCTCGTGCTCGCGGCGCAGTTCGAAAGCTTCGTCCATCCGCTGATCATCATGGTCACGGTGCCGCTCGCGTTGCTCGGCGCGGTGTTCGGGCTGAAGCTCTACGGGATCACGGTGAACATCTTCAGCCAGATCGCGGTGATCATGCTGATCGGCATCGCCGCGAAGAACGGCGTGCTGATCGTCGAGTTCGCGAACCAGCTGCGCGATCGCGGTCACGAGTTCGTCGACGCGGTCGCGCGCGCGGCGGTCACGCGCTTCCGGCCCGTTCTGATGACGAGCTTCTGCACGTCGTTCGGAGCTCTGCCGCTCCTGCTCGCGACCGGCGCGGGCGCCGAGCAACGCCGGCCGATCGGCATCGTCGTCTTCTACGGCATGCTGGTCTCGGTGTTCCTGACGCTGCTCGCGGTGCCGGCCGTCTATGCGCTCCTCGCGCGGCGGACGCGCTCGCCGCACCACGTGAGCCGGCTCGTCGACCGGCTGCTCGGCGCCGCCGGGGGGGCGAGCGCCGGCGGCGCTCCCGCGGGCGCCCCGTCCCGACCCGAGTCTTAGCTTCTCCCGCTGCTCAGGCGAGCCGGTTCGGCAGCTCGCCGCGGAGCCAGCCGCGGACGTTCTCGACCGCGGTCGAGAAGAAGATACGGAAGTTCTCCGCCGTCACGTAGCCCTGGTGCGGCGTCAGCACCGTGTTCGGCAGGCTCCTGAGCGGATGATCCTCGGGCAGCGGCTCGGTTGCGAACACGTCGAGGGCCGCGCCTGCGATGCGCCGCGCAGCGAGCACGTCGATCAGCGCCGGCTCGTCGACGATCGGTCCGCGGCTCGTATTGATCAGGTAGGCGCTCGGGCGCATCAGCTCGAGCTCGCGCGCGCCGACGAGCCCGCGCGTGCGCTCGCTCAGCACGAGATGGATCGTGACGAAGTCCGCCGTCGCGAACAGCTCGTCCTTGTCGACGCGAGTGACGCCGACCTCCGCGCATCGCGCGTCCGTCAGGTTCTCGCTCCAGGCGATGACGTTCATGCCGAACGCGAGCGCGACCCGGGCGACCCGTGCGCCGAGCTTGCCGAGGCCGACGATCCCGAGCGTCTTGCCGTTCAGGCCGACGTTCAGCGTGTGTCCCCACCCGCCGGTCCGCATCGTCCGGTCGTCCTCGGTGACCCGCTTCGCGAGCGCGAGGAGCAGCGCCCACGTGTGCTCGGCGGCCGGGTACGGCAGGATCGGGGTGCCGGCGACGGCGATGCCGAGCTCGGCGGCCGCGCCGAGGTCGATCGCGGCGTTGCGCATGCCCGACGTAAGGAGCAGCTCGAGCTTCGGCAGCCGCTCGAGCAGCGAGCGGCCGAACGGCGTCCGCTCGCGCATCGCGCAGACGATCTCGAAGCCCTCGAGCCGCCGGGCGACCGCCGCTTCGTCGCGGACGTGATCGTGGAACGCGGTGACCTCGACCTCGGGCTCGAGGGAGCGCCAGTCGGCATAGGAGAGCGCGGCGCGCTCGTAGTCGTCGATGATGGCCAAGCGTTTCATCGTGCAACTGTACCCGACCGCACTAGAAAGCGCCGATTCGCTCGCGGAGCGCCACGAATCGCGGCTCGTCGAGGACCGGATTTTGCAGCACGTTGCCCTTGATGATCATCAGGTTGAAGAAGCCCTCGTCGGGCTCGCGCTCCTCGATCTTCGCGACCGCGCGCTCGAGCGCCGCGTACGCCTGCTCGACGTCGCCGACCGCGAGATGGCCGAGCGGCCAGGAGCCCGCGCCGACGACGCCCTCGCGGCCGAGCCGCTCGAGCCGGGCGAAGAGCCGCGCCGCGTCGGCGGCGCGGCCGATGCGGGAGTACGCATGCGCGATGCTCGACGTCGTCGCAGCGTTCATCGCCTCGCCGGCGAGCGCTTCCGCGAGCGCGAGCTCGCGGGCCGCCTCGTCCGGCTCGCCGAGGAGCCCGAGCATGAAGCCGAGCCAGATGTGGCAGACGGCGATCTCGGGATCGAGGGCCGTGCAGCGGCGGAGCGCGGCCGCGCCGTTCTCCGCGTCGCCCGCGTAGGCGTACGCAATGCCGAGGTCGCGATGCGCGCTCGCGTCGTCGGGCGCAAGCGCGACGCCCCGCTCGCCCATCGCGATCGCTTGCGCGTGCCGCCCGCTGAAGGCGTTGAACCAGCCGAACGCGAACAGCACCGCCCGGTCGTTCGGCGCGATCGCATACGCCTGCTCGTACGCGCGCCGGGCGGCGCTCCAGCGCCAGAACTGCCGGTGGACGAGGGCAATCGCGTTCCAGGCCTCGGCGAGCTGCGGCTCGAGCGCGAGCGCGCGCTCCGCCGCGTCGATGGCGGCGGCGCCCGCTGCCGCGACGGTCGCCGCATCCTCGCCGCGGCCGACGAGCGCCGCGAGGCTTCCGGCCTGCTGCGCCGCCTCGCGCGCGAGCGCCGCGCCCTCGGTCAGGGTCTCGGCGTCGAGCGGGGTCGCCGAGGGGAGCGCGACCTGGCCGAGCGCGGCCGGCGCGAGGCCGAGAAAGGCGAGCGCGGCGGCCGCAATCGTCCGGCGCCCGCGTGGCGACGTTCGCGATGAACGCATGTATCCCCTCCGAGATCGTTGTTCTTATCCCGGCCCGTTGCGGGCCGGCTGCCCGCCATTGTAGGACCGGATCGCCGGCCCGTCATGCGGGCGGAGCGGACCGTCGGCGGGCGGTCAGAAGCGGAACGTATAGTTGAGCTTCATGCTGAGGTCCGCGGCCGACGAGTGGAAGGAGTCGTTGCGGTCGAGGTCCTCGAGGTTGTGATTCAGCACGACGAACGCTTCCTGTCCGGCCCGCGGAATCCAGTGGAGCCGGCTGTTGATGCCGACCGTCTCGGAGAAGTTGTCGTACTGGATCAGGTTGACCCACGACAGCGTGCTCGAGAAGACGACGTCGAGCCCGAGGCGGCCGAGGCGCGCGACGAACTCGCCCTGCGGCAGGTCGACCTCGTTCACCTCGTACTCGATGCTCGCCTGAAAATGCCGTGACGGCTTCCAGCTGAGCGCGATCCCGACGTCGCGGCGATCGCCGCCGAGGAAGCCGCCGTCCTCGAACGAGAGCTCGCCCGAGAGTTTGCGGTGCGCGCTCGTCTCGAGCGACGCCTTCCGGCGGGTGAACGAGTACGCGCCGGTCGGAACGATCACTCCCGGCGAGATCTCGAAGTCCTCGAAGAGCACTTCCTCGACTCGCTGGAAGCTCGCCTCCAGCCGGTCGCCGCTCCGGTTCTCGAGCTCTACGAGCCGTGCGGTCACGCTCTCGGACTGCAGCGCGCCGCCGTCGATCAGCTCGATCCGCTGGGCGTCGACGCCGGCGAACACCGAGACGATCGGCGAGTGCGCGGGCCGGTACGTGTGCCCGATCTCGAGCGTCGTGTCGCGGACACCGACGCGATTGACGAACCCGAGGGCCGGATAGAAGCTTTCCCCGAGCTGCTTCACGCCGATGCCGCCGCGCCAGCCCGTGTTGTTCGGCAGCCTCGCGCGGACGCCGAAGGCCGAGTCGTCGCCCGCGAGACCCGCGGTGTCGCTCTGCTGATACCACGCCTCGGCTTGCAGCTGCCGGCCGCCGCGGAGCCTCGTGTTGCGGTAGCGGAAGTCCGCGCCGACTACGCTGTTGTCCGCGTTCGAGCGAGGATCGCCGCTCGTCGCGATCAGGCCGATGCTCGACTCTTCGAGCACGTTCATCGCGACGCGTCCGACGAAGAGGTCCTGCTCGCCGACGGTCAGGTACTCGTCCTGCCGGACGGCGAGCGCCCCGAGCTCGAACCGTCCGATGCGCCCGCTCAGCTTCCCGCCGAAGGCGAGGTCGACCGGCTCTCCCGCCGGCGACAGCCCGATACGTCGCGAGAAGAACGGCCGGCCGTTGTGCAACGTCGGCTCGTCGAACGGCATGTCGTCGGTCGCCGTGAGCCGGCCGAATTCGAAGATGTCCGCATCCTTCAGGAAGAAGTCGCGTTTCTCCGGGAAGAACAGACCGAAGCGCGTCAGGTTGACCTGCCGATCGTCGACTTCGGTCGCCGAGAAGTCCGTGTTGAGCGTCAGCGAGGCGTTCAGGGCCGGGGTGATCTTGTAGAACAGATCGAGCGACGGCTCCACCTCCGAGCCGCCGCCGGCCGGCCCGTACCGGCGGGTGTCTCGGAGCGTGAGCGAGGGGACGACATCGAGGCCGCGGCCCTGCTCCATGCCGCTCATGCCGACCGCGAGCCCGGTGATGCTCGCGTTCTGATTCCTGTCGCGCGATACCCAGCCGATGCGCTCGCCCTTGCGGGTGATCGCGCGAGAGAAATTGATGCCCCACGTGTCGTTCGCGGGATCGAACGACAGCGTCTTGAACGGAATCGCGATCTCCGCGGCCCAGCCCCGAGGCGTCCGGACGGCGGCCGCCTCCCAGATGCCGTCCCAATCCCACTGCACGGTCGTGCCGTTCGCATAGATGCCGTCGTTGCGCAGCCCGTTCGGATTGGTCTCGAACCGGTAGCCGCTCCGCCGGTCGTTGAACGGATCGAGGATGACGACGAACTCGTCCTCGTCGCGAATGTCGCTGCCCTGGCGCAGCAGGTTCGCCGTCACTCGGTCCGGCTCGCTATCGATCAGCTCGGCGCCGATGTAGAGCGCGTCCCGATCGTAGAAGACGTGGACCCGCATCGGCTCGCTCGGCTCCGCGAACTCGGTCGGCTCGACCTGGTGGAAGTCCTCGACGACGGTCGCGCGCGACCAGACTTCCTCGTCGAGCCGGCCGTCGATGACGGGCCGACTCTCGAGCCGCGCGATCGCGATGGTCTTCCGAGCGGCATCCGCGGGTTGCGCCGGGCCGTCGCGGGCAATCAGCAGCCCGCAGCAGAGCCATGCGGCGCCTGCCGCTCGTAGACGTTGGCGAAACCGGTGCATACCCATCCCTCGAGGTCTTGCCTCGCGCTGCGGCCGGATCCGGGGCCGGCCTGGCGAGCGCGCTGCAGAGATTAGCCAAACTCGCTCGCTCGTTGCTCGGCTGCACCAGGAATCCTGCAAGGCCGGTCCGCGGGCTCGTCGTGTCGCATTCTGCAAACCGCTTCGCACGATCGGCGCCGCCCGGCATGGCCGCCGGTGATTCCGAGCCGCGCCCGCCGCGTTGGCACGCTTTTCGCAGAACGGAACCGACCGTTTCAGGAAGAGGTTCGGAACGATGAATGATCGACAGGGCCGTTGGTCGCTGCTCGCGACGCTGCTCCTCTCGGCGTGGCTCGTGAGCGCCTGCAACACGATCGAGGGCGCGGGACAGGACATCCAGCGCGCCGGTGAGGAACTCGAAGAGGCGGCGGAGTGAGGCAGGCGACGAGGAGAACGGGAATGACGGAGAAGCGCTGGATCGCGCCGCTGGCAGCGGCGCTCATGACGGCCGGGGCGTTCGCATTGACCGGCTGCGAGACTCAGGGCGAGTTCGAGGAAGCGGGCGAGGAGATCGACGAGGCCATCGACGACGCTCGGGACTTCATCGACCGGCGCGACTGATTGCGGACGGGCGGTGCCGCCGCTTGCGCTTGCTCGGCGCGACGCGGCCGCCGCACTGCCGCCGCTCGTCCGCCGCACGGCGTAGCCGGCGTGCAATGCGCCGAGCGTAGCGCCGGAAGACTATTTCCTACGACAAAACCTTCCTTTATCAACAATCAGCCCGGCACGTGGCGTGTCTTCGAGCGGGGTGCCCGGCGCGGTCGCTCGGGGGCATTCTGGGGAGGAAGCTCGTTCACGAGTGCCGCGCCGGTGCGTCCCCTTCAACCGAGATGCGCGCGCGGCCGCAAGCGTTGCACGGTCGCCGCGAGAACTTACAAAACTTGGAACTCTCGCTGATCTTTGCTCGCCGGCTGCTGACCCCAGTGGAGGTCGTTCGAGGCAATTCCGCCACCGGCACGGTACGGCACGCTTCTTGCTCAATCGCGGCAAAGGAAATTCGAAGTATCGAACCGTCGCACAAACACACCCGATCACTGGCATGGCCGTCGGCTCGATTCGACCCGTCCGTTCGTTCGATCCCCGTGGGGAGGATTCTCGATGCATGAGCGAATTTTTCCGAGCGCTGCCGCCGAGCTGAGCTGCACGTGTGCACGGCGGGGACGCGGCGTGCTGTTCGCCGTCTTCGTTGCCGCGGCCGGCGTCGCGGGCGCGCAGGGCTTGCCGTTTACCGAGCAGTTCGACGATGCGTCGCTCAGCGACGCGGCCGGAACGACGGCCGATTGGGGCGCGACGCAAGCCGGCCAGCTGACGCTGCCGAGCGCGAACGCGCTGCAGAACATGTTCTCCGAGGCGACACCCGCCGCGGACATGCCGGGCGAGTTCACCACGCGCGCGCTTCAACTCGCCGACATGAACGGCGACGGCCATCTCGACGTCGTCGAGGGCACGCAAGGCCGCAGCGGCGTGTACTTGAACGACGGAGCAGGTAACTTCTTCCCCCGCGCGGCGTTCGAGCCCGTGTTCGCGAACACGCGCGGCGTCTGGGTGGCCGACGTGAACGGCGACGGATATCTCGACGCGGCGACGGCCACGTTCAACGGCCGGGCGAAGCTCTATCTCAATACCGGCGACGGCGTGACCTACACGGCCCACGACATCACTCAGGACGTGCGACGCTCGGACTTCATCGTCCTCGTCGATTTGAACGGCGACGGCTTACCGGATGCGGTGACCGCCAACCACGATCAACAATTCAACCGAATCTACTTCAATACCGGCGATCCGCTGCTGCCGTTCGGCGCCTCGGGCGTCGAGGGAGTGAACCTCGGCACGTTTGGGGAGCACACACAGGCGATAGCGCCGGGCGACGTCGACAACGACGGCGATATCGATCTCGTCGCGTTGAACGAGGACGCGCCGAACCGGCTGCATCTGAACGACGGCAACGGGGTGTTCACGACGACCGCGATCGGTCCGGACGCGGACGACACGCAGGACGGCACGCTCGCGGACTTGAACGGCGACGGTTTCCTCGACCTGATCGTCGCGAACACGCGCGCGGGACAGGTGAACAAGATCTATTTCAACAGCGGCAACCCCGCGGCGCCGTTCGACGGCGCGACCGTCGGGGTCCCGTTCACGGCGCCGAACGATCCCGACTATGCCCATGCCGTGTTCGTCGGCGACGCCGACAACGACGGCGACCTCGATATCTTCGTCAGCACGGCGAGCGATTCTTCGCCCCCGAGCGGACCGAACCGGCTGTACCTGAACGACGGCGCGGGCAGTTTCCCGACCTATCAGCTGATCGGCAACGTCGTCGACATCACGAACACCGGCGTCGCGGGCGATCTCGACGGCGACGGCGATCTCGACTACATCGCCGGCAACGAGGGCCGCGACGCGACCAACACGGCGATCGGGGTCGCGAACAGGCTCTACTTGAACGCCGGCACCGACGCCGGCGGCCCGGCGGTGCGGCAGCTGCGCGGCGTCGCGACGTCGCTGCGCGTCGACAACGAAGCGGGGCCGATCGAGAGCGTTCGCCTCGCGGCGTTGCCGGAGTCCTTCGGCGCGCTGAATGCGGCCGAGTTCTGGGTTTCGAGCAACGGCGGCGTCGACTGGGTGCACGTCGTGCCCGGCGGCCGGCCGGTGCTCTTCCCGCCCGGGAAGCGCGGCCAGGATCTGCGCTGGCGCGTGCGGATGCACGCCTGGTCGCCCGCCGCCCCGCACGGCGCGGGCGGCTTCGCGATCGACTCGGTCAGCATCGAGCTGAACGAGACCGGGCCGCAGCCGACGATCACGATCGGGGATCAATCCGCGACGCAAGCGGAGCCGTTCTCGGTGCAGGCGCAGTTCTCCGACCCTGACGGCGACACCGTCTGGTACTCGCTGAGCGGCATGCCGCCCGGGAGCGGGCTGTCCATCGATGCGCGCACCGGCTTGATCAGCGGCACGCCGAACGCGGCGGACGTCGCAGCGTCGCCGATCGCGCTCGCGGTCGTCGCGACCGACGGCGCGATCCGCGCCGAGCAGCCGTTCACGTTGACGATCACGCCGGCGCCGAACGACCCGCCGAGCTTCACGAGCACCGCGCCGACCGAGGCGACGGAAGGGACGGCGTACCTCTACGAGGTGGCGGCCCAGGACCCGAACGGACACGCGCTCGTGATCGGCGCGCCGACGCTGCCCGCCTGGCTCACGCTGACGGACAACGGCGACGGCACCGCCCGTCTCGAAGGCACGCCGGCTCCGGGCGACGCGGGTGATCATCCCGTCGAGCTCCACGTGACGGACGAGCTCGGCGGTCTCGCGACGCAGGCGTTCACGATCACGGTCGCCGCGGGGCCGGGCGGTCCGCCGGCGAACGAGCCGCCGACGATCACGCTGAACGGCGAGGCGACGGTGACGGTCGAGCGGGGCGGGACCTATGAGGACGCCGGGGCGACCGCCAGCGATCCGGAGGACGGCGACCTGACCGCCGCGATCGAGGTCGACAATCCGGTCGATACCACCGTCGCGGGGACGTATACGGTGACCTATACCGTTCAGGACAGCGGCGGCGCGACCGCGCAGGCCGAGCGCACGGTGACGGTGCAGGCCCCGGCGCAGAACCCGAATCCGCCGTCGAACACGAATCCGCCGTCCAATCCGCCGGCGAGCGGCGGCGGTGGCGGCGGTGGCGGCGGCGGGAGCACGGCGCCGGTCGAGCTCTTGCTGTTGGCGCTTCTCGCGGCGGCGCGCATCGTGCGCCGCCGCGACCTGGTCGTCCGAGCGAGATGTATGTAGCGACGGCAGCGAAAAGCGCAGGACACCTCGCGAAGGATTCGCACGAGGTAAGCGGACACCTGCGCGCATCGGTTCTCTCCGTCGATCACGAGCGCGCCGCCCGGCGGCGCGCTCTTTTTTTGCACCGCTTTCTCCGCGGCGCGTCGGCTGGCGCGCGCGTTGCAACGGATTTCGTGGTCAGCAGAAGGGGAGGTAAAGGCGAAATGTCGGTGCGGTCTGTTCACAGCGGGCTCTATCACGGAGTGCAGATGCTGCGGGGGCGGCCGGTCGCACCGCTCATGCGCCGGCTCGAGCGTTGGGATGCGCTCGATCCGGCCGCGTACCGCAAGCTCGCGGACGAACGGCTGGCCGCGATGCTCGACTACGCTCGCAGGACCGTGCCGATGTATCGGAGCGGCGAGTGGGGGTCAGTCGCGAGCGCCGGACGCGTGGCTCTCGCGGACTGGCCGGTGCTCGATCGCCGCCTGCTCGTGGAGCACCGCGAGCGGCTGATCGCGGAACCGTACGCGAACGCGCTCGGCCGGCGTCGTCTAGTGCCGCGCCACAGCTCGGGCTCGACCGGCGTGCCGGTGACGGTGTCGTGGAACCGGGTCGCGATGGCGTGGAGCTGGGCCGCCGAGTACCACCCGATGCGCTGGCACGGTCTGAAGATCGGCATGAAGACGTTGCGGATGTGGGGCCGCTCGCACGCGATCGAGAACTTCGTCTTGAACCGGCGGTTCGTGCCGGCTCATGCGCTGACGCCGGCCGAGCTCGAGCGCGCGCTGCGCTTCCTGGATCTCGAACGGCCGGAGCTCGTCTGGGGCACGCCGTCCGCGGTGGCCGAGCTCGCCCGCTACGCGAGCCGGCACGCGTGGGGGCGGCGGCTGGTGCCGTTCGCGAAGATCGGCGGCGAGCAGGTCTACCCGTTCCAGCGCGAGGAGATCCGCGAGCACCTCGGCGCGAGGGTGATCGAGGCCTACGGCTCGACCGAGGTCGGCCCGATTGCGGCCGAGTGCCCGGCCGGCTCGCTGCACGTGCTCGGCGTGAACGTCGCGGTCGAGATCCTCCGCGGCGATGCGCCCGCGCCCGTCGGGGAGTTCGGCGACGTCGTCGTGACGACGCTCGTGAATCGGGCGATGCCGCTCGTGCGCTGCCGGATCGGCGACAGCGCGCGGCTGTCGCCGGAGCCGTGCCGCTGCGCGCTGCCGCAGCCCGTGCTGATGGACCTGCGGGGCCGTTCGGCCGACCTGCTGCTCGCGGTCGACGGCACGCCGGTGCACGGCTCGGCGCTCGGGCAGGCGCTCAAGCGCTACAGCGGCAAGCCGCCGCTCGGCGCGGTGCAGCAGATCCTGTTCGAGCAGCTCGATCAGCGGCACTGGCAGATCCACGTCGAGTTCGACCAGGACGTCGAGCGGACCCTGCTCGACCGGCAGGTGACGGAGCTGTTGCAGGAGACCTTCGGGGCCGGCTGCCGGGCCGAGATCAAGTTCGTGCCGAAGATCGCCCGCGAGCCCTCCGGGAAGTATCGCTACTACCGTGCGCACCTGCGGACGAACGGCGGCGCGCAGCCGCAGCCGCACTAGCGGCTTCAGGCCGGGGCCTGCGGCGCGCCCTTCGGCGGGCGCAGGCTGCCTGCCTGGACGGTGTAGGAGAACCACCACGGCAGCCAGATGAAGACCTGGAGCACGCGCCCGACGAGCGACAGCGCGACGGCCTCCGCAGCGCCGACGCCGCCGAGCCCGAGCAGCACGATCAGCACGCCCTCGAAGACGCCGATTCCGTCGATCGATACGGGCAGTCGCGTGATCAGCATCGCGAGCGGCACGACGGCGGTCATGAACGTCAGGCCGACGTCGATGCCGAGCGCGAGCGCGCTGAACCACATGCCGAGAACGACCAGGTACTGCTCGATCAACGTCAGCACGAAGAACGACAGGATCACGTCGCCGCGCGCGCCGTAGCTCGCGTAGATGCCATGGAAATGACGGATCTTGCGGACGACCACGGTTTCGCGGAGCCGTAGCGGCAGGCGCCGCATCGCCTGGGCGAACACGCGGTCGCTGAACGACAGCGACACCGCGAGCGCCGCCGCGAGCAGCGCCGCGGCGCCGCTCCACCAGAGGCCCCCGAAGCGTCCGTCGTCTGCGCCGATGCTGCCGAGGATCGCGAGCCCCACGAGGCCGAACAGCAACGACGCGACGAAGCCGACGAGCCGCTCGACCGCGATCGATGCGAACACCTCGTAGCCGTCGAGCCCGCGCCGCGAGGTCATGTAGCCGCGGACCGCGTCGGCGCCGACCGTCGCCGGCAAGAACATCCCCCACACCATCGCCGAGCAGTAGATCTGCACGCAGCGCAGCAGCGGCACGTGCAGGCCGCGCGACTTCAGGAGCACGAGCCACTTGTAGCTCATCAGGAAGCGGTCCGCCGTCAGCACGACGAGGGCCGCGAGCAGATGCCCGGGCTCCGCGTCGGCGATGAGCCGGCCGACCTCGCCCACGTCGTCGAGCGTCCAGATGATGACGGCAGCGAGGCCGAGGCTGACCGCGACCTTCAGCAGCAGCTTCTCGCGCGGCGTCATGCAGCGAGCGCTCCGCGCCTCGGCACGAGCTCGTCGAACACCGCGAGCGTCCGGCGAGCGGTCTCGTCCCAACGGAACAGCTTCGCCCGCTCGCGTCCGGCGGCGGCGAGCGCGGCGCGCCGCCCGGCGGATCCGGCGAGCTCGGCGATCGCGGCCGCGATGTCCGCCTCGTCGAACGGATCGATCAGACGGGCGGCGTCGCCGGCGATCTCCGGGCATGCGCCCGTGCGCGGCACGATCGCGGGGCAGCCGGTCGCGAACGCTTCGACGAGCGGAAAGCAGAAGCTCTCGTTCAGCGTCGCGAGAACGAACAGCTCCGCGAGCTGATACGCCATGTGGATGCGGTCGTGCGGGATGTAACCGGTGAAGCGGACGCCGGCGAGCGAGCGGTCGTCGAACCCGCGCTCGCGGAGATACCGCTCGATGTCGTGGCCGACGACGACGAGCGGCAGCCGCCCGCCCGCGTCCGCGTAGCGGCGATAGCCGCGGAGGAGCCGCTCGTTGTTCCCGCCGGGATAGCTCGGTTGGCGGCCGTGGCCGGTGTGATAGGTGCGGGCGACCGTCAAGATGAACCTGTCCGGCAATGCATGCTCGGCGCGGAAGCGCGCGAGGGCCTGCTCGTCGCGGCTCGAGGTGAAGTGCGGCGACGGCCCCGCGTAGCTGACGGAGATGCGCGCGCGATCGAGCCGCAGCGGGCGTTCGAGGTCGTCGACGACGGTCCTCGAGATCGCGAGCAGCCGCTCCGCTTTGCGGCAGTAGAGCGGCAGCGTCGCGCGGATGTACAGGTTGTCCCACCACTCGTAGTTCTGCGGATTCACGTACCAATCCGATCCCTGGAGCACGAACACGACCGGGCAGCGGGCCAGCAGCGGCACGGAGAACTTCGGGTTGAAGATCAGATCGGCGCCCGCGCGCTCCGCCTCGCGGAGCACGGCGACCTGGTCCCACCACGTCTTGAATCGCGCGGGCACGACGCGAGTTTCCGCGTTCGGATGCCGCTTGAAGGCGTCGGCGTGCTTCGCGGTGCGAAGCAGGATCAGGTAGCGCGTGCCCCGATCGAGCGGCAGCAGCCGCTCGAGGAGGTTGCGGGCGTAGACGCCGAGCCCGTCGTCCTGATCGAGCATCCTCGCCATCACGCAGATCACGCGCTCGTGCACGTCCACCCCCGCTTCACGCCCGCTACGCCACTTTCGCGAGCAGCGCGTCCTCGACCGAGTCGGCGTGCTCGCCGCGCAAGAAGATCCGGTACCAGGTTTCGGCGGCGCAGAGGAGCCAGAGGCGCTGACCGTGGTCCATCCGCCCCGTCAGATGCTCGGCGACCAGCGCGTCGACGCCCTCGCGCTCGAGATAGCCGTCCTCGACGAGCGCCGAGCGGCGGAACAGCGTCTGGTGCAGCCCGCGGAACTCGTTCGCGAGCAGGTACGGCAGCGGCGAGGAGAACCCCTGCTTGTCGCGCGCGAGCACCGCGCGCGGCAAGTAGCGCTCGGCGAGCGCCCGCTCGATCACGCGGAGCCGCGTGCCTCGCACCTTCAGCTCCGCCGGCAACCGCGCGCAGTGCTCCGCGAGCCGGTGATCGAGGAACGGGCTCCTCGCTTCGAGGCCGTGGGCCATCGTCATCCGGTCGAGCAGCATCACCGGGTGGTCCGGAAGCCGGACCCGGCTGTCGGCCGAGAGCATGCGGTCGAGTGGCGCGCTCGCGTCCGCGCCGTCGTAGAGCTCGGCGATCGCCCGCTCCGGGTCGAACGCGGTCAACGCGGCAGAGAAACGCTCCGTGTAGAGCCGCTCGCGGTAGCGATCGGCCACGTAGAAGTACGAGAGGCTTCGTGCATAGCGGTCGCCGCCCCGGGCTTCCGCGAGGGCGTGGAGCCACTTCAGCCTGTGTCCCACGCTCCTGTACCAGCGGCCGCCGGAAAGCTTGTCGAGCAGCGGGGCGAGCACGCGGCGGCGCACGGCGGCGGGCAGGAGCGCGTACCAGCTCGCGTAGGCGTTGCCGTAGTAGCGGTCGTAGCCGCCGAAGAGCTCGTCGCCGCCGTCGCCGCCGAGCACGACCTTCACGTGGCGACGCGCGAGCTCGGCGATGAAGTACAGGCAGAGCGCGAGCGGATCGCCCGGCTCGTCGAGCTGGCGCACGATGCGCGGCAACGTCCGCGCGAGCGACGGCCGGACCTCGAGCGAGTGGTTCGGCAGCCCATAGCGCTCGGCCACGGCGGTCGCGTACGGCTGCTCGGAGCGCGAGCCGTAGGGCACGTCGCCGGTGAACGTCGGAAACGGCGCGCCCGAGACTTCGCGCATCAGCGCCGCGACGAGGCTCGAGTCCAGGCCCCCGCTCAGGAACGCGCCGACCGGCACGTCGCTGACGAGGTGCTCCTGCACGGTGTCGCGGAGCAGGGCGTCGAGCTCGTCGACGGCCCGCGAAAGCGTGATCCGCCGCTTCGGCTCGAACGACAGCCGCCAATACGGTGCGATCTCGACCCGGCCGGCCTCGAAAGACAGATAGTGACCCGGCGGCAGCTTGCGGATGCGGCGGAACATCGAGCGGGGCGGGGACACGAATCGCAGCGTCAGGTACTCGTGCAGCGCATCCGGGTCGAGCTCGGCGAGGCTCGGATCGAGCGCGAGCAGCGCCTTCACCTCGGACGCGAACGCGAGCCGGTTCCCCGCGTGCACGTAATAGAGCGGCTTCTGGCCGAGGTGATCGCGCGCGAGGAGTAACCGCCGCGTCGCGCAGTCGTAGAAGGCGAAGGCGAACATGCCGCGGAGCTCCCGCAGCGCGGCCGTGCCGCGCCGCATCAGCAGGCGCAGCAGCACCTCGGTGTCGCTCGACGTGCGGAGCGGCGCCTCCCGCTCGAGGCCCCGCGCGAGCGCGCGGAAGTTGTAGATCTCGCCGTTGAACGTCAGCCAGAAGCGGCCGTCCGCGCTCGCCATCGGCTGCTTCGCGCGCGCGAGGTCGATGATCGCGAGCCGCCGATGCGCGAGGGCTACCCCGGGCGCTTCGAGCTGCCCGGCGTCGTCCGGGCCGCGGTGAGCGAGAGCCGCGGCCATCCGAGCGGCCTCGGCGCCGTACAGCCCGCCGTCGCCGACGAGGCCTGCGATCCCGCACATGTTGGCCCTCCCCACACTTCGCTTCGCCTTACGGCGATTTCCCCGAGCGGGTGCAAGTCGCGTGCCACGAAGCGGCCCCGCCGCTCGAGCCGCTCTCGCGGGGGAGGCGGCGGGGAAACGCCCCGTGCCGACCGACCGCCGGCCCGCCGCGGAATCGCAAAAATTGGAATCGCCGCGCGCGTCCGGCCGATCAGCGCGCGAAATCGACCATGACGGCGTCGCCGGCCGGCGTGTAGCCGATCCGCTGATAGATCGCGGTCGGCGTCGGCGCCGCGAGATCGCTCGACAACGCGCAAAAGCGCCAGCCCGAGCGCAGCATCGCCTCGGTCACCGCGGCGACGGCCGCGGTCGCATAGCCGCGGCCCCTGTGCTCCGGGGGCGTGAAGACGCCCGACAGCCGCACGCCGTTCGGCGTCTTGCCGGAGACGGCGACGACTGCCCGCGCGGCGCCGCCGTGCTCCCAGAGATAGAGCGACGATGAGCGGATCCGCCGTTCGAAGAAGGCCGGCACGTCGACCGTCGCACCGGTCTCGCGCTCGAACTGCGCGCCCCAATCGCGCGCGAGCGCCAAGTCGGCGGGCCCGGCGACCCGCAGCGCACCGTCGGCCGCGTAGGCGGGCACCGTGACGGCGCTGGTCGAGTACCACCGCCATCGCCCGCGCAGCGACCACGCGACGCCGCGGAGCTCGCTCCAGGCGGCGGCGAACGCGAGCGATTGCGGCTCCGGCCCCATCAGCCCCGGCAGCGCACGGTAGACCCCGGCCGCGCTCGCGGCGAGCGCCTCGATCGCGCCGAGCGGCATCTCGCTGATCGACAGGTAGTCGGGCGGCGCGCTCAACGCGCAGCCGCAAACCGCGCCGTCACGCTCGACGGACGCGAGCAGGAAGGGCTCCCGAAACGGATGCTCGCCGCCGGCGAGCAGGCGCGCATTCGCGTAGATCTCGTTGTAGCGGGCTTCCTCCGCCTCGAGCCACCGGCCGCAGCGCTCGAGAAACGATCGGGCGTCCGAGTGAGTGACGACCTTCATGCAAACCGGCCCCTGGGCTCCGTGAATACGCAGCGTCCTCCAGCGAAGATATCGCCGCCGGGGCGGGCGCGCGGACGCGCATTTCTGCGCGATCGTGCCCGAAATGCGCCTTGCCGCCCCGCTACTTCCGGAGCCGGTAGCCGGTTTTGAAGATCCACCAGACGGTGACCAGACAGACGACGAGGAAGGCCGCCGTCACGCCGAGGCTCACGCCGACCCGGACGTCGGCGATCTCGAAGAAGCTCCAGCGGAAGCCGCTGACGAGATACACGACCGGGTTGAACAGCGTGACCGTCTGCCAGACCGGCGGCAGCATGTCGATCGAGTAGAAGGTGCCGCCGAGGAACGTCAGCGGCATGACGACGAGAAGCGGCACGATCTGCAGCTTCTCGAAG
>CAYWGQ010000076.1:0-17072 GCA_964457725.1 uncultured Gammaproteobacteria bacterium
TCAGCGAGCCCATGTCGAGCGCGTAGATCGTGCTGTCGGCGAGCACCTCCGGCACGCGGCCCTCGACGATCAGCCGCGCGAGCCCTTCGGCGAGCGCGGTCTTGCCGACGCCGGCCTCGCCGACGAACAGCGGATTGTTCTTGCGTCGGCGGCAAAGGATCTGCACCGTGCGCTCGATCTCGAGCTCGCGGCCGATCAGCGGGTCGATGCGGCCCGCCGCGGCCTGCGCGTTCAAATTCGTCGTGAAGCGCTCGAGCGGGCTCGCCTCGGCGCCGCCCCGCTCCTGCTCGAGCGGCCCGTCCTCCTCCGGGTCGGGCTTCGCACCGGAGTGCTTCGAGATGCCGTGCGAGATGTAGTTCGTAACGTCGAGCCGGACGATGTCCTGGAGGCCCAAGAGGTACACGGCCTGCGACTACTTCTCGCCGAAGATCGCGACGAGCACGTTCGCCGGGGTGACCTCCTTGCGGCCGCTCGACTGCACGCCGAACACCGCGCGCTGGAGCACGCGCTGAAAGCCGAGCGTCGGCTGGACGTCCGCGTCCTCGGCGTCGTCCCCGCGCAGGCGCGGCGTCGAGTCGTCGATGAACTCCTTCAGCTCGCGCCGCAGCCGCCCGAGATCGCCGCCGCAGGCCTTCAGGATCTCGATGACCTGCGGAGTGTCGAGCAGCGCGAGCAGCAGGTGCTCGACCGTGATGAATTCGTGACGCTGCTCGCGGGCGCGCTGGAACGCCTCATTCAAGCAGTATTCGAGCTCACTTGACAGCATTTAGGCTTCTTCCATAGTGCAGAGCAGCGGGTGCTGGTGCTGCTGGGCGAGACCGGTCACTTGCGCGACCTTCGTCTCGGCGATTTCGTACGTATAGACGCCGCAGACGCCCTTTCCTTTCGTGTGCACCTCGAGCATGATCCGGGTCGCCGTCGGGCGATCCAGCGAAAACACCTTCTCCAGGACTTGAACGACGAACTCCATCGGTGTGTAGTCGTCGTTCAGCAGGACCACCCGATACAGAGGCGGGCGCTTGAGCTTAGGCCTGGCCTCTTCGATCGCAAGCCCGTGCCCGTCGTCCTTGTGCGACTTGAAGCGATCGTCGGACATCTCTATGGCAATTAACGCAGGCCTTCGTTCAGCAATTTACAGACTGAGGTCGCGGGTCGCAATTCCCGCCCGTCGGCCGTGTGCGACAAGTCCATTGGACAGCGAGAGCACCAAACAATTCAGTAACTTGTTACGCGGATCGGCCCTGCCCTATCATGGCTCCCCGCCGACGCTCGGCGGCGGCTAAGCAAACGGACGCCCCGATGGATGCAGCCAAACGCTTCGCGCTCCTGCACGAGCGGTCGCCGCAAGAGTGGCTGCGTGCAGCGAACCGCTACTTGCCGCCGATCGCCACCGGCGCGCTCGTGCTCCTGATCGCCTACCAGCTCGCCTCGCTGACCTGGGCACTCGTGCCGACTCGTAGCTGGGACTCCGCGCCGGCGGCGCCGGTTCCCGTGGCGTCGCGCGCGGGCAGAACGACCGCCCGGAACGCCGATTACGCGAACCTGATCGACGCGCATCTCTTCGGCGAGGCGCCGGTCGCGACCGCGGAAGCCCCGCCGCCCGAGGAGCGTCCGCTCGAGGCGCCGGACACGACGCTGTCGCTGCGGCTCACCGGAATCCTGTACGGCGAGGGCGGCGCACCCAGCCTCGCGCAGATCCAGGGCAACCGCAACCAGGAAAAGATTTACCGGATCGGGCAAACGATCGAGGGCGCGGGCGGGGCGACGTTGCACGCGGTGTATGCGGATCGCGTCATCTTGAACCGCAACGGGCAACTGGAGACACTCCGCCAGCCGAAAGACCTCGCGGCCGGGGGCTCGCCCGCACGCGGGCCGATGCCCGCGCTGGCGCCGGCGCCGAGCGCCGCGGGCGGCACGTTGCGGGAAGCGATCACCGAGAACGCGGCGCGGCTCACCGACATTTTGCGAATCGCGCCGCACGTCGACGGTGGCCAAGTGGTAGGGTTCCGGGTCACCCCCGGGCGCGATCGCGAGGCGTTCGCGGCACTGGGCTTGCAGCCGGGCGACGTGGTCACCGACATCAACGGCACCGTGCTGAACGACGCGGGCCGCGGGCTCGCGGCCTTCGAGGCCCTCGGCGAGAGCACGATGGCCAACGTCACGGTGCTGCGCGACGGCGTGCCGCAAGTGCTCGTCATCGACATGAGCCAGATCGAAAGCATTCAGGAGAACCGCGAGTGAGCGCACACGCAACCGACGCCGCGGCCGCGCCGCGGCAGGACGCTGGCCGGCTGCTTCGGCGGGCGCGGGCGGCCGCGCTCGCGGCCGCGGTCGCGCTCACGGCGTTGCCGGGCGGCGCGCAGGAGCCGCAGATCACTCCGAACTACCGGGAGGCCGACATCCGCGAGCTGATCGACGCGGTGAGTCAGGTCACCGGGCGCAACTTCCTCGTCGACCCGCGCGTCCGGGCCCAGGTCACGCTGATCTCGCAGACGCCGATGAGCCCCGACGCGTTCTATCAGACCTTCCTGTCGGCGCTCTCCGTCAACGGCTTCATGGCGGCCGAGGAAGGCGACATCGTCAAGATCGTGCCGGATGCGAACGCGCGGTACTACACGGAGCTCGCCGGCGAGGGCGAGGAGTTCGTGACGCAGCTGATCGTGCTCGAGAACGTCGGCGCCGCGCAGCTCGTGCCGATCCTCCGCCCGCTGGTCCCGCAAAACGGCCACATGGCCGCGCATCAGCAGTCGAACGCGCTGATCATCTCGGACCGCGCCTCGAACCTGCGCCGCGTCGTCGATCTCGTCCGGCGCATGGACCGTGCGAGCGCGCAGGAAGGGCAAGTGATCCCGCTCGAGAACGCCTCGGCGACCGAGGTCGTGCGGATGCTCGGCGCGCTGAACCAAGCCGCCCAGGCGGGCGGCGCGCCGCCCGTGCAGGTGATCGCGGATCAGCGGACGAACAGCGTGCTCCTCGCGGGACCGCCGTCCGCGCTGATGCAATACCGCGCCTATATCGCGTTCCTCGACACGCCGACCGAGCAGACCGGCGACACGATCGTCCGCTACCTGAATTACGCCGATGCCGAGGAGCTCGCAACCTCGCTGCAGATGCAGTTCGGCGGCGGCGGCGCCGCGGCGCCCGCGCCGGCCGAGGGCGCCGCCGCGGGGCCCGACGCGGGCCCGGTGACGATCTGGGCCCACACCGGCACGAACGCGCTCGTGATCACCGCGCCCGCGCGCGTGCGCGAGAGCATGCTCGCGATCATCGACCGGATCGACATCCCGCGCGCCCAGGTGCAGGTCGACGCGATCATCGTCGAGGTCAGCGAGGAGAAAGCGGCGGAGCTCGGCGTCACCTGGGCACTCGACGGCTCGGGCGGCGACGACGCGATCGGGCTCACCAACTTCGGCACGACGAGCGGCGGCATCGTCCAGCTCGGCACCGCCGCGCGGGCACAGTCGTCGACGACCGCGCCGTCGGCGGCCGCGATCCCGCAGGGCATCACGCTCGGCGTCGGCCGCATCCGCGACGCGGGCACGAGCTGGGCGGCGATCCTCTCGGCGCTCCGCGGCGACGGCAGCACGAACGTCGTGTCGACGCCGACGATCGTCACGATGGACAACGAGGAGGCGGAGATTCGCGTCGGCCAGGAAGTGCCGTTCCTGACGGGGCAGTTCACGAATACCGGCGCCGCCGCCGGCTCCGTGAATCCGTTCCAGACGATCCAGCGCGAGGAAGTCGGCACGCTGCTCCGGATCACCCCGCAGATCAACGAAGGCACGGGCGTGAAGCTCACGATCGTGCAGGAGACCTCGAGCATCGCCGCAGGCGCGACCGGCGCGGTCGACCTCGTCACGAACACGCGCACGATCTCGACCTCCGTGTTCGTCGAGGACGGCGACGTGCTCGTGCTCGGCGGGCTGATCGACGATCAGCTGCGCCAGGCGGAGCAGCGGGTGCCCGGGCTCGGCCGCGTGCCTGGCTTGGGCTGGCTGTTCCGTGCCCGCCGAACCGATCGCACGAAAACGAATCTGATGGTGTTCATCCGCCCGACGATCCTGCGCTCAGTGATCGACGCCCGGTTCCAGACCAACACGAAGTACTCGGCCCTCCAGCAGATGATTCGCGAGCAGGCCGAGAGCCCGGTCCGGCTGATGCGCGGCGAGCCGCCGCCGGTGCTGCCGGACCTGCCGCCGCAGATGTTCGAGCTCGTCGAGCCCGAGCGTTCCACCGCCCCGGCCGATGGCGACGCAACCGACTAGCCCCGAGCAAGAGCCGCTCGTCGCGGCCGAGCCGCGCGCGGTCAAGCGTCTGCCGTTCGCGTTCGCGAAACGGCACGGCGTGCTCGTCGAGGGCGCGGACGAGCACGGCGCGCGCGCGATCTACCGCCGCGGCGCGTCGCTCGCGTGCCTCGCGGAAGTCCGGCGCTTCGTCGGCGGCCCGGTCACCTTCACCGCGGTCGATTCGCAGACCTTCGACTCGCGGCTGCAGCTCGCCTACGAGAGCGGCGCGGCGATGACGATGGTCGAGGGGCTCGACGACGATACGGATCTCTTCGCGGTCGCGCAGCAGCTGCCGGAGCCCTCGGACCTGCTCGACAGCGACGACGAGGCGCCGATCATCCGGCTGATCAACGCGCTGCTGACGCAGGCGGTCAAGGACAACGCGTCGGACATCCACATCGAGCCGTACGAGAACCGGCTCGTCGTGCGCTTCCGGATCGACGGCGTGCTGAGGGAAGTGCTCCAGTCGCGGCGCGCGGTCGCCCCGCTCGTCGTTTCGCGCGTCAAGGTCATGTCGAAGCTCGACATCGCCGAGAAGCGCCTGCCGCAGGACGGCCGGATATCGCTCCGGATCGCCGGCCGGGCGGTCGACGTCCGCGTCTCGACGATCCCTTCCGGGCACGGCGAGCGCGTCGTGCTCCGGCTCCTCGACAAGCAGGCCGGGCGCCTGACGCTCGAGAACCTCGGCATGTTGCCCGAGGACCAGGAGGCAATGGACCGGCTGGTTCACCGCCCGCACGGCATCCTGCTCGTGACGGGCCCGACCGGCTCCGGCAAGACGACGACGCTATACGCGGCGCTCGAGCGGATCAACGACTCGAGCCGGAACATCCTGACGGTCGAGGACCCGATCGAGTACCACATCGACGGCATCGGTCAGACGCAGGTCAACACGAAGGTCGAGATGACGTTCGCACGCGGCCTGCGCGCGATCCTGCGGCAGGACCCCGACGTCGTGATGGTCGGCGAGATCCGCGACCTCGAGACCGCCGAGATCGCCGTGCAGGCGAGCTTGACGGGTCACCTCGTGCTATCGACGCTGCACACGAACACCGCGGTCGGCGCCGTCACGCGGCTGCGCGACATGGGTGTGGAGCCGTTCCTGCTCTCCTCGAGCCTGATCGGCGTGCTCGCGCAGCGCCTCGTCCGCGTGCTCGATCCGGCGACGCGCATCCCGTACGAGGCGAGCGAGTACGAGTGCCGGCTGCTCGGCGCGGATCCCCGCCATCCGCCGACGCTGTACCGCCCCGGCGCGGAAGGCACCGGGTATCAGGGCCGTACCGGCATCTACGAGCTCGTCACCGTCGACAACGAGATGCGCACGATGATCCACGACGGCGCGGGCGAGCACGAGCTCGAGCAGCACGCGCGGAAGACCAGCCCGAGCATTCGCGACGACGGGCTGCGCAAGGTGCTGGCCGGCGTGACGACGCTCGAGGAGGTCCTCCGGGTCACGCGGAGCGACTGATGGGCGCCTATCACTTCGTCGCCGTCGACGCCGGCGGCAAGGAGCACAAGGGTGTGCTCGAGGGCGACACCGCCCGGCACGTCCGGCAGCTGCTGCGCGAGCGGCAGCTCCTGCCCGTGGAGGTCTCCGAGGTCGAGTCGCGCGAGCGCAAGGCCCGGGCGGGCGGCGCCCGGCTGTCGCTGCGCCGCGGGATCGGCGGACTCGACCTCGCCCTGATGACGCGGCAGCTCGCGACGCTCGTCCGGGCGGGTCTGCCGCTCGAGGAAGCGCTCGCCGCCGTCGCGGAGCACACCGAGAAGGCGCGGCTGAAGAGCATCATCCTCGGCGTCCGCGCGAAGGTGCTCGAGGGGCATACGCTCGCGCTCGGCCTCGAGGAGTACCCGCACGCGTTCCCGACCGTGTACCGCGCAACCGTCGCCGCCGGCGAGCAGGCCGGCCAGCTCGACGCGGTCCTCGAGCGGCTCGCGGAATATACCGAAGCGCGTCACGGCTTGCGGCAGAAGGTGAGCCACGCGCTGATCTACCCGATCGTGCTGACCGTGCTGTCCTTGAGCATCGTCGTGCTGATGCTGGTCTACGTCGTGCCGAAGGTGGTCGGGGTCTTCGAGACGACCGGGCAGACTTTGCCGGTGCTGACCCGCGTGCTGATCGCGCTGTCGCAGTTCCTCCAGGGCTGGTGGTTCGTCGTGATCGCCGTGATCGCGCTCGCGATCGTCGGGGCCGAGCGGCTGCTGCGCGGGGAAGCGGTGCGGCGGCGCGTGCACTGGTGGCTGCTGAAGGTGCCGGTCGTCGGCCGCGTGATCCGCGGCCTGAACACTGCGCGCTTCACCCGCACGTTGAGCATCCTGTCCTCGAGCGGCGTGCCGGTGCTCGAGGCGCTGAAGATCAGCGCCGCCGTCGTCGGCAACCTGCCGATGCGCGACGCGATCGAAGCGGCGGCGGTGCGCGTTCGCGAGGGCGGCGCGATCGGCCGCTCGCTCGCGGCGTCGAAGCTCTTTCCGGCGATGAGCATTCATTTGATCTCGAGCGGCGAGTCGAGCGGCGAGCTCGACGCGATGCTCGAGCGCGCCGCGGGCCATCAAGAGAACGAGATGGACAGCCTCCTCTCGACGATGTTGGGAATTTTGGAACCTGCATTAATCATCGTGATGGGCCTCATGGTGCTCGCGATCGTGATGGCCATCCTCCTGCCGATCTTTCAGATCAACCAGCTCGTCGGCTGACGTCCCGGCGCGCCGCGACGCGCCGCCGACGAGGTCGTGTGCTCCTTGTCACAACTCCTCTTTCCGGGGTATTGCCAAGTGCATCGGCCGGAGATAAAAAGGCGCGAATATTGCAAACGGGAGGCCCGACAGATTCATGGGGAGGGGAGTGATGAAGCTCAAAGACACGGAGCCCGATGACGATCTCGACGAGGAGATCGAGGACTCCGACGCGGACGAGCCGGAGGCGGATGGGGACGCCGAAACGGATAACGTCGGCGACGCTTCTGTCGAAATCAACGTCGAGGAGCTGATCCACGAATTGGAGGTGCAGGGACTCGCGCGACGGCCGATGAGCGAATACGCCGCGAAACGGCGCGTCGAGGAGCTGATGGAACAACGCCGCGCAAAGCGCGAGCTCGAAGACTTCGAGGACTACGAAATCTAACGGAAGTCGCGAGACTCCGTCGCAAGCCCGCCGAGCAAACCGCTCAAATCGAACAACCGCCGGGCGACGACGTGCACGACGTCGCCCTCCTTTTGCACTTGTCCCTCGACGCCCAGTAGCCGCGCGCCGAGCAGCGCGCGGCGATGACGCGCCCCGACGCGCTCCCACACGATCAGGTTCAAGTACCCGCCTTCGTCCTCGAGCGTGACGAAGACGACGCCCGCCGCGCTCGACGGGCGCTGCCGCGTGACGACAATGCCCGCGGCTCGGACCGCCGCGCCGTGCGGCAGCGCGGCCGCGGCGGATGCCGTCGCGAGGCCGAGCGAGTCGAGTTCCGAGCGCAACAACGCAAGCGGATGGCGGCCGAGGGTCAGGCGCAAGTGACGGTGGTCCGCGGCGATGCTCTCCCCTTCCGTCGGCGGCCGCAGCATCGGGATCGCCTCGGGCGGCGGCCCGGGCAGCCCCCGGCGGTCGACGCCCGCGACCGCCCAGCGTGCCCGATGACGATTGCCGGCGAGCGCCTTCAGCGCACCCGCCGCCGCGAGCGCCCCGAGATCCTTCGCATCGAGCTCCGCGCGAACGGCGAGATCCTGCACGTCCGCGAACGGGCCGGCCGCCCGCGCGGCGACGAGCCGCGCGGCGCCGGCCGAGGACAACCCTTTCACGAGCCGGAGCCCTAGCCGGAGCGCCGGCGCACCGTCCGCCCCGGGCTCGAGCGTCGAGTCCCAATCGCTGGCCGTCGCGTCCGCCGGCCGCACCTCGACCCCGTGCTCGCGTGCGGAGCGAACGAGCTGCGCAACCGAGTAAAAGCCCATCGGCTGGCTGTTCAGGAGCGCGCAGCAGAAAACGGCGGGCTCGTGACACTTGAGCCACGCCGAGACGTAGACGAGCAACGCGAAGCTCGCCGAATGCGACTCCGGGAAGCCGTACTCGCCGAAACCCTTGATCTGCTCGAAGATGCGCGCCGCGAACTCCTCCGAGTAGCCGCGTGCGCGCATGCCGCCGATCAGCCGCTCCTCGAACTTTCGGAGATCGCCTGATCTTCGCCACGCCGCCATCGCACGCCGCAACCGGTCGGCTTCGCCGGGCGTGAAGCCCGCGGCCACGATCGCGAGCTGCATCACCTGCTCCTGGAAGATCGGCACGCCGAGCGTGCGCTCGAGCACGCGGCGCACCTCCTCGCTCGGGTACGTCACGGGCTCGATGCCGGCGCGCCGGCGCAGGTACGGATGGACCATGTCGCCCTGGATCGGGCCGGGACGGATGATCGCGACCTCGATCACGAGGTCGTAGAAGCACGCGGGCTTCAATCGCGGCAGCATCGCCATCTGCGCGCGGGATTCGATCTGGAACACGCCCATCGTGTCCGCGCGTTGAATCATCTCGTAGACCTTCGGGTCTTCCGCGGGCACGTCGGCTATCGTCATCCGCCGGCCGTGGAAACGCTCGATCAAGTCGAAGCTCTTCCGGATCGCCGAAAGCATGCCGAGCCCGAGCACGTCCACCTTGAGCAGCCCGAGCTCCTCGAGGTCGTCCTTGTCCCATTGGATGACCGTGCGCTCGGGCATCGCGGCGTTCTCGATCGGCACCAGCGAGGAGAGCGGGCCTTCGGAGATCACGAAGCCGCCGACGTGCTGCGAGAGGTGGCGAGGAAACCCGAGGAGCTCGCGGGCGAGCGCGAGCCACTGACGCACTTTCGCGCTCCGCGGATCGAGGCCCGCGTCGGCGAGTCGCTCCGCGTCGACGCCGTCCCACCACTGCAGCGACTTCGTCAGCGCACGCAGCGTCGGCTCGTCGAGCCCGAGCGCCTTCCCGACGTCCCGGAGCGCGCTCTTCGGCCGATAGGTGATCACCGTCGCGGCGAGCGCGGTGCGCTCGCGGGAGTACTTCCGGTAGATGTACTGGATCACCTCCTCCCGCCGCTCGTGCTCGAAATCGACGTCGATGTCCGGCGGCTCGGCCCGCTCCTTCGAGATGAACCGCTCGACGAGCATCTCCATCCGCTCGGGGTCCACCTCGGTGATCCCGAGCGCGTAGCAGACGGCGGAGTTGGCCGCCGAGCCCCTGCCCTGGCAGAGGATTCCCTCGCTGCGCGCGAACCGCACGATGTCGTGCACGGTCAGGAAGTACGGCTCGTAACGAAGCTCCTCGATCAGCCGAAGCTCGTGCTCGATCAGCCGCTCGACCTTCTCGGATACACCTTGCGGCCAGCGCCAGCGCTTGCCCCGCTCGGTGAGCTTGCGGAGGTGGCTCGCCGGCGTCTCGCCGGGGGGGACGAGCTCCTGCGGGTACTCGTAGCGCAGCTCGTCGAGCGAGAACTCGACGCGCTCGAGAATCGCGAGCGTTTCGCGGAGCAGCGCCGGCGGGTACAGCTCCGCGAGCTCGTCGAGCGGCCGCAGCGAGCGCTCGGCGTTCGGCTCGAGCTCGAAGCCGAGCGATTCGACGGTTCTGCCGAGCCGGATCGCGGTCAACGTGTCGCGCAGTCGCCGCCGCGCACGGTCGTGCATCACGACGCCGCCGCTCGCGACGAGCGGGACGCCTAGCCGCTTGCCGAGGCGGCGAAGCGTCTCGAGCTTGCGCCGGTCGTCGCCGCCGCGGACAAGCTCGGCGGCGATCCAGAGGCGCTCCCGGCAAAGCTCCGCGAGCCACGCGCCGGTCGCGGGATCGGGCACGGCATCCGGCACCCAGAGCGCGAGGCAGGAGGCGCCGTCGAGGAGCCTCTCGAGAAGCGCGCGGTCGGCGCGATACTCGCCCTTCGGCGCCGCGCGGCGCGCCGCGGTGATCAGCTCGCAGAGCGCGGCGTAGCCGCGCCGATCCGCCGCGAGCAGCACGAGCTCGACGCCGGGCAGCTCGAGCTCGGTGCCGACGACGAGCTTCAGCGGCAGCGCCTTCGCCGCTGCGTGCGCGCGCACGACGCCCGCGACGGAGCACTCGTCGGTCAGCGCGAGCCCCGCGTAACCCAAGCTCGCGGCGCGCTCGACGAGCTCGTCCGGGTGCGAGGCGCCGCGCAGAAACGTGAAGTTGCTGATGCAGTGCAGCTCCGCGTACCCGCGCCGCGACCGCCGCGCCCCGCGCGTCATCGCGCGCCCCCCCGCTGGTGGGAGCAGCCTCCGCGCCGCGACTCGACGGTAGGAGCGGCTGTCCAGCCGCGATCTTCGCAACCGCCCCTTCGGGGGAAGCGTTTGCGCGGCCTGATGCGTGAAGAGCCGCGATCTTCTGCGCCGAGGCTGCTGTTCGGTCTCGCAGATCGCGGCTCGACAGCCGCTCCTACGGGGCGGTCGGAGTCAGCCGAAGAGACCATGGAGGTACCAGACGCCGTCGCGGTGGTCGCGGAACACCCAGAGCCGCTCGCCGCGGGCGGCCGTCGCGACGAAATAGTCGCGGCCGACGTCGCCGTCGTCCCACCAGCCGCTCTCGATCCGCTCGGGCCCGCGCTGCAGCGCGAGCGGCGGCCGATACTGCGCACGCGCCTCCGGCGAATCGAGCGGCAGCGGCTCCGGCAAAAGCCAGAGCGGCCGCTCGACGGACGGAATGCCGTCGCATGCACCCGGCCGCAGCGCGCCGCGCCTGCCGGGCGATGTCCATGCGCGCTCCGGCCGATGATCGGCCGCCGCGGCGATCCCGAGCACGCCGGCCGCACCGCAGCGCTCGCGTAGCCGTTCGAGCAGCGCGATCGCGCGCGGCGTCTCCGCGCCGCCGCCGAACAAGGCCGGCGGCTCGATCGACAACGGGCGGAAGTCGCCGGTCTCGAGCGCGACCGCGATCGCCGGCGCAGGCAACGTCAGCCGCTCGATTCGGTCCGTGACGAGATCGAGCAGCCGCTCGCGCTCGTGGCACGGGCGCACGAAATCGAGCACGGTCGAGGTGGATGCGCGATGCAGATGCTCGAGCTCGAGCGAGAGCGTCGCGATCTCCGCCTGCCTGCGGCGCAGCACCGGCACGAGCCGATCGATCAGCACCGCCGCAGCGCCGACGAGCACGTCGCTCGCGGCGGTCTCCGCGTCGAGCTCCACCCGATCCCGGAACCGTTGCGTCGGCTGACGCTCCGTGCGCAGCGTCGGCTCCAAGCCGAGCGCCTGCTCGAGCTCGCGCACCCGCTCCCGTCCGATCCGCCGTGCGAGGCCGCTTCGCGGCAGCCGCAGGCAATCGCCGATCGTCCGCACGCCCATGTCCTCGAGCATCGTCCGCAGATCGGGAGGCCAGCCCGTCGCGGCGATCGGCAGCGCACCGAGGCGCGCGGGCAGCGACTCGGGCGTCAGCGCGTCCGGCTGTCGTTGGCGCGCGAGCCAGACGGCGGCCGAAACGGTCGGCGCCGCGGACGCGTGAAAGGTGAGCCGGCGGCGTCCGAGCTCCTCCGCGAGCAGCGCCTTGATCGGATCGAGCCCGCCGAAGAGCTTCAAGCTCCGCTCGACCTCGAGCGCGAGCGAGGCTTCCGTCTCCACCCCGACGAGCGGCGTGATCGAATACGCCCACTCGGCGAGCGCCTCGAGCACCGCGCGCTCGGCGGGCGCCGAGCGCGGTAACACGTTCAGCGCGTGCGCGAGCGCGAACGCGGACGAAAGAGGCAGATCAGGAACGATGCCGAGCGAGCGGGCGCGGCCATTCGCCGCGACGACGCGCCATTGCCCGCGGACGGGCTCGGCGACGACCGTAGGCGCACGGGCCGTGCCGCCCGGCAATGCCTCGAGCGGCAAGTTCGGCAGGTGCACCGCGAGCCACAGATCCCGGCGCCGCGGTTCCTGCGCTTCGCGCGGGGTCGGCGAAGGGTCCGTGCGAAACAGAGACGGCGATGAGAGCGGCTGCACGGCGTGCGTCCGTCATCGCTCTCAAGCGAGCCCGGCGAGCCCGATCTCGGTCGGCTGGCGGCCGCGGCACTTCACGATCGCCACGCGCGTCGCGGCGGCCTCGCGGGTGAGCCGCATCCGCAACGCGGCGGGCGAGCGGCTCGCAAGCGCCGCAACCGGCCGGAACAGCACGATCGGGCAGCCGCGCTCCTCGGCGGCGAGCTGCAAGCGGCGTAAGTCGACCTCGTCGGCCGACCTCACCCAGGCGAGCACGGCGGCGCACGAGCCCGAGCGCACCGCCTGCTCGATCGTCCACAGCGCACTCTTCCGTCCACCGCTCCGGGGATGGACGAGCAACTGACAGTCGAGATCGATGCCGTGCTGCGCGAGCGCCGGGGCATACGGCACGAACGGCGGCGCGACCCAGACGATCCATTTCTTCGGCTCGGCCTCGCGCACGAGCCGCGCGAGCGCGGCGAGCAGCAGCCGCAGCTCGCCGATGCCGTAGTGATCGAGACAGATCTCGATCAGCGCTCCGCGCGGCCAGCCTCCGCCCGGCAGGTATCGATCGAGCTCCGCGAAACCGCTCGGCACGGCGGGCTGAACGAGGTCGGCACTGCCGCCGCGCCAGACGCGCATGCTCCGCAAAAGCTCCTCGAGGCCCATGACGGCGCGCCTGCTTTCGGTGCTCGTCTCCTACTTCACGTTCGCGCGCAGCACACCGACGACGACGCCCTCGATCGTCATCGACTGCTCGTGCAAGTCCACCTGAATCGGCTTGAAATCCGGGTTCTCCGGCAGCAGCCAAACGCGATGCCCCTCCTGGCGGTAACGCTTGACCGTGACCTCGTCATCGAGGCGCGCAACGACGATCTGCCGATTGCGTACCTCGGGCGTGCGATGCACGGCGACGAGGTCGCCGTCGAGAATGCCGGCGTCCCGCATGCTCATGCCGTGCACGCGCAGCAGGAAGTGCGGCGGCTTCTTGAAGAGGTCCGCGTCGACTTGGTAGCGCGCCTCGATGTGCTCCTCGGCGAGAATCGGCGCGCCCGCGGCGACTCTGCCGACGAGCGGTAATCCCAGCTGCTCGCGCAGCGAGTCCTTCAGGCGAATGCCCCGCGAGGTGCCGGGCAGAAGCTCGATGACGCCTTTTCGCTCGAGCGCGCGGAGATGGTCCTCGGCCGCGTTGACCGAACGGAACTTCAGCGCGTGCGCAATCTCGGCACGCGTCGGCGGCATGCCCGTCTCGTGAATAACTTTTTGTATGAGCGTGAGAATCTGTCTCTGCCGGGGCGTGAGCTCGCGCATCGGAGTAGGACCTGTATATAACGCCAGACTGGCTATTTATACAGACTGATCCCCGGAAGGGTCAAGCGTGCGCCGCTCTGCGCGGCCAGCGGCGATTCCCGCTCTTTCTTCGCGAAATTGCAAAGCGAAGCAAGCGGACCGATCCTGCTCGCACGCAGCCTTAACGATCTGTCATCTTCGGCAAACGTGTCGGCATCGAGCGACGCCGCAATGTTTTTAAATTGCAGCGGATTGCGCTTTAGGAAATAATGGCGCCGGCTTCAATCCACTATTCAGGGGAATCTTCAATGACGAGCAAACTACAGGCCACTCTGCGAGTAGCAGCAGTCGTCTGCGGCATTGCGATCACGACCGGTTGCGCCGGTCTGCGTGAGCAGATCGACTCCGTGCGCGCGACGGCCGAGGCCGCGCAAAGCACCGCCGAAGCTGCGCAACGCACCGCAACGCAAGCTCAGCAGACTGCCTCCGGCGCGCAGAGCACCGCGAACCAGGCGCTGCAAGCGGCGCAGGCGGCACAGGCCTGCTGCGATGCGACCAATCAGCGCCTGGATCGGATGTTCGAGCAATCGCAGCGCAAGTAACCGCTCTCACTATTTTTATAACGATCCGAGGTGCGGCCTCCCGCACCGACAACGAATCCGCGAGCCGCCGACTTCCGGCGGCTCTTTTTTTTCGCGCCCGCTTCGGGTGTTCTCTCGCGTGAACCCGGGTAGAAAAGACTCGTGAGCAACGGGTCGGCAGGCGGCGAGCCGCCTTAGACGAAGATATCGACGAGCGTCGCGAGGCTCCCGGGGCAGGAGCCTACGGGGTCAATTCGACGCGAGCGGCTCGAGCTCCGAGACGAACTCCGGGATTCCGCGGGCGGCCTGCATCACCCGCTCCGCCGTTTCCCACGCGACTCGCGTCATCCGCTCCTCGGTCGCGGCCACGAACAGGTGCGTCAGCGCGGTCGCGGAGCGCTCCGTCTCGGCATCCGCGTGCTCCTCGAGCGGCGGATGCGCCTCGAGATACAGACCCTCCGCGCTCCAGCCGAGCTTGTACGGCTGGTTGACGATGCGCACCTTCGTCCCGACCGGCACGCTCTCGTAGAGCGCCTCGATGTCTTCCGGGAACATCCGGATGCAGCCGTGGGTCACGCGCATGCCGACGCCGGAAGGCTTGTTCGTGCCGTGGATCAGGTACCCGGGCAGCCCGAGGCGAAGAGCGTGCTTGCCGAGCGGATTGTCCGGGCCCGGCGGCACGACGGCCGGCAGCGGATCGCCCATCGCCGCGTGCTCCTCGCGGATCGACTGCGGCGGATACCAGCTCGGGTTCGCCTGCTTCGCGGTGATCGTCGTCGTGCCGAGCGGCGTCGACCAGTCCTGCCGGCCGATGCTGATCGGGTGCGTGATCACGCGCCGGCCGTCCTTGTCCGGGAAGTAGTAGAGGCGCAGCTCCGCGACGTTGACGACGATGCCCTCCCGGGGCGCGCGCGGCAGCACGAACTGCGACGGGATCACGATCTCCGTGCCCTCGCCGGGCAGCCAAGGATCGACGTCGGGATTCGCGCGCCGCAACGCCTCGAAGCCGACGTTGTACTGCCGCGCGAGCGCGACGAACGTGTCCTCGTAGCGGGAGCGGATCACGAGCGGCTCGCCGACGACGTCGGCGCCTTCGGGTATGACGTACTCCCGCGCGAGCGCCGGGCCCGTGACCAGAACGAGCAACGAGAGCAACCAACCGTAAGCCGTGCGTGTCGTCATGGCGCGCATTATAGGCTTTGCCTCGCGTCGGTCATGAGCAGCGGTTCGCATTGCGCGATCCCCCTACGGCGGGGCATCGCGCGTCCGTCCGGGCCCTCAGTAGCGGATCAGGCTGGCCCCCCACGTGAAGCCGCCGCCGAAGGCCTCGAGCAGCAGCAGATCGCCGCGCTTCACCCTGCCGTCCTCGACGGCGACGTCGAGCGCCATCGGCACGGAAGCGGCGGACGTGTTGCCGTGCTCCTGCACGGTCAGTATGACGCGTTCCATCGGCATTTGCAGCCGCTTCGCGGTCGCCTTGATGATCCGGATGTTGGCCTGGTGCGGTATCAGCCAGTCGATCGAGCCCTTCTCGAGATGATTCGCTTCCATCACCTCGTCGACCATGCTCTCGAGCGTCTTGACCGCGACCTTGAAGACCTCGTTGCCCTTCATCTTGAGCTTCGGCACGTCGCCGGCCATCGGCCGGGTCGAGACGCCGGTCGACGCGTACAAAAGCTCTCGATAGCGGCCGTCGGCGCCGAGCTTCGAGTAGATGATGCCCGGCTCGTCCGCCGCCTCGAGCACGACGGCGCCCGCGCCGTCGCCGAAGAGCACGCAGGTCTCGCGGTCCGTCCAGTCGACGATCCGCGACATCGTCTCCGCGCCGACGACCAGCGCGCGCTTCGCCTGGCCGGCGCGAATGAACTGATCCGCGGTCGCGAGGCTATAGAGGAAACCGGAGCAGGCGGCCTCGATGCCGAACGCCGGCCCGCCGCGTATGCCGAGCCGCTCCTGCAGCAGACACGCGACGTTCGGGAAGATCAGATCCGGCGTCGTCGTGCCGACGACGACCAGGTCGATGTCCGCCGGACCGACTCCGGCCTTCTCCATCGCGGCGAGCGACGCGCGGTACGCGAGATCGCCGGTCGTCTCGCCGTCCGCGGCGATGTGCCGGCGCTCGATGCCGGTGCGCGTGCGAATCCACTCGTCCGACGTCTCGACCATCCGCTCGAGGTCGAAGTTCGTCAGCACTTTCTCCGGCAGGTATCTGCCGCTGCCGGCTATGCGCGAATACATGCGGGGGACTGATCTTCGAGGAGGCGGCCGATCTGGACCGGAACGCCCTTGCGGGCCTCGACCGTCGCCGCGCGGACGGCGGTCTCGAATGCGAACTGATCGGCCGAGCCGTGGCTCTTGATCACCACGCCGTTCAGGCCGACCAGGCTCGCGCCGTTGTAGCGGCGCGAATCGAGCCGCTCGCGAATCGCGTCGAGCGCCGAGTTCGCGACGAGCCCTTGCACGTTGCGCAGCAAGTTGCGATGAAACTCCTGCTTCAGGAACGAGCCTATCAAGCCGGCCACTCCTTCCATGGTTTTCAGTGCCACGTTACCGACGAAACCGTCGCAGACGACGACGTCGACTTCCGCCTGGAAGATGCCGTTGCCCTCGACGAAGCCGATGTAGTTCAAACCGCTGCCGGCGAGCAGCTCGCTCGCCTCGCGCACGACCTGGTTGCCCTTGATGTGCTCCTGCCCGATGTTGAGCAGCGCGACTTTCGGCCGCGCGACGTCGAGCATGTCGCCCGCGACGACGGAGCCCATCAGCGCGAACTGCAGCAGCTGCGGCGCGGTGCAGTCGACGTTCGCGCCGAGATCGAGCATGTACGTCGGCCCGGTCAGCCCCGGCACGGCGGCGAGGATCGCCGGGCGGTCGATGCCGGGCAGCGTCTTCAGCACGTAGCGCGCAGTCGCCATCAGCGCGCCCGTGTTGCCCGCGCTGACGCACGCGTCCGCGACGCCGTCCTTGACGAGCTCGATCGCGACGCGCATCGACGAGTTCTTCTTCCGCTTCAGCG